>CAYVPU010000016.1:0-12211 GCA_964453885.1 uncultured Anaerolineae bacterium | reverse complement strand
CCACCCACAGACACTCCCGTCCCACCGACCGCCACCCCCAGACCGCTGGCAGTCAACACCTTTGGCTACGGTCTGCAGGCCCACATGATCGGCGTCGGCCACGACGACACAGTCAAAGCGGTCAAAGAGTTGGCTTTCCAGTGGCTGAAACAACAGATCGAGTGGGAGAAATTCGAGCCGGTTAAAGACCAATACGACTGGGCCGAGATGGATCGGATGGTAGAGACCTGTGACAGGAATGGCATCTATCTCCTTCTGAGCGTGGTCAAGGCCCCTGATTGGGCCAGGGGCCCCAATCCTGACACCAGCGCCGAAGGACCGCCGGCCGATCCGCAGGATTTTGCCGACTTTTTGGGGGCTATGGCCACCCGTTACAAAGGCCGGGTGCAGGCCTACGAAATCTGGAACGAGCAAAACCTGCACTACGAGTGGGGCAACGAACAGATTGACGCGGCCCGCTACGTCCAACTGCTGGCCGCCACCTATAAGGCCATCAAAGCCGCCGATCCGCAGGCGCTGGTTATCTCTGGTGCGCTGACTCCGGCTGGCACGGTGCCAGGCCTTGATGGCCGGCTGTTGGCTGTCGAAGACGCGACGTACCTCCGCCAAATGTACCAGGCTGGCTTCAGGGACTATTGTGATGGTGTGGGCGTTCACCCCAGCGGCTACAACATCCCGCCCGACGTGGACTGGCGGACCTACCAGGATCCTTCGGCGCAGTTCCGGGGCCTGTGGGATACCCCGCACTACAGTTGGAGCTTCAGCGGAGTGTTGGAAACCTACCGGCAGATCATGACACAGAACGGCGATGGGGGCAAACTCTTGTGGGTCACCGAGTTTGGCTGGGCCGTAGAGCCCGACCCACCGGATGGCCGCAAGTACGCCGCCGACAACACTCTGGACGAGCAGCGTGATTGGACGGTGAGAGCCTTCCAGATGGCCAAGTCGTGGGGTTGGGTGGGACCGATGTTCCTATGGAACCTGAATTTCCGTCAGATCGTGCCCGATTCGGAGCAGGCCATGTGGAGCATCATTGAGTACGATGGTTCTCCCCTGCCGGTTTATATCTCACTCCGGGATATGCCCAAGTAAGAGTGCAGACCGGCGGAAAGATGCGGATGTGAATTGGTGGAAAGATGCGGATGAGAAAAAAACGCCTGGACTGGTCGCCAGCCTGTTTTTCTCGGCCATTATCCTGGCCGTGGTAGGCCTGACTGGGCAGAGTTGTGCCAGCTTGACGCCGACGCCGACATCGGGCGTGGTTACTGCCGCGTTCACGCCTGCGGTGAGCCCTTCGACTACGCCCCCCCCTGAGCTCAGCCCTGAACTTGACGAGGGTCGGGACAAAGAGCTCACCACAAGCACCGTCGAATTGCCCTCCCCGCAGCCCACCCCGACACTGACTGCCACACCTGCTGTCCAGCAGTTTATGGACTCGCTGGCCTATGGCATGCAGATCTTTCCCTGGTGGCGGATCGAAGTCTCGGACCGGGACATGGGGCTGGTCAAGGATGCGGGCTTTGGCTGGCTCAAGATCAACTTTGGCTGGCGCGACATTGAGGGCGCGGGCAAGGGACACCTGGATTGGACGGTGCCAGATCGTATCGTGGAGCAAGCCCAGCAGTATGGCCTCAAGATGGTCGTGCGGGTAGACCACCAGCCAGTGTGGGCCAGCACGGCGAACAACGGCCCTCCGGCCAACTATGAAGACTATGGTGATCTTTTGCAAGCCATGGCTGAGCGCTATCGGGGTCGTATCCAGGCCTACGAAATCTGGAATGAACCAAACCTGGCCCGTGAATGGGGCGACCGTCCTCCCAATTCGGACGAATACGTTAAACTGCTCAAAATCGCTTACCAGCGCATCAAGGGGGCCGATCCCGATGCTATTGTCATCTCGGCCGGCCTGGCGCCCACCACCCGCTGGGATGACGTGGCTGTGCCCGACACGGTCTTTCTCCAACAAATGTACGACGCTGGCGCTGCCCCTTACTTTGACGTGCTGGGCGTTCACGGCGCGGGCTACAAGGTCCCGCCGGAAACGGATCCTGTTGTTGTGGCGACCGACCCGAATCTTCACAACGGCGACCCCAGCCCTCTAGGGCGTAAACGGGTCTATTGCTTCCGGCACGTTGAGGACATGCGCCTGGTGATGGCGCAAAACGGCGACGCGACTAAACAGGTGGCCCTCCTGGAGTTTGGCTGGACCAGCGATCCCCGACCCGAGTCGACCTACTTTTGGCACGCAGTGTCTGAGGAAGAAAAGGCCGATTACCTGGTGCGCGCCTACCAGTATGCCAGGGAGCACTGGCGACCATGGATCGGCCTGATGAGCCTGATCTACATAGCTGATCACGATTGGACGCCAGATGACGAGCAGTATTGGTGGGCCATCACCAAGCCGGGCTATCCCACCGCCCAATTGCGACCGGCCTACTTGCGCCTGAAAAATATGCCCAAGCAATGACGGGAACCGCGCTTGCCACGGTGCGGCAGCACAAGGTATGAGAACCTCTCAGCCGGTTCTATCGCGAGAACCACATGACCATACTGCCCGAGAGAAGCTGCTTGACGCATCGTCTGGCATGGGGTACAATAGACTCAGCAAACATTGACGATGGTGTCGCGGGGGAAAAGATATGGTTGCAGACTTTCGAGGTTTGCCGAGACCACATAGGTCTTGGTAACCAGTGGCCCCAATCTCCCCCTCGACCGTGACCATTCGGTGGAAGGAGCGAATGATCGTGGAAAAGGTTGTCGCGGTCGAAATTCCGCATCAGTGGCTTAGGGGTCTGGATCTGTACTTTACAGAAATCGCCGACCGCCACGACATCTGGATCAGCCGTGCCTTGGTGGACCGCCTCCAGCGGGATGTTTTGAAAGATTGAAAAGAATGTCTTACGAGAGCAGATTCGTCGAACTGACTCGCTGGCTCTTCATCCCTGTCCTGGTGGTGGCGGGGCTATTGCTGCCGCCCTTTTCCCTGGGCAGTCGTTTTTTGCAGGCCGGCTTTACCGTTATTGGTGAAGGGCGAAACGCCGTCTGGTCCGTGCAAGACCCCGATGGCGCGCAGGTCACTGTGCCCGAGCAACCACTGGACGAAAAGCTCCATCTCAGACTGTCGTCGGTGCCCCGACTGAACTTCCTGGAGGGCTTGGCTGATGAACACCTGCTGCCTGCCGTCGCTGCTCTGCCGTTCCACCTCTCTATGAAAAGCCCTCTTTACGAAGTGCAGCGTCGGGGTGCGTCTCCCTCAGATGTTCTTCTCACCATACCCATTCCCAACGACGCCGAACCGTACCACACGCTCGACCTGTATGTCTGGGATGGACAGGCCTGGAATTGGATGCCCATCGCTGTCATCGGCGCAGGGGAGGTGATCATCGCTCGGCTGGGGACATTGCCAGAGATAATCGCTTTCGCGGCCATGCAACCCCTGGCACCAAAGCCGGTCGTCGCTGCCAATCTATCGCCTTTTGCTGCCCTGCCCACCGACGCTGGCCAGGCCTTGAGCGAGATCCATACGGTGGGCGCAACCTTTAGCGACAACGGCACGCTGGATGTGCCCGGTGAATTGGCCACGCAAGGTGGAGGCTCTTTGCACGTACTACCTGTCGTCCGCAACTGGGGCGATGACGGCGTGGTGTGTAGTGATCTGACTGTGGACGTGCTGAGCAGCGAGGTACTGCGCCAGAAGCACATTGCTGCCATCGTCGCCTTTGCCCGCGAAGGGGATCATCCTGGCGTTGTGCTGGACTACCGCGACCTCAGTCCTGGGATGCAGGAGAACTTGACGTCGTTTGTCGGGGATCTGGCCGAGCGACTCCACGCTGGGGGACGGACGCTCTCGGTGCGCGTGGCCTGGCCCACCCAGGTCTCTGCTGCAGACTGGGACACGGGAGCCTATGACTGGCGCGCTTTGGGCAAGATTGCTGACGTCATTCTCCTCCCAGGCCCCTCGGACCCTCGCCAGTATGTCCAGACTGGCCCGGTAGAGCAGTTGATAGCCTGGGCTACCCGGCTGGTGGATCGCCACAAGTTGCAGCTGGTGCTCAGCGGCCAGGGTGTGGATCAGAGCAGCCAGGAAATGACCTCCATCTCGTATGCAGCAGCCCTGGCGTTCCTCAGCCGCATCACCGTAGACGTGCCCAGAGGGAGCGTGACCCCTGGCGAAGAGGTCACCATTTCGTTGATCAACGTCTCTGATTCGCCAGGCATCCAGTTTGATGAGAGCAGTCAAACCTATTGGTTCCATTACACCGACGATCAGGAGGAGACACACACCATCTGGCTGGAGAACGAGGCCAGTCTGGCTCATAAACTGCAACTGGCGGCCCGCCATCGCCTGCGCGGCGTTATGGTTGAGCATCTGATAGAGCCAGTGAGCGATCCCAGGCTGTGGGCCGTGGCCCGCGACTATGCCAACGGCGCGTTGCGGCCGCAAGAGACGACGTTTACTGTGGTGTGGGAGATGGGCAGCGCTGTCGGCGGGCAACTGGCTCAAACCACCCGCACCCTGGACGAAACCGAGATGGTGTGGAAAGCGCCCAAGACGCCGGGCGTCTACGAATATTCAGTTGTCATTGCTGCCGACGGAGAGCCGGTGGGGGAGAAAGAGGTGGCCGTAGTGCGCGTGGTGGCGCACACGCTGACGCCCACTCCGACCGCCACTCCCGAGGTCACTGCCACTTCCACCCCGACCGGCACGCCGACACCCACTCCCACAGCCACTCCTGTGGCCACTGCCGTCTCTGCCTCCACCCCCGCTCCCAAGCCGCTGCCCACCAGTCCGCCGGCTCCAGCGGCGCTTGCTGCGGGCTATGGCTTCGACTATGGCATCCAGGCTCACGCCGTAGGCCAGAATCTGGAACCGATCTTTGATGCCATTCACCAACTGGGCTTTCGCTGGCTAAAGGTGCAGATCGAATGGAAGCACCACGAGGGTGCCAAGGGGCAATATGGCTGGGCAGGCATTGACAAAGTGGTGGAAGCCGCTCAACTCAACGGCGTCAAAGTGCTGCTCAGCGTGGTCAAGGCGCCTGGTTGGGCCCGGGGCCCTAACGCTGACTATGGCCCGGGAATAGAGGGTCCGCCCCAAAACTTGCAAGACTATGCCGACTTTGTGGGGGCGATGGCTGCTCGTTACCGGGGTCGTGTCCAGGCTTACGAAGTCTGGAACGAGCAAAATCTGCACTACGAGTGGGGCAACGAGCCTCTGGACGCCAATCGCTATGTACAGTTGCTCAAACTGGCCTACCGGGCCATCAAGGCACAGGACCCCAACGCGGTCGTCGTCTCTGGGGCGCTGACCCCCGCTGGCACAGTAGTCGACCCAGCAGGCGGCCAGACAAGAGCCATTGACGACCGCACATACCTGCAGCAGATGTACAACGCTGGCCTCAAGCATCATTGCGACGCCATCGGCGTGCACCCCAGCGGCTATGCCAACCCCCCCGACTCTAAACTCGGAGAAGGGCCGGCTGCACCCACGCACAGCGATCACCCCAGTTTTTTCTTCCGCAGCACCATGGAAGAATATCGCACCATCATGGTCATCAACGGCGATAGCAACAAGCGGTTGTGGCCCACCGAGTTCGGCTGGTCGTCGGTGCACGGGCTGGGTGTGCCGCCAGCCTCTGGCTACGAGTACGCCAACTATAACACCGAGCAGGATCAGGCCAGCTATATCGTGCGCGCTTTCCAGATGTCCAAAGCCTGGGGCTGGGTGGGACCGACGTTCCTCTGGAACCTCAACTATGGCCCTGTTTCCGGCAAATTCGACGAAAAGGCAGGGTTTGGCATTGTCTATCCCAACTGGTCGCCTCGCCCGGCTTATAATGCCCTGGCTAACATGCCTAAATAAGATCCTTCCCCCAAAGTCCCAGGGCTCCCTATCCGACTGCACAAGGAAAGCCACCCGCGATCATCTCGCGGGTGGCTTTTGAGCATGACTCTGCGTCTAGGTCGCGACCTTACCTCAGGGAGAGGACTCCCCGCGCAGGACCAGGGGCAGGTAGATCTGATGCTGCACCTTTGTGGCGATCAGGGCGTAGGTTCCCAGGTGGTCGGCAAAGATCACCACCTCGTCTGCATCCTGGTCTACCACAAAGCTATCTACCGCTCCCCAACCACCGTGCGTTTCGCTATAACAAAGCGGCTGCACGTCGTCCTCAGAGAAACCTAGCGTCGCCACCTCGTCCTCGTCGTAGGGAATACGGATCGCTGCTGGAGGGTTCAATTCGCCGACGACCGGATTTCCTCGATCATCCATTGCGCTAACCTCATAAGAAGGGCTTATGAGAACGACCTCCTCTGGCGGCTGGGGTGAGCTTGAAGCTATGGTAGTCCTGCTCCCGCTGTGCTCATCGGTAAGCAAAGAATTGCCGTGGTGATGCAAGATGTGAGCCCAATCTGGAGGCAAGAACAGATCCATGATTAAAAACAGCTTTAGCTTCAAAGTGATAATATAATAAGGGTTTATAGATAGATATGCTGGATTGGGAGATATTGCACCGGCTGACATAGTGCCACTGTTTGTCAGGGCACCGCCTGGGATGTAGGCCGAAACCCGGTCAACCAACTCGTTGTAGAACGACTGGTCGGGGTCAACAGATTGCATCAGTACTGCGGTCACGCTGTAGAATTGGTGCAAGGTCAGGTCTAACGAGACAGCAGCCGAATCCACCGTCACCAGGGTTTCGGTGATCCACAAAGTCACCCCATCCCGGTCCAGGTAAGCCGCGCCAACCGTCCACGTTTGACCTTGCAGCGCCGGCAAGGTGTACACGCCCGTGTGTCCGATCACCGACATGGGCGCCTGGGTGCGGGTGCGGCCACCGACCGTGGCGGCCCAGACGACGGCAGGCATCCGGAAATCGCCCGGCAGATCGGCCATCGTAGTCGTTTCTGCTAGCTGTATCTGGCCTTCAATGGTCGCGTCACCCGCACGGAACTGCAAGTTCACTTCTTGGATGGGCTGATAAGGCGTAAGACGCGCACGCTGCAGTTCCGGGCTGATCCAGGTCTCCCCATCATTCTCGCCGCACCATTCAGGCGGCTCAAAGGCCGTCACCAGGTAGTCGCCATAGTCCAGCCAGAGGGTGAACTGACCATCCTGATCGGTTATATCTGAATCACCGCCGGCCGTTGGCGTGCCCAGGTTGATGCCTGTCACCGGTGAGCAAGCCAGCGGTTGCCCATCCGGGCCAAGCACGGTGCCGGTAATCCACGCATTGCTGAACACGACCGGCAAGTCTACGTTCACCTCGGTTGCGGTTGGCGGAACCGTCACCTTGGCCACACCAGGGTCTGCTTTGTAGCCAGACTCCGGGTCAACGTGATAAGCCAGCCACCAGGTGCCCTCGCTGGCCTTCAGGTAGCCGGAACCGGTAGGCGTGTACACCTCTGTGGCAGACCAGTTGCCCTGGCTCCAGCCTATGATCTGACCGCTTACCCCGGTAACGGTTATGCCATCCTGGTTTACAAGTCGGCCGTAGATGGTGACATCCGCCACCCGCAAGGGAATGGTGATCGGGACGCTTACTCCTTGACCCACCTGCACGCCGTGGCGAGTTTTCGCCAGATACTTGCCCACCGCGCACTCGGGCGCTTGCTGTATCCCAAGAGGCTCCGGCAAAGCATTCAGCAGGCGATCAATGTCAGGATTCGGCTGGATGGCCAGGGAGTAGGTGCCAGAGATGACGGGTAAATCAAAGCCACCTTCGGTGAAGCGGCGATAGTCATAGACCATAGCCATCGGCCGGTCAGTTTTGTAGGTCGCCACCAGGCCACAGGCATCGTCCGCTTGCGGGCCATCTTCTTCCTCGGTCAGCGTGCCCAGGATGTGGGAATCGGCAGGGTCCACCACCAGCAGGATATCATCGGCTGTCCCGGCCGGGCCAACGGTCCTGACGGTTTGCCACCCCAAGAGATGGGGCATATAGTTGTGGCCTTCCTCGCCAAAGTCTACTGCTACCCACCACATGCCGGCGCGGACGCTCATTGTAAACGCTCCGCCGGCATCGGTCCAGGTCGCCTCCGCCGCTTCCAGGCTCGCGCCTGATACCGGCGGCCAGGTCTGTTCCAACTGAACCGCCATCACCGGGACGTTGGGCGCCGGTGCCCCCTCGGCTGTTTGCACCTCCCCGCTCAAGGTGGCGAACTCTAAAGCCGGGGTCAGGTAGAGGACGCCCATATCCCAGGTTTCGTCAACGTATCCCATCCTGGAGATTGGGTCGTGATAGTCGGTGGAATCCGCCTCAAAGCTTACCAGGTAGTAGAGGCCGGTCGAGACCGTCAGGGTAAAATAGCCCCCCGCGTCAATCGGCTGCGACACGCTCGCCTGCCCTCCAGACAACTGGGTGGCGGTGACGGTCACCGGAAAGGTCGGGACGATGTCCGGCTTCCCTTGGATGAGTACCTGGCCCAGGATCGAACCGGGCAGCCCCGTTATCTTGAAGACAAAGTCGCTCAGAGTCTTTGTCTGGTCGCAATAATTGGGCTTGGTAAAGCTGGTTGTTTTTGGCAGAGAAGGTGCCTCCACATTGCTCGGCTCGGTGGTATCGGTCACATGGGCGGAAACCGTCCAAGTGGTTATGAGCTGATTTCGGCAGGGCACGGTCAGCGTGTAAGCGCCACTGGCATCTGTCAGCGTTTCGACAGTCCCGCTGCCTCCGAACTCTTGTGCCCTGATGAGCGCATTCACGACCGGGTCATCTTCTTCAGTCCGCGCGTAGCCCGTAATCGTGTTGGTGTCGACCTTTGGGCTAGCAGGCTCCGGGCCGGCCGGCACTGTGCCTCCCTGCCCCAGGTTTCCGTGTGATGTCGGCATGGCCAAGGCCAGTGGGGATGCCAGTGGGAGACAGAGAGAGAGGAGCAACAAACTACGGATGAGGAAAAACTTTCGAGACATTGGACATAATCTCCTTGTGTGCATGATGCGTAAACCGGATGTTTTCCCAGCACAGTGTTGACGACCATTGCAACAAACAGAGATGTATTGAGTGGCATGAGGGCGTGCGGTGATGATCTCAAAGGGCGCTCTTGTGTCGAAACAACGCGCTAGAAGGGTCCAGGTGCTCAAGACGCTCATATACGATTATACCACATTTGGAATTGAATGGCGTAAAGTTTGCGTAAATTTCGGGTAAGACTTGCGTAAATGCGCGGATCGTCGTAAACTATACTAAATGCCAGGTTCGGCGGCCAGGGCGTGGATTTGACAATCCACGCCGAAGCGGTGGCAGCAACCAAGACACTTCACGGCGACTAAAGAAGGAGCGAGTTTCATACCTTACGCACAACTGGATGATTCAGGCAGCGAGCGTATCTTTTACGCCCGGCATGACGCCCTGGAGCCTGTGGGCGAAGTGCGGGCCGTGGTGTGTGTGCACGGGGCGGGGGGCAGTCACCTGAGCTGGCCGTCTGAAATCCGGCGGCTGCCGAGGGCGATAGTGTATGCGCTGGATTTGCCGGGGCACGGCAGGTCTACCGGATCGGGCCGCCAGACGATCGGCGAATACGTGAAGGTGTTGATCTCGTTTCTGGACATCCTGAACCTGAGGAATGTTGTCATAGTAGGTCACTCTATGGGCGGTGCGGTGGCGCTGGAGATGGCCTTGTCACATCCAGAACGAGTGCGGGGGTTGGTGCTGATCGGCACTGGGGCCAGGCTGCGGGTGGTGCCGGCTATTCTGCAGGGCATCCTGGAGGATTTCGAAGCTGTGGTAGGGCTCATCGGCGACTTTGTTTATGGCCCCGACGCGCCGGAGGAACTCAAGCGCCTGGGCCAGCAGGTGATGCTCGACACCTCGCCTAAAGTGATGCACGGCGATTTTTTGGCCTGTGACGCCTTTGACATCATGGCCCGGCTGGGCGAGATCCGTACACCCACGCTGGTCATCACTGGCACAGCCGACCAGTTGACGCCGGTCAAGTACGCCAGCTTTTTGGCCCACAACATTCGCGGCGGGCAATTGGCATTGGTGGCGAACGCCGGGCACATGGTCATGCTGGAACGTTCTCAAGAGGTGGGAAAAGCCGTGGCCCGCTTTGTGGCTTCCCTGTAGTGGTTATGAGAGGCCGTTCTTGGCGGTCACAGTTCGCCGGGTTCGGCATTTCTAACAAAGTTCTAACTTTTCTATAACTCGAATCTTACTTTCTGTGGCTATAATAGTTGAGACGTGAGGGTTAGCTCGATTGACAGGATGACACAGGATTGGTAACTCGATAGTTATGGGACGCTTCTCGTTAGGCCGATTTCTCCGGGATATGCCCTTTTGGTTGCAGGCCCTGCTGGTTGTGGGTGCTACTTTTTTGGCGCTGTTCTTATTACAATTTGGTCTTCCCTCTTTTGTTGGTTCAGGTCAAGCAACCGCAACGCTGGGATTGACAATGGCGGGCACCCCAACGCCAGTGCCCACCCGAACGCCCACTGTGACATCCACTCTCTTGCCGACTCCTGCCCCCAGCCCCACGCCGACGCTGCTGCCACCGGAAAGCGGCATCATTTATGCGCTGAGACCTCACGTCAACCGGGTGGGCTGGGTGGTCAGCAGTGAGGAAGGGAATCACTTTGGGGAAGCGCATCTCTACACAGGGGTTCTTGAGGGGAACGTTTTCCACGGCGCTTTTCAGTTCGACATCTCTTTTATAACACCGGGGTCTTTGATTCACTATGCGGCGGTGGAATTAATCGGCCTGGATGGTCAGAGGCTTGGGGACGGCGGAAGTTGGTCTCTGCAGATGCTGGGCACTGACGTTGATCCCGAATGGCCCTTGCACGGTTTTGATCGGATCCATCAGGCCTCTGTGACTCATACTTTATCGCTGGTTCTGAGTAGCGTCGATCTGAGCAGGGAAAAGACGCACGTTTTTGTGCTCGATGTGGGTCAGCGAGCCGAGTTGGAAAAGCGGATTGCCAGAGGGGTTGTCTCCTTCCGCCTGTATGGGCCATCGTCCGGCGCTGACAATCAGTCTTGCATTGTGAGAAGGGTCTACGTTTGACTCATCATTACCTTGTCTTTGAGTCGGTGGCGACCTCAAGCACGGAAACCTTTACGTGTGATGACCAACATGTGGGCCTTGTGCGCCAGCCGGCCCGACGCGGCAGAGGTTATATGCCGGACAACTTTTAATGGAGGGTACTCATGTTTGATGATTTCTTGCAGAACTACGATGCTTTTCGGACGAATGGGGCTGAAAACCCCTTGCTTGAGACCGTGCAACTATTTGACCTTTTGTCAGAGGGAGCGTTAAGGAAGATGGATCTATCTTTCCTTAGACAAGAGAAAATAGATTTGCTTTACCTGGCACAAAAAAGAAAAGAAGGAATGCCCCTGGAATATATCATCGGGAGGGCAACTTTTATGGGGCTCAGGTTTTTCTGCTCCCCGGATACTTTAATCCCCAGGGAAGAGACCGAATTGTTGGTAAAAGCCACTTTGAGCCTTATTAGAAAAAAGCAGGAATTTAAAAATGATCTAACCATCATTGACATGGGCACAGGATGTGGAAACATAGCAGTCTCCCTTGCAATGAACTCGGATAACACCAGGATATTGGCCTCTGACATTAGTCCTGCAGCGATAGAGATTGCGCAAAAGAATGTAAACGAATTTGGTCTGCAAGAGAGGGTTTCGCTTTTCTGTGGGGACCTTTTCTCCTCGTTTCATGGTTTGGCATACGAGGGGCGAATAGACTTGATTGTCTGTAACCCTCCCTATATCCCTACAGCCTCACTCTGTAGACTACCTCAAGCGGTCATTGACTACGAACCAAGTGTTGCACTCGATGCAGGGGCATACGGTATTGGTTTTTTCCGCAGACTCATTGCCGATTCCTTTTCGATGTTGAAACCTGAAGGAATATTGGTTTTTGAAATAGGGGAGGGACAAGAAAAGTTGGTTACCAGATTGTTAGAAAGAAATGGGGGCTATAAAGATGTCGGATATTTCAAGGATGGTGTACACATCAGAGTAATAAGCGCCACCAAGAGTTGCGAAATCAGTCCCAGAAGGGCATGACGATCCTTTTAGTCTTCTACGACGTGATCAAGGTCCTGAGGCTTGCTCGGGGAGGCCATGTGCTGGAGAGCAGACAGATCGTCATGTGGGGATCAGGCAAGAATCTCTTTCTTGATGATCCCGCTACCCAAAAGTCTATCTGGGAATTTGAGGGTAGAGAGGAGACCGAGTATGCTTTCTAGAGAAGA
>CAYVPU010000015.1:0-25207 GCA_964453885.1 uncultured Anaerolineae bacterium | reverse complement strand
GGATTTGATTGTGACCGGCCCGACGAATACGAACGTCAATGATCTGATCTTTGTCCTTGCTTTTTGACAGAAAGAGTATAATAACCGTACTTTTGTCCGCCGAACCTTCCAACCTTCTAACTTTTCAACTACCAAAATCAAGGAGTAAATCAAATGCCAACCTTCAAACCTGGCCACAGTAACATTCCTCTCAAAGAGCTTGCCCGTTTGCCCTCGTTCTGGCTGCCCACTGTCTCCTGGCAACGGGACAAGGTGGCTTTCTATTGGGACAAGACCGGCCGCATGGAACTCCACGTGCTCGACCTGACGACCGGCGAGATGGCCCAGGTAAGCCACGGCGAAGTGCCTCGCGCGATCCGTACCGGCTTTGTCTGGTCGCGGGACGGCCAGAGTTTTGTCTTTGGCAAGGACAAAGATGGCGACGAGCAGCACAACCTGTTCCGCATGGATGTTCAGACCGGCGAGGTGACGCAACTGACCGACAACCCCACCGTCCAGGAGCACGTGCTGGAATTCAGCCCCGACGACGAGTGGCTGCTGGTCAATGCCAACCTGAAAGGCCAGATGAATCTCTTCAAGCTGCACCTGGATCGCCGGGAGTACGTGCGGCTCACCGACCACGCCTTTCCGGCTATGGGCGGCATGTGGAGCCCTGACGGCACGCAGATCGCCTACACAACCAACGAGACCCAGGATCTCGTCAACCAGGATATCTATCTCTGCGATGCAGACGGCGGGCAGCGGCGGCGGTTGCTTCAGGTCAAAGAGGGCTCCAAGGACAGACCCGCCGCCTGGAGTCCCGACGGCAAAATGCTGGCCGTCACCTCTGACGCCAGCGGCGATAACCGCGTGGGCCTGTGTGACGTGGCGACCGGCGAGGTGCGCTGGCTGACACCCAACGGCCTCAACGAGCATGCCGTCAAGTTCTCTGATAACGGGTGTTATCTCTCTGCCCTGCGCAACGAGGATTCGATGGTGCGTCCGGTGGTGTACGACGTGACGACGGGCAAGGGCCGTTTGCTAAAGTTGCCCCCTGGCTTTGGAGTGGGCGCCAACTTTTTCGATGATGACAACAAGCTGCTGATCACCTACGACACCGACACCCGTCGTCCCGAACTCGTGGCCTATGACCTGACAGACAACACCTGGCAGGTGCTCCTGCCGGCCGAGTATGGCAGCATAGACCCGGCTCTCTTTGTCGAGCACAAGTACGTGCGCTATCCCTCGTTCGACGGCCTGGAGATCCCGGCTATCCTCTACAAGCCTGGGAAGGCATCCGAAGGAGCTAGACTGCCCGCCATCGTCCTCGTACACGGCGGCCCCACTGGCCAGTTTTTCCGCAACTTTGACCCCTATGCGCAGTTCCTGGTTGACCGGGGTTACGTGCTGCTATTGCCCAACGTGCGGGGCAGCACCGGCTACGGCGTTCAGTTCCGCGACATGAACATCAAGGACTGGGGTGGCGGCGATCTGGAGGACGTGGCGGCTGGTGCCGAGTATCTCAAATCACTGCCTTACGTGAACCCTGACCGGATAGGCATTTTCGGCGGCTCCTATGGAGGTTACATGACCTACATAGCCGTCGTCAGGAAGCCAGACATCTGGAAGGCAGCCGTGGCCTGGGTAGGCATCAGCGACCTGCACCGGCTCTACGCTTCCAGCATGGAGCATTTCAAGTATTACCTGCGCCAGATGATGGGTCATCCGGAAGCGGACGCCGACCTGTGGCGCGACCGGAGCGCGATCCATTTCATGGAGAACCTCAAGGCCAAGTTGCTCATCGCTCACGGCGTCAACGACCCGCGCTGCCCCATTGAGCAGGCCCGCATCGCCCGCGATCGGTTGCTGGCGTTGGGCAAGGTTGAAGGCGAGGACTTTGAGTACGTTGAACTGGGCGAGGAAGGCCACGGATCCAGTGACATTGAGCAAAAGATCCGCTCCTACCGGCTGCTGGCCGACTTTATGGAACGCCAACTGTGAGGAAGGGCATGGATAGCCAAATCAAAGCGATTCTCTTTGACCTGGACGGCACGTTGCTGGACAGCAACATGAACGAGTTCCTGCCGCATTACTTTAAATTGCTGACCGCCCGCGTGTCACACATCCTGCCGCCGGATGAGTTCATGGCCCATCTCATACAGGCCAGCAATGCCATGGTGGCCAACGACGGGCGTGCTACCAACGAGGAGGTCTTTGCCGCAGCGTTCTATCCGCTGATCGGTCATCCCCGCGAAAAAGTTGAATCGGTTTTTCTGGATTTTTATACCACAGACTTTCCGTCGCTGCGGCAGTACACCCACCGCAAGCCGGAAGCCCGCCAGGTCGTCCAGCAAGCCTTTGACCTGGGCTACGATGTAGTCATAGCCACCAATCCTCTTTTTCCTCTCACCGCTGTGCAGCAGCGGCTAGAGTGGGCCGGAGTGGCCGACTTTTCGTACCGGCTGGTGACCAGTTATGAAAACAGCCGCGCCAGCAAGCCGAACCTGGTCTACTACGAACAGATTCTGGAAAGCATCGGCCACCGTGCCGCAGCGTGCCTCATGGTCGGCGATGAAAACATGGACATGGTCGCAGCCCACCTGGGGTGCCTCACCTTCCTGGTGCCTGGCCCCCGCACAGAACTAGACCCCACCACGCCAAAGCCGGCCTATCGGGGCACGCTGGTTGACCTGGGGGCATTACTTTAGAGTTGGAGGTGAATCGTGGGCAACCCGGACTTTAAGGAGGATTGGCGTTTCGAGGTGACGGTCACGGCGACCAAGGGGGGCTGCCGCGCCGGGCACAAGGTGGGCGATCGCTGGACGTTCGAATACGGCACGCCGGAAGGGTTGTGCGGCGAGGCGTTCTACACCATGTACCCGCTCGTCCACACCATGCGCCTGGGCGCCGATATACGCAACCGCCAAGATGCCGATCTGGACGTAGCTACCTGCTACTGCCCTGACAATGCCTGGATCACCTTCGAGGTGCGGCGTATCTGGCAGGGCAAAGAATGAGACAAGGTGCGGGTCTGAGACCCGCACCTCATAGACTGCCCCTATCCTGGCTCCTCTTACAACAATTCCCGTTATGGGAAAACGTCCAGTTGTAGTCGCGATTTCGTAATCGCGCAGGATGCTTTACGTAGCATCCTGGACGGTCAGCACTGTCCTGGACGACAGTACAGGGTACAGGGTACGCGATTTGGAAATCGCGGCTACAAAGCGGGAATTGCTGCTCCTCTTATTCAGTCGGCGGTGACTCTACCCAATCGCGGAGGAATTGGGTCAACAGTCGCACGCCGACGCCCGTGGCCCACTTGGGTGTATAAGGCTTGTCCTCATCGGTCCACGCCTTGCCAGCGATGTCCAGGTGCGCCCAGGCAAAGTCTCCGACGAACTTGCTCAGGAAAAAGGCGGCCGTGATAGACCCGGCCGGTCGCCCGCCGACGTGCTTGACGTCGGCGACGTGGCTCTTGAGTTGCTCGCCGTATTCCTCAAAGAGAGGCATTCGCCACACCCGTTCAAAGCTGGTCTGCCCGGCGGCTTCCAGGCGTGCGGCCAGGTCATCGTCGTTGCTAAAGAGCCCGATAGCGTGATGCCCCAGGGCAACCACGATGGCCCCGGTGAGCGTCGCCAGGTCCACCACGGCCCGGGGTTGATAACGGCTGGCGTAAGCCAGGGCGTCGGCCAAAATCATGCGACCCTCGGCGTCGGTGTTGATGACCTCTATAGTCTTGCCGTTCATGGCCCGCACCACATCGCCCGGCTTGTAGGCCTTGCCGCTGGGCAGATTCTCGGTGGCTGGCACCAGGCCGACGACGTGCAGCGGCAGGTCGAGGGCAGCGACGGCGCGCATAGCACCTAGCACGGCTGCACCCCCGGCCATGTCGCCCTTCATGCTCTCCATGCCTTCTCCCTTTTTCAGCGAAATGCCCCCCGAGTCAAAGGTGATCCCTTTCCCCACCAGCGCCACCGTGTCCAGGCCGTTGTGCCCTTTGTGCTCGAGGACGATAAATTTGGCCGGTTCATCGGTGCCCTGGGCCACGCCCAATAGCGAGCCCATGCCCAATTCTGCCATCTCGGCCTCGTCGAGCACCTGGCAGGCCATGCCAAATTCGTCGGCCATTTCCTGAGCGTGTTGGGCCAGGACGGTCGGAGTGGCATAGTTGGCCGGCCGGTTCACCAGGTCACGGGCCAGGTGTACGCCGGCGACGATCTTGCGTCCCACCTCGACAGCGTCCTCAACCTCGGGGCGTTTGCTCTCGTCAAAGACGACAAAGGTCATATCGTTCACTTTCTTGGGGTCGTCCTCGGGCTCGGTCTTGAGTTCCTTGAACTCGTAGAGAGCAAGTTCGGTGCCTTCGACGACGGCCTGGGTCGCGTCTGCCAGGCTGATGCCACCGCGCCCGCCGCCGTGGACAATGGTGCCAAAGCTTTTGACTCGCAGATCGCGCACTCGTTTGGCGGCCGTGGCCGCGGCGAGACGAATCGCCTCCAGGCCGAACTTTTCCTCTTTGCCCAGCCCCACCACCAGCACCCTTTTGGCGGGAGTCGAGCCGTTGGTGTAAAGCAGGGCGGTCTCTTGTGCTTGGCCCTTAAAGTCACCGTCGGCGATGAGGCGACTGATCTGGCCGTCCAGGGCCTCGTCCACCGCAGCCGTGGCCCCACCCGGTTCCACGACACCCTCAAAGAGATTGACGACGATCAGTTCAGAATTCGCTTTTTGGATTTCTCCGGTCTTGACTTTGATCTCCATAGAATCTCCCCCTCCAGCCCTACCCCTCAAACAATGGCTCCGGCGGGTCAGTGACTCGCCGGGAGCGTGGGAAATGAAACAGCATCGTTTTTTCCCAGATTGTTCCTCCACGTGCGATATTATAGTCTATTTCCCCACGGATGTCCAAAGCCTACCTGGCAGCCACCAGCCCCAGTCGAGCCAGAAGCGGCGGTCCCAGGATGAGCAATCCCACGACGACGGCGGCCATGGCCGTCACCAGCACTGCCCCGGCCGAAACGTCCTTGGCTACCTTGGCCAGAGGATGGTATTCAGGGGTGACCAGGTCCACGATGGCTTCGACCACGGTGTTGACCATCTCGGCAAAGAAGACAAGAGAGATTGTCAGAACCAGCACCGCCCACCGGACAGCGTCCAGACGCAACCACAGGCCCATTGCCGTCACGGCCACGGCGGCCAGCAGATGGATGCGGGCGTTACGCTGGGTACGAAGGGCATACCAGAGTCCAGCAAAGGCATATCGAAAGCTTTGAAGAAGGGAACCATCAAATCTCAAATCTCAAATCCCAAATTCAGTTCTCGACTCGCAAACCGCAGTTCGCCAGAATGGCTTCCTGGGCGGCCCACATGGCGGCCTTTTCTTGAGGGGTATTGTGATCGTGGCCTAATAGATGCAAAGTGCCATGTACGACCAAGAGTGCCAGTTCGGCCAGTACCGAATGACCGGCTTTAGCAGCCTGGACGACGGCGCGCGTATACGAGATGACGACGTCTCCCAGGTAGAGAGAATGCCCCGGGGCCTCGACAAAAGGGGCAGCGGCGGAGGCAGGGAAGGCGAGAACATCTGTCGGGGCATCCACCCGGCGGAACTGCCGGTTGAGCCGGTGGATCTCCTCGTCGTCGGTGATGACGACAGCTATCGCTGCGCCTGCCAGCGCGCCCTGGTGACGCAACGCTGCCGTTGCAGCCTTGTGCAGGCTGGACCCGTCAACCTGATCGGCAAAACCCGGAGCTATCTGAACCTCCACGTGGAAAGCTGCGTTTTCTTGCAAGGCGGTTACACCCCATCTTGAGCAGAGGTCTCTTCCTCTGTTTCTGTCTCTGGTTCCACTTCCGTCTGGCCCGGATCGGAGGAGGGTGCTTTCTCAGCGTCTGGATACTGCACCCGGGGATGAAAGATACCCGACAGGGTATTTGAAAAAGCCTGGCGAGTTTGCTCCAGGTCGCGCAGGGTCAGGTCACATTCATCCAACTCACCAGCCAGGAGTTTACCATCAGTCACCTTGCGAATGATCTCCTCGATCTGCTCCCTCGATGTGGGTCGCGTGGCGCGGACGGCGGCTTCGCAACTATCGGCCAGCATCAGGATAGCCACCTCTTTGGTCTGGGGCTTGGGACCAGGATAGCGAAACCTGGACTCGTCTATATTCTCTGGCCCTCCTGCTTCCTCGCAGGCCTTGTGGTGAAAAAAAGCCACCAGCCCAGTGCCATGATGCTGTGAGATGAAATCCTGGATAGCGGAGGGCAGGCGATACTTTTTGGCCAGGTCCAGACCATCTTTGACGTGGCTGACGATGATCTCGGCGCTGGTTTGCGGATCGAGGCGCTCGTGGGCGTTGACGCCGTCAGCCTGGTTATCCACAAAAAAGTAGGGGCGCACCGTTTTGCCAATGTCGTGGTAGAACGCTCCCACGCGAACCAAAAGAGCGTCAGCGAGGATCCGTTCAGCAGCTTGCTCGGCCATGTTGCTGACGAGGATGCTATGGTGGTAGGTACCAGGTGCTTTGAGGAGCAACTGACGCATGAGGGGATGAGTGGGACGAGCTAACTCTACCAATCGCAAAGTGGTGGACAGGTCAAAGAGATGTCCCAACAAATAGAACCCGCCTAGCGTCAGGCTGACGGCAAGTCCCCCGTTGACGACGGTGGCGGATCCCAGCGTGAGCCAGCCCTGCAAATCGGTCTCCTGCGCAGGCAGGCGAAAGATAGCCAGGACGGCCAGATTGGTTAGAATGACATAGATTCCACCCCGGGCAAAGGTAGCCAGCCGTTTCATTTTGCCCAGAGCCTGGGTGGCCAGGAGGCTGCCACCCAGGGCGTAAAAAAAGAGTTCCAGCGAGCCATCGGTCATAAAGGCAATGACAGCACCGACGAAAACCAGGCTCATGATGGCCAATTGACCGTCTAGCAAGGCGCAAGTCAACATACCCATAGCGGCCAGGGGGAAAAGGTACGGCAAGACGGTGTGGCCTGGCACCATAAGTCGCGCAGCCACCAAAAAAAGACCGATCAACAGAAACAGCAACAGCAGCAACCGGCCTTGCTGCAAGATCGGGATGTGAAAACGAAGCAGGTATACGGCCAATAACAACACCAAAAAGACCGCAAATGCTACCGTGCCAATCACTTTGGCCCAGTCCAGTTGCGGTTGGAGAAGGCCGTACTGTTCCAGGATCTCTATGGCCTCCGCGTCCGCCTGTGCGCCGCGCCAGACGATGACCAGGCCTTCCTTGACTGTGAGCTCGACGGGGGACACCTGATCGCTGGCTGCTTTCCGGCCGGCAGCAGTTTTTTCGGCGTCGTAAAAAGTATTCGGTTGGACAAGAGGTCTGGCCAGGCTGTCCAAAATCTCGCTCTGCTCGCCTGTCAGATCAAAACTGATGCGGCTAGTAACCAGGCGGCGCGTCTTGTACAAATCTCCTTCGCGGATCTCCCGGCGCATCAGATCCTCGACGACGCCAACGGTCTGTTCGATAACATCCTGCCAGTCAGCGTTCGAAAGTGCCAGGGTACGGCCGATGATGGATGCAGACAAGGGCACGCCCTCAATGGCGCTTAGGTAGGTGTGCTGCTCCCGGAGTGTGGCATAGCTGTCGTGCCGGACGCTGTCTATAAAGTTGAGAACGGCCCGCGCTCGTGCCACCTGTTGGCGCGCTACCTGGGGGTCTGGACCATCGTAGACATCCGGCACACTTTGCTCCGCCTGCAAGCGCGCTCGCTCGGTGAGGATATCGCTCACAAAGGTCTTTTTATAGGGCGCAATGATCTCTTCGTGGCTGATCTGGCCCTCGGTCAAGGTGACCTGATTGGTAGGCAGGAAGCGTATCGTCAGAACCAGGCTGGTCACAATCGCAAGCGCCAGACCAAACAAAAAGGCCCGGAGCATCACGGAACCAGAGAGTCCACTCTCGCGCTTGCGCTGGCGGCTCGATCCAAAATCGTTAGTGGCCAACACGGCTTTCCCTCTCTTTGACAGGCAGTGGCAAACCCTCTTCCCTGCTAGCCCTGTCCGCCCAGCAACTCACGGACGACCTGATTGACCAGTCTGCCTTCGGCCTGGCCTCGCAATTCTTGCATAAGAGATTTCATCACGGGGCCCATCTGCCCCATACCAGTGGCCCCAAGTTCTTTGATGGTCGCTTTCGCCCGCGACACGATTTCCTCTCGGGACAGTTGCTTGGGCAGATAGGTTTGCAACACAGCCAACTCGGCCTCTTCCTCGGCCACCAGATCCTCACGCCCAGCTTTGCGGTACTCCTCAATTGACTCCTGGCGTTGTTTAACCCCTTTGGCTAACACAGCCAGCACGCCTGGATCGTCCAACTCTCTTTTCTGGGCGACCTCGGCATTAGTGATAGCGGCCAGCACCAGGCGAATGGCCCTTTTGCGTACTTTGTCCCTTTGGCGCATGGCTTCTCTTAGATCGGAGTACAGCTTTACTTTGAGTGACATGATATAATACCTCCCGTACAGGTTTCGAAACTGCTAGCCCGGTGACCAGCCTATGCGACGCCCTCCCAGCAGGTGGAGGTGCAAATGATTAACCGACTCATGGCAGAACCCCGTGGAAGCCATCGTCAGTAAGGGTTACCAGACGCACAGGGGTAATTCTTTGAGCCAGATCTTTGTCACTCCGAGCGAGGACGCGGAAATAGTTGTCGGTGAGACCACGCCACAGGCCATTGCGCCGGTTCTCCCAGAGTACCTCGACGGTCTGATCAATAAACTGCTCCTGGAATTGGGCCGCTGCGCGACGTACGACGAATCGCATACGCGCTGCCCGCGCATGCTTCTCGGACGGAGGGACGTGATCTGGCAGCGATGCGGCTGGCGTGCTAGGCCGGGCGGAATAGGGAAACACGTGCCCCCGGGCAAAACCGACACGTTCGACAAAGGCCAGACTCTCGGCCAGGTGAGCATCTGTCTCGCCGGGGAAACCAACGATAATGTCTGTCGTGATGGCTACACCAGGGATGATCGCGCGGGCAGCCTCCACCAGGTCAGCGAATTCCGCAGCCGTGTAACGGCGGCCCATGCGGCGCAAAATCCCGTCGCTGCCGCTCTGGAGCGGCAGATGCAGGTGACGGCAGAGTCGGGGATCTCTCCACAGTCGAAAGATGTCCGGCGTCACGTCCCACGGTTCGATGGAGGAAAGTCGCAGACGACGGAGGCCGGTTTGAGACAGGATGGCTTCGATGAGACCCCACAGGCTATCCCGAGGGGGTTGGCCATGGTCGTGTCCGTAGCCGCCGAGGTGGACGCCGGTTAGCACCACCTCCTGGTAGCCAGCCTCGACTCTGGCTTGCACCTCGGCCAACACATCGGCGCGAGGACGACTGCGCTGGAGGCCGCGCGCGATGCGGATGATGCAGAAAGTGCAATGATTGTCGCAACCGTCCTGGATCTTGACAAAGGCCCGGGTTCGACTCTGCGGCAACGAAGGAGATAGAAATAGCGGCCCAGAAGGTGCTGGATGGCTCTCGCCCAGCAGGTGTTCTACCAATCGATCTTTGTCGGCGTTGCCCACGATGAGATCGGAAACCAGGTCGTCAGGGGCCACTTGTGCGTAGCAACCGGTGACGACGAGACGAGCCGCCGGGTTGCGTCGCCGCAGCCGGCGGGCCGCCTGCCGCGACTTGCGGGCGGCAACGTGGGTGACAACACAACTGTTGAGCACGCAGACGTCCGCCTCTTCCGGGGTTGCAACCACCTGATGTCCGAGGGCAATGAAACGACAAGCCAGCGTTTCAATCTCACTTTGATTCAATTTGCAGCCCACGCTCGCCAGGTAAACGGTCATTTTTTACAATCGGTCTCTTTCTGATAATCCGCACTATTTCGCCACCCGGAACTCGACGGAGCGTAGCACGACACCGGCTGACAGAATCTCAACCCGGTAAAGGCCCTCGGGCCAGGGCTGACGGTTGCTCAACTCAAAGGCCACATAGCCGGTTCCCGAGGTTTCGGTCGTGTAGGCTGTCTCGCTGAGCAGAGAGTTGCCAAAGAACCATCGGGCGACGATCCCTGTGTCTCGCCCTGCATCGGTCACCTGGATGACGCAGTAAAAAGTATCAGCCGGCGCGAACTGAGCGGTGATGTCTATCGGCGCATAGTCCCCCCCCACCCGGCGGGAGGTGACGGCCTCAAGAACCACCAGCGATGGGTCAGGGCACGGCGACTCGACTGGCGTGCCCTGACAGGCAACGGTGAGGAGCAGTATGATCAAAACGAGCGCCTGTGATACTCCCCTGGGCCAGCGTCGTCCGGTCATGATAGGTCTCCGGTGAAAAGTCTATTGATAGTATCATCAGATGGCAAAACTGTCAAATAGCCGCTTGCCAAACAAAGAGCCCTTCCCAGGATGGGGAAGGGCTCTGCTCTCAGCAATTGGCGTGACGGTCGCCGGCCTAGTACTGTGGCATAGGCGGCGCGGCTGGCGCCTCGGGCTCAGGGATATCGGTAATAAGCGCCTCGGTAGTGAGGATCATGGCCGCGATGCTGGCCGCATTCTGCAGGGCGCCACGCGTCACCTTGGCCGGGTCAATGATGCCCGCTTCCACCATGTTGCAGTACTCGTTGGTGATAACGTGGTAACCGATATAGGGATCGTTCTTTTCTTCCTGGAGCCGGCGCACGGTGTCAACGACGACAGCACCGTCCATGCCAGCGTTGCGCACGATGCCCCGCATTGGCTCTTCCAGGGCGCGGCGCAGGATGTTGACGCCAGTCTGCTCGTCGGCCAGATCCATCTTGACGTCATCCAGAGCAGGGATGGCATTGATGAGGGCAACACCTCCGCCTGGTACCATGCCTTCTTCCACCCCTGCGCGGGCGGCAGAGAGGGCGTCCTCGACGCGGTGCTTCTTCTCTTTCAACTCGACCTCGGTGGCCGCGCCCACGCCGATGACGGCTACGCCGCCGACCAGCTTGGCCAGCCGCTCCTGCAGCTTTTCCCGATCATAGTCGGAGGTAGAATTGTCGATCTCGACCCGGATCTGCTCGATGCGGCCTTTGATCTGCTTCTCGTCGCCCTTGCCGCCGACGATGGTGGTGTCGTCTTTGTTGGACACAACCTTGTCGGCGCGGCCCAGGTCCGAGATCTGCACCGTCTCCAGCTTGCGGCCCATCTCTTCGGTGATGAGCTGGCCGCCGGTGAGGATGGAGATGTCTTGCAGCATGGCCTTGCGGCGGTCGCCAAAGCCGGGGGCCTTGATGGCCAGCACGTTGATCATGCCGCGCAGCTTGTTGAGCACCAGCGTCGCCAGGGCTTCACCGTCCACGTCTTCGGAGATGACGACCAACTCACGCTTACCAACCTGCACCAGCTTTTCCAAAACGGGCACAATGTCGGCAGCGGCCGAAATTTTCTTGTCGTGGATGAGAATATAGGGTCCCTCTAACTCGGCTTCCATGGTCTCGGGATTGGTGATAAAGTAAGGCGAGATGTAGCCCCGGTCGAACTGCATACCTTCAACGTACTCGGTCTCGAACGCCAGACCCTTGCTCTCCTCGACAGTGATGACGCCGTCTTTGCCCACCTTTTCCATGACCTCGGCGATCAGGTCGCCGATCCCATGATCGGCGGCCGAGATGGCGGCCACGTTGGCGATGTCCTCGCGGTCCTTGACTTCGACGCTCATCTCTTTGATGGCCTCGACGAGAGCCGCGGTGCCTTTCTCGATGCCACGCTTGATGAGCATGGGGTTGGCGCCGGCGGCCACGTTCCTCAAACCTTCGGCGATAATGGTGTGGGCCAGCACGGTGGAAGTGGTGGTGCCGTCACCGGCGATGTCGTTGGTCTTGATGGCCGCTTCCTTGAGAAGCTGGGCACCCATGTTTTCGTAGGGGTCTTCCAGTTCGATCTCTTTGGCCACGGTGACGCCATCGTGGGTGATGGTCGGCGCGCCCCACTTTTTATCCAGGGCCACGTTGCGGCCCTTTGGCCCCAGGGTAGTGGCGACAGCGGTGGCCAGCGTGTCAATGCCCCGCTTGAGGGAACGTCGCGCTTCTTCGGAAAATTGTAACTGCTTTGCCATGTTATTTCATTCCTCCTGAATCTGTTGACTGTGAATCACTGGTCGCTGATAACGGTTATTCTTCGCCGTCCAGGACGATGGCCAAGAGATCGCTCTCTCGAAGGACGAGCACCTTTCTTTCGCCCGGGAGTTTGACCTCGGTGCCGGCGTACTTGGCGTACAGCACCTTGTCGCCCTCCTTTACGTCCAGGGCGACGCGATTCTCCCCATCTTCATCCCATCGTCCGGGCCCGACGGCCAGAACCATCCCCTCCTGGGGCTTTTCCTTGGCTGTCTCGGGCAAAACGATCCCGCTGGCTGTGACCTCTTCCTTTTCGACGGGTTCGACCACGACGCGATCGCCCAGAGGTTTGAGCTTGATTGCCATCTGTACATTCCTCCTTAAATCTGTTTTGATACTTGATTCTAATGGCTTAGCACTCTATGACCAAGAGTGCTAACAACGGTGCATAATATACCACAAGTCTGTTTTTTCGTCAAATCGCCCCTTCCGGCCTGGCGAAGGTATTAGAACCTTCGCCGGCTTGCCTTCTTCTCACAATAGTAGGTATAGTCACCAGGGTATTCAATCAGGTTGCCATCCTCCAACTCTACGATGCGGTCCACCACCCGGTCCAGGAAGTAGCGGTCATGGGAGACGACCAATACTGTCCCCTCAAAGCCATCCAGGGTATTTTCCAGCACCTCGCATGAGGGCAGGTCCAGGTTGTTCGTCGGCTCGTCCAACAGCAAGAAATTAGCATCGGAGAGCATCAACTTGGCCAGTTGCAACCGGCTTTGCTCCCCGCCCGACAGGTCACACACCTGTTTGCGGACCATCTGGTAGGGGAACAGGAACCGTCCCAGGAACCTCACAGCCTGTTCCTCGTACATCGGTCTGACCTGACGGATCTCCTCAATGAGCGTCTTGTCTGGGTCCAGCGTTTCGTGCTCCTGGGCATAGTGACCTATTCGCACGCTGGGGCCGATCTTGATTTCGCCGCCCGTTGGCTCTTCCCAGCCCAGTATGCAGCGCAGGAGCACACTCTTGCCCACGGCGTTTGGCCCGAGCAAGCCCACCCGTTCACCGTGCCAGATGAGCAGGTTCAGCCCGGCCAGGACGATCTGGTCGTCGCCTGTTCCGCCGGGCGGGGCGGGGAATACCTTGTCCAGATCAACAATCTCTAGCACCTTCTTCGAGCCGCGCCAGCCGTTGAGTTCCAGCCCCATGCGGCGCCGTTCCAGGGTCGGCTTTTCGATTCGATCCATCCGCTCCAGCATCTTTCGCCGGCTGCGGGCCTGGCGAGCGTGCCGTTCACTGACGACGATGCTGGCCCAGTGCTCAAAACGGGCGATGGCTGCCTCAATTCGGGCAATCTCTTTCTGTTGGGCTTTGTATCTCTGCTGTTGGCGGAGCAGCCGCAACTGTTTTCCCACCGCATAGACCGAATAGTTGCCCTGATAGATCGTCAGCCCTAGATCTTCCACCTCGGCGATCCGCTCGACCGTTTTGTCCAGCAGGTAACGATCGTGAGACACAATGACCACCGTGCCGGGGAACCCGGTGATGAACCGTTCCAGGTAAGCTTTGCCTTTCAGGTCCAGGTGGTTGTCTGGCTCGTCGAGCAGCAACAAGTCAGCCCCGGATGACAGCAGCTTTGCCAGGCCCACCAATTTTTTCTGCCCGCCTGACAACGCGCTCACAGGCAGGTTGAATTCGGCTTCGGTAAAACCCAGGGTGCACAACGCCTCGCGGACGCGGCTCTCGTGTGAGTAGCCATCCAGCCGCTCGAACTCGGCCTGAGCGCGAGCATAGGAGGCCATCAAACGTCCCAGGGCTGCCCCGTCTCCATAGACTTCCGGGTCGGCCATGCGTGTCTCCAATTGGCGCAACTCGGCCTTCAGACGTACCAAATCTGTCGCTGCACTGAGTGTTTCTTCCCAGACAGTGCGCGCCGGGTCTAGCGCTGGCTCCTGGGCCAGGTAGCCGATGCGTATCTCTTTGTGGCGAAAGACAAAACCGTCGTCGGGTCTGATCTCCCCGGCGATGATACACAGCAGGGTGGATTTGCCCGCGCCGTTTGGGCCTACCAGCCCGATCTTTTGTCCCGCCTGGATTTCCCAACTCACGCCGTCCAGCACGGTGTGGGCGCCATAGCTGTGGACGATGCCATCCAAGTTGACGATAATCACGGTTCAACCTCCCCATACAAAAGGCCGTGGGGATCTCGCGTCCACAACAGCCGGGGAAAGACAGAATTGCCGAAAAGAAAAAAGCCGCCGACGCGAGCGCGCCCACGGCTTGAAGTGAACATAAAAAAACAGCGTCAGGGCGCACTACTCCCTCGAAGTGAACTGGTGACATAGCCCCTGACATTGGGCAGGCTCAGTTTGGTTTGCCCTACCAACACGTAAATCACGCTTCTGCCCTCCTGTAAAAAAGCACATTCATTATACGCCACTCTTGCGCTGGTGTCAAATGGAACAAGAATCCGTTTTGATACCAGTTTGTATGGCACGGCCAAATACTCACTGATTGTGGACGACCGAAGGCAGGTACACGGTGTGTGTCTCCAGGATCTCCAGAGTGTCGCCGCAGCAAGGGTCAGCAACTTTTCCTGCCGAGTCTGTCGTTCGCACCTCAATGATGTGGAGGCCGGGAGCCAGCGCAAAAGTGGTAAAGACAAACGTTTCTACCCCTGCGTCAAAGTGACCATCACTGGCCTCTGCGGGCTGCCAGTTTCCGCCGTCTATCCGGAATTCCACTGTCGCGACGATGCCATCCATGACGGCAGCGATGCCGCTGTAGGTGGGTGTGTTGTCGGTGGTGGGGTTGGGAGTGAAATCCTCCAGTTCCTGGAGGGGCGCGGTACTACCTGGCGCGGGCACCACCACTACGCTGGCCGCGCTGACGATCCGATCGCCGCCTGGCGAGGTATGAACCAACAAATCGAGTTGATAAATACCCTCGGCCAGGGGAGGCAAGTCAAAAGCAAAGGCCTCTTTGATGCTGTCAAATTCGCCCTCGGATGGGCTGATTTGTTGCCACTCGCCGCCGTCAAGCCGGTAGGCCATGCCGGTGATGCGATTGATCGTTGTCGAGCGACGCCGCGTTGATGGGAAAGGGATGTCTCTGATGCTGCCAGCGTAACGAATCGTTTGCCCAGCTTCCGGTTGGGTTTCTTGTGTCAGGATGACCTCCGTCGAAGTGTCCACCGGATCAAGCACACCATCGCCGTCGCTGTCCCACCAACCGACCTGCCCCTTGGCATAGTAGTCTATGTCGCCGTTGGTGTAGGGCCTTACGTGGCCACGCATGATGCTGCTTTCGTTCGATGCGCAGGTGCCGTAGAGGCTGTTCTGGGTCTCCACGTCCAGGTAGCCAGCGCGGGTGGTGCAGGGCACATGGGCGGCGCTGTATTGATCGAGCGCCAAAAAGATGTGTCCCATCTCGTGGGCAGCCACAGCGTCCATGTTCCGGATGCCGTAACCGTTGTTGCCGTAGGTCATCACCGTGAACGGACCGCCCAGGTAGGCATAGGCAAAGTAACCGGTAGCGAAATAGTTGTCCACATCGTTGGAGCTGTCTACGACAAAGATAGCGAAAGCCCAGTCCGTTTGATACGTGACGCGCAAGTCGTTGACGTAATTGCGCACCCGCGTAAAGTAAGATGTGGCACTACCGTAGCCCAGACTGTCCATGACCTCGCCGATCCACAGGCCCTGGTCGCTCTGGGGCCGGGAAATCGGCTCGTAGCTCGTGGGAACGGGCTGGCTAAAATGATCGTCGTAGACAAAGGTGAGATTCGCGGCAGGCTCCTGAACTGCCCACCAGTTGGTCGCAGCGACGATTTCGCTGTAAACCTGCTCCCTCTCCTCTTGTGTCCAGTCCTCCGTGGAGGGGTCGTTGCTACCGTCGCTCTCCGGCAGGATGATGCCTACCGCCACGCTACCGATCATGAACTCACTGGTCTGATAATAACTGGGTTCGTCGCCAGCGCTGGTGGCTGTCATGGCCTCACCGTCGGGCAAGTCGGGGGGCGTCAGCGCGTCGCCGACCAGGTCGGCACCAGCCTGAGCGACGGTGATCTGATTGGCGTCGCTTTGAGGTGACAGAGCAGCCAGCATGTCGTTCCAGGCTCGGCTCGCTTTCTGGGCCGACGGGCCGTGAGCTGCCAATTGGTCAGAGTTAACCGCTTCGCGGTAGACAGCCGTAACACCGGCTGAGGCCAACACCTCAGGCATGAGGTTGGAGGGCATCTGGCCGATCAGGACATTCGGAGGAAAGACATGCCGGATGCACACGCTGGCGGCTTTCAATTGCCGGACGGCTGTTGTGTAGGATGTCGTGCCGTCGAGGAGAATGAGGGCCAGATCGCCCACTGCAAGTTGGGCACTGGCTTGTTGCCCGGTGACAGGCAGCAGACTCACCAGGATAGCCAGGGGCAGCATCGCGACAAACAATCGCTTTTTCCATCTTGTCAATTGTTGATACTTTGCCCGAGCGGCCATCATTGCTCTCTCCCCACGTTGTTGGGCACGTCAATGTCGTCAACGATTGTTGCTTAACGGGGTATATCGTAAAACATCGTATATTACCAAGTATATCATAAAACATCCAAAGATTGGGTAAAAAATGCGTAAAAAATGCGTGAGTTCCGGGTAAAGACGTGGTGGGGAGATTGAAAGAAAAAGTTAACAGCGAACCGAGGGGCCTTGACAACCGCCGGTCTTTGTGTTATACTCTTACTAGACTGACCAGTCAGTCTAGTATTACACCGAGCACTGAGAGAAAGCAAAAGGAGGGTAAAATGATCATCGTCCTGTTGTTGCTCACCATTGTAAGCAGCGTTCTAGTAACCTGGCTGCTGCCTATGGCTTTCAAGAGCGAACCTCCCTACGGCGC
Organism: uncultured Anaerolineae bacterium; assembly: GCA_964453885.1. GTDB lineage: Bacteria > Chloroflexota > Anaerolineae > CAYNKW01 > CAYNKW01 > CAYNKW01. Next base: position 8,290 of record CAYVPU010000015.1, on the reverse strand, counting down.
GGCGGTGGATATCGCAGTCGGTACGGTGGCGGCTGTGATCTGGGCGCTGGTGGCCTATTTAGCGGTCTCGCCAGCTATTGGCCTGAGGGGGTGGCTAGCGCTGGCGATGAGCGCGGGCGACGCCATTGGCCTGGCGGCTGTCGTCCTGTGGGTACTGCGGCGGATCAAGGGGTGACAGACTGCAGATTGCGGACTGGTGGTGGAGGAAATAGGTGACACCCAAACCGGACGTTTCGGAGGAGCGGAAAGCGCAGATTTACCAGGCGGCGCTGGCCTGTTTCAGCCGCAAAGGCTATCACCAGACGACGATGGACGACATCGTGGCCGAGAGCGGCCTGAGCAAGGGCGCGCTGTACTGGTACTTTAAGAGCAAGAAAGAGTTGTTCCTCTCACTGTTTCAAGAACTCATGGAGCAGTATGGGCAGGCAATAGAATCTGTCGTGACCGGCGAGGCTGGTGCGACGGAAAAGCTGCGCGCCGGCCTGGCGTTCATCCGCGCCGGATTCGAGGAGATAATATCCTTTTTTGGCGTGATAATGGAAGCCTGGACGCTGACCCGCCACGACGAGGACGTAGAGCGCCTGACCCGCGAGATCTATGAGCCTTATGTAGACACCCTGACTCGGATCATCCAGGAAGGCGTCGCCAGTGGCGAGTTCCGCACCGATTCCCCCCGCGCGACGGCACTGGTTGTCCTGACGCTTTTTGATGGGATCATGATGGCACTGGGTACCGGTTTGTGGACGCACGATCGGAACGAGGTCATGGACGCGGCCGAGGAACTGGTGTTGCACGGCCTGGGAGCAGATGGTGGCTGATGAACTGGTCATCGAAACCGAGAACCTGGCACGGGCCTTCAAAAACATCGTTGCCGTGGATGGCTTGAGCCTCAGCGTGCGCCAGGGCGAGATCTTTGGCCTGGTCGGACCCGACGGCGCGGGCAAGACAACGACCATCCGTCTGCTGGCGGCCATCACGGATCCCACGGACGGCTGGGCCAGGGTGTTCGGCTACGACACGGCCCGGCAGCCGGAGCCGATCAAGCGGCGCATCGGCTACATGGCCCAGCGGTTTAATCTCTATGGCGATCTTTCCGTGTGGGAGAACCTCAGCTTTTTCGCCGACGTGTTCGAGGTAACAGGCGCGGTGCGCCAAGAGCGGATCGAGCGGCTGCTACGCTTCGCCCGCCTGACCGAGTTCCGCGACCGGCGGGCAGCGCATCTTTCCGGCGGAATGCAGAAAAAGCTGGCCCTGGCCTGCACCCTCGTCCACACGCCAGAGATCATCTACCTCGATGAACCGACAACCGGTGTGGACCCGGTCTCCCGCCGCGAGTTCTGGGACATTCTCACCGAGTTGCACCTGCAAGGCATCACGCTCTTTGTCAGCACGCCGTACATGGACGAGGCGGAGCGTTGCTCGCGCGTGGGGTTGATGTACCAGGGACAGATGGTCGTTTGCGACACACCGGAACGGGTAAGGGCGATGACTGAGGGCGAGTTGATCGCGCTGCGGACTTGGGACCCGCGCCGGACGCGGGAGGTGTTGGCCGGACTGGACGAGGTGCTGGAGGTGCAGACCTACGGCGACCAGTTGCGTGTTTTTGTAAAAGACGCCGTGACTCGGTCGGGAGACCTTTGCCCAACGCAGGTGGATCAGATCAGGGCGGCGCTGGCTGCGCAAGATATTGAGGTATTGGATATTCGCCGCACCCGGCCGCGCATGGAGGAGGCGTTCATTTCGCTCATCCGGCAGCGCAGGGCAGGAAAAGAGGACAACCGATGAAATGCTACCAAGAGTTTCCGCTTTCGACGGTGATCTACAACGCCGTCACACTGAGCGGCGCGCTGGTAGTCGGCGTAATCGTTGTGGCGCAGTTTGGTCTCTGGGCCACGGCCGGCTATCTGTTGCTCCTGGCGCTCACGGGGGTCGGGCTGCTGGCTACGGTGTGTGCCCGCTGCGGCTATTACGGCCGCCTCTGCGCACTGGGCCTGGGCAAGGTGGTGGCCCTGGCTTTCAAGAAGAGCCGGGAAGACAAGTTCTTTCGCACAGGGTCGCAGTTCGTCGTCCTGCTGCTGCTGGCGCTGTTGTTGCTCCTGCCCATCATCGGCGGCGCTGCCTTGCTGGTAGGGGCGTACAGTACGGGGCGACTGGTGCTGTTGGTGGCCCTGGTAGGCCTGCTGCTGGCCGGCCTGGCGCCGCACCCCCGGCTCGTCTGCGGTCACTGTTGCCAGGGTGAGCGGGGCGTTTGTCCTATCGGCCGGCAATTGTGGAAGATAAAGTAGCTATTTCACCAACGCCACCCGCAATCAGGCCAGGTTCCGACGTTACCCCGGCCCGGACGGGCGTTACCGTCCGCCCAGACACGAGGGGCGCGGGGTAAAGGTTGGAGCCGGGGAGTGAGCACGTATGGCTGAAATTGTAGATACCGCATCGCTGGAATGGCAGCCGGTGCGCCCGGGCGTGGCACGCGGCGTCTATGGCAAGACGCTGCTGGCCGATGGCGTCAAGGTGGTGCTGACCCGCGTAACGTCGGGCGGCGGATTCTCTGTGCATCAGGATGATTATGGGCATCTGTTCTATTTTCTCGGTGGGCAGGGTGTGGTCTGGGTCGAAGGTAGGCGATTCGAAGCGCTGCCAGGGCTGGCTGTGCGCGTGTCGGCGGGGCAGGCTCACGCTTACGAGAACACGGGAACGGAAGATATGACGCTCATCTCGGTCAACCTGCCGGGTTCGGAGGGATAAAGAAAGATGAACTGGCGACGGGTCTTGTCCGTCATGCGCAAAGAATGGCGGCACATCACGCGGGATCGAACCTCTTTTACCCTGCTAATGCTCTCGCCAGTGCTGGCCCTGGTGACCATGTCCTACGCCTTTTCCATCGACATCAAAGACGTAGGCATCGGCGTGCTGAACCAGGACCTCAGCCCCCTGTCACGGAAATACCTGGCCCAACTGGGCAGCACCGACGCGCTGCGCCTGGAGGCCTGGCCGCAAAGCCTGGATGACGTAGAGAGTCTAATGATGCAGGGGCGGGTCAAAGCAGTGATAATCATCCCGCGTGGCTTTGCGCGAGACCTGGAGGCGGGGCGCACGGCGGCATTGCAGGTCGTGGTGGACGGCACCGACCCCAACACGGCTGGCCACGCCATCCAGCACATCAGTGCGCACACGGAGCATTTTGCGTCCCTGCAGGTAAAACGCCAACTGGCGAGGGCGGGTATGGCGACAGACCACCTGTCGCCCATTGACCTACGGCTGCGGGCGTGGTACAATCCTTCCCTCAAATTCACCGTCTCCATGATCCCCGCGCTGGTGGGTATCGTGCTCAGCGTGCCAGCCATGGCTGCCTCGCTGGCGATGGCCCGCGAGCGGGAGTTGGGCACGATGGAAGGGTTGATCGCCACACCCATCCGCCGTGGTGAGCTGATCGTCGGCAAGCTCGTGCCCTACGTGCTGGCCGGCATGTTGAGCGTGCCACTCTGCGTGGCCACGGCTGTCTATGGCTTCGGCGTGCCTTTCCGAGGCAACCTGTGGCTCTACCTGGCCTTTTCGGCCGCCTTTCTCTTTGCCACCATGAGCATTTCCCTGTTGCTTTCTGTCTTTACCAAAAGCCAGCAAGTGGCCATTATTGGCTCCATGATCATCTTTCTCTTTTCCGGCTTTTTCATGTCCGGCCTGCTGATCCCCTTTGCCGTCATGGGGCCGGTGCTCAAGATGGAAGCTTTTATGTTCCCCACCACCCATTTTGTCATCATCAGCCGGGGGGTTTTCATCAAAGGTGCTGGCCTGACCGAGTTACAAGGGTATGCAATCGTTCTGGTTGGCATAGGCGTGGTCTTTCTGACTCTGACGGCGTTGATGTTCAAGAAGAAACTGTAACGTGATGCGTGATCCGTGAATCACGCATCACAGATTACGAAAGACGTAACAAATGCTGTACCGAATCTGGAACCTCATTGTCAAAGAATTAATTCAACTCTGGCGGGACCGCCTGATGGTCCTCTTTGTGCTGTTCGGGCCGCTGTCCGAGATGTTGATGGTGGCCTGGTCCACCTCCCAGGGCATTGAGCACCTGCCGACAGCCGTGCTGGACCTGGATCACAGCGCCGCCAGCCGGGGCCTGATCACAGCCATGACCAACACAGAGACCTTTGATCCCTATTTTGTGGAGACGTTGGATCAAATCACAAAAGATGTAGACGGCGGGCGGGCGCTAGCGGCCTGGGTCATACCACGTGGCTTCCAGGCGCAACTGAGTCAGATCACCGGCGATCCGCCGCAAGTACAGATCATCGTGGACGGCGCTGACGTGGCTGCGGCGCAGACGGCCGTGAAGGTCGCACAAGGGGTAGTGGCGAGCTACGGACAACAGGTGGCCCTGCAACCGGCTCTGGCGAACGCCGCTAGCACGACGCCACTGGAACTAAGCCTGCGGGTGTGGTTCAACGAAGAGATGAAAGAATCCAACTATATGATCCCATCCGAGTTGGGCTTTATCGCGGCTGCCATTGCGGCCATGATCGCCGCCATGAGCATCGCCCGCGAGCGGGAACTGGGCACGCTGGAGCAGTTGATGGTCACACCCATCCGGCCGTTGGAGTTGGTGCTGGGCAAGGTGACAGTGGCCATGGTTCTGGGCTACACCGAGTTCCTGTTGATGCTGGGCATGGTCGTCTGGCTGTTCGACGTGCCGATGCGGGGCTCGCTGCCGCTGCTGATGGCGATAGCTTTCCTTTACATGCTAGTAGAATTAGGTTGGGGTCTCATGGTCTCCGCCGTGTCCAGTACACAGATGCAGTCGCTGCTCATTAGCTTTGCCGTGGTCATGGTCATGATCATCTTTTGCGGCTACGCCTTTCCAGTGGAGACCATGCCGCCGTTGATGCGTGCCATCGCCAATGTTTTTCCCTTGAAGCATTGGCTGATCATCCTTCGCGCCATCCTGCTCAAGGGGGCCGGTGTGTCGGTCTTTTGGCGAGAGTTGCTGGCCATAGCCGGCCTGGGGACGGTGATTTATACGGGGACCGTGCTGCTGCTGCGGCGTAGAAAGTTAGAGTGAGAAGGCAAATCGTAATCCGCAATCTGTAACGGGAGGGCGAGGTGAGCAGACGACGGAGAAAAAGAGACCCGATAGCGGTGGTGTTGACCCTGCCGCCGGAGCCGCCGACGAAGGAAGCGGTGGGTGGATCGACTGCTGGCTGGAAGCCGGCACACCGAACCGGGTCTGGCCTCGCTTGGAGACGATCCACCGGGACATCAAGTTCATGGTGCTGAAGCGCGTGGCGACAGGGGAGATGCAGCAGTACACGCCGATACTCCGCGCCTGGTTCTCCCACGAGGTGCGCAAGGTACGAGAGTGTATCAACGGCACTTTGCAACGGCTGGGTCAGAAGCCAATGCCGCACCCGCCCAAAGGCCAGCCCAGACAACGACATCGATGAGGTAACGAACGTGCAAGGCAGAGTCAACGACCACGCCGTCGAGACGTTGGAACTGACCAAACGGTTTGATCATTTTACTGCGGTGGATCAGGTGAGTTTTACCGTGCGCCGGGGGGAGATATTTGGCTTTTTGGGGCCCAACGGCGCGGGCAAGACGACCACCATCCGCATGTTGCTGGGGCTGATCGCCCCTACGGCTGGCCAGGCGACGGTGCTTGGTTTTGATGTCGTCCGCCAGACGGCCGAGATTCGCCAGCGCATCGGCTACATGTCGCAGCGATTCAGCCTCTACAACGACCTGACGGTGGCCGAGAATCTGAACTTTTTCGGCGGCACCTACGGCGTGCGGGGGCCGCGGCTTGCAGCGCGCAAGGACTATGTCCTGGAAATGGCCGGTCTCAAGGGGCGCGAGGGGGAGCTGACCAAGAATCTCTCCGGCGGCTGGCGACAGCGGCTGGCGCTGGGTTGTGCCATTCTCCACGAGCCAGAGATGATCTTTCTGGACGAGCCTACCGCCGGCGTGGACCCCATCTCGCGCCGCGAGTTCTGGGACCTGCTTTACAGCCTGTCGGACAAAGGGCGCACGATCTTTGTGACCACGCATTACATGGACGAGGCGGAACACTGTCACCGGCTGGCTTTCATTCAGCGCGGCCGGCTGGTGGCTCTGGGATCGCCGGAAGCGATCAAGGCAGAAAAGATGTGCGGCCAGGTGTTAGAGATAGACTGCACCGCACCAGCCGTGGCCATAGGCGCGCTTCGGGAGACCGGCCTGTTCGACGAGGTGTCGCTCTACGGCGCGCTGATCCACGTCGTGGCCGAGGATGTCGAGGCGTACCGGTCGCAGGTTGAGGCAGCCTTGCGCGAGGCGGGCATCGAGATACAGAGCATGGAAATCATCGCCCCATCGCTGGAGGATGTGTTCATCGCCAGCGTGCGGAATTAGAGATTGGAGATTGGAGAATTGGATGTTAGAGGTTAGAAATTAGAGGTTGGAATATCCAACCTCCAACCTCTAACATCCAACTTCCAATACCCAATATCCAACATAGCGGAGGAAACCAAATGAAAAAAACTCTCACTATTCTTGTGGTCGTCGTGGCTCTCATTGGAGGAGCGGTGGGGGTTGGCTGGCTCTACTTCCGCCTCAACCCGGCCGCGTGGGACGAGTTCGTCGCCGAGATACAAGGCGAGGCAGCGGCCGGCGCCGCACCGCGTCCGGTGAAGCGTTCAGTCCATAAGTCCGGGAACTTGGTCGCGTCCGGCACTATTGAGGCCGAGGAGGTGTTGGTAGTGGCAGAGATGGGAGGGCGCATTGTCACCATGCTGGCCGATGAGGGGGACAAAGTTGCGGTCGGCGACGTCTTGATCAAGCTGGATCAGACGGTGCTACTGGCCCAGCGTGACCAGGCGGAGGCCGGCGTGGCCCAGGCGCGGGCAGGGCTGGACGCGGCGCGGGCACAACTGGCCCTGGCCAAAGCTGGCGCGCGTCCCGAAGAGATCGACATGGCCGAAGGAGCTGTGGCCGGGGCGCAGGCCGGTCTGGAGGCGGCCCAGGCAGGGTACGACGCTGCTCAGGGCCAACTAGCCGCCGCCAAAGCCGGTCTGGCCACGGCCGAGGGACAACTCTTGGCCGCCGAGGCTGCCCAGGCCATCGCCGAGGTGCAGATCACGGCTGCCCAGGCGGGCCTGGACGGAGCCGAGGCTCAACTGGCCCAGGTGCAGGCCGGGCCTACTGAGGAAGACATTGCTATCGTCCAGAGCGCTGTGGATGGCGCGCAGGCCCAGTTGGACCAATTGCTGGCCGGTCCAGAGGAGCAATCCGTAGAGATTGCCAAACTGAACTGGGACTTGGCGCGCAATGTACTCTGGCAGGCGCAACTGGAACGGGATGCGACCAAGGGCCGTAGCGGGGTGCCCGGCTACCAAAAAGACCTGGTCGACGCGGCGGTCGGTGCGGCCGAGATCTCGGCTCTCATTGCCCAGTTGCAACACGAGTTGGTCGTCAAAGGTGCGACCGAGGAACAGATTCGCGTGGCCCAGGCGGCGGTGCGCCAGGCCCAGGCTCAATTGGACAAAGTCAAAGCTGGCGCAACAGAGGCGGAGGTGGACGTGGCTCAAGCTGGAGTGGACGCTGCCAAGTCGCAGTTGGCCCAGGCCCAGGCCGGCGTGGATGCGGCTAACATTCAGGTGACACAGGCACAGGCCGGCGTGGAAGCGGCTCGGGCAGCCGTGACCATCGCCCAGGCTGGTGTGGATACAGCCCAGGCTGGCGTAGGCGCAGCCCAGGCGCAACTGGATCAGGCCCAGGCCAGCCTCGATCTGGCGAAGGCCGGTGCGCGCAGTGAAGAGATCGCACTGCTGGAAGCCAACGTCGCCCAGGCCGAGGCGGCGCTGGATAACGCCCAGGCCGCCCTGAAAGGGCTCGACGTTCAGCTTGATCGCACAAAGTTGGCCGCGCCGGTAGGCGGGATTGTCCTGGAGCGGACAGTCCACGCTGGCGAGTTGGCCGCGCCCGGCGCGCCACTGCTGACGCTGGCTAACCTGGACAAGGTGACGCTGACGGTCTATGTGCCCCAGGCCGACCTGGGGCGCGTGTCGCTGGGTCAGACGGTAGAGGTCACGGTAGACGCTTACGAGGACACCTTCACCGGCCAGGTCTCCCTCATCGCGTCCCGGGCCGAGTTCACGCCCAAGAACGTGCAGACCCAGGAAGAGCGGGTGCACATGGTCTTTGCCGTCAAGGTCCAGTTGGACAACGCCGATCACCGCCTCAAGCCGGGCATGCCGGCCGATGCCGCCTTCCAATAGTCACTTCGCCAGCGGCCCAAGGAGAAACAACTCTC
>CAYVPU010000014.1:25650-28258 GCA_964453885.1 uncultured Anaerolineae bacterium | reverse complement strand
TGGAGACTGGCGCTGGAGAGGAGCGTATCGGCGCGGAAAAAGCGGGCCGAGAGCAGCACAAAGAGGTACGTCGTGGCTGCCAGGCCCAGCAGACCGACGGCCGGCTGCCAGGCGGGCACACCGCCGGACACTAACCGGGTGACCATCGAAGTCGGCGCCGTCAGCGGAAAGAGACTGAGAAACGTCGCCGTGCTGCCGTTGGGCGACTGGGAAAAAACGTTGTTCAACCACAGAGGGATTAACAAAGGCAGCATCACGATAAACGTAAACTGCGCCCCCTCGCGAGCCGTGGGGGCCAGCGCACCGATCGCACCCAGGGCCGAGGCATACAGCAAGTAACCTAGCAGAAAGTAGAGCACACCCCAAACGAAGAATCCTGGTGGCAGGGTAAAGGCCGCTGCTGCCTCTGCCAGTTGCATACGCTGATTCATCATCAACAAGCTGGCTCCTCCCCAGATTCCCATCTGGAGTAGGGCCACGACCCCCAGACCCACCACCTTGCCCAGCATCAACTCGCGGGGGCGCAGGCTGACGAGCAAGACCTCTACGACGCGGTTCTCCTTTTCCTTGGACACACTCTGGAGCATAAAGCTGCCGCTCATGGTGATGACAAAAAAGAAGATGAGCATCGTGGCATAGGGTATCCAAATGCTCATGGCCCCGTTGAGGTTGGAGCTCTCGGTAGAGCCCTCCTGAGGAGCCAGTTTCTTACTCACCACCGACGGCGTTGGGTTCGAGAGAATTGCCGTCAAGAGCTCGTCTTCCACCAGGTTCAGGTTGACGACGTACTTGAAAAAGTCGCTGCTCCCTCCGGCAAGGCTGCCAAAGGGTGTGAATTCGTTGTCCACTAGAATCAACTCCCCGGTCTCGACAAAGCCGGCCGGGATAAGGTAGTACTGGCTCAGATCGCCCGTCTCCAACGCAGCCTGCGCCGCGTCTTTGTCGGGAAAGGCGCGCAGAATCTCCGGCGGCACTCCCTGGGGCAATTGCGTGATCAGGCCGGCCTCGTCCACGTAGCCGATGACCTGGGTCTCTGCGGCCGCGTCGTCGCCCGTTGGAAAGCCCTGTTCGCTATCCTCAAACGATTTCTCCGCTAGAATCTGCGAGCCAGCCGAGAGGACGATGATCAAGGCGGGAAACAGAAACGTCATGATCCAGAAAGAGCGTTTGCCCAGTGTGGTGACGATTTCATGTTTGATAACCAACAATACATTGCGCATGGTATTAGCCTTTCGCGTATCGCATATCCCATGATGCGTAGCACTCCTAGAGAGGACTGGGTCCCCGCAGCTTTTCGGAGAGCGCCTATTCTATGCCAAACAGCCTCCCCAAATCCTGATAGGTGCTCCCCGAACGGCGGGCAATGCGTCCAATCAACACCAATTTATCTTCGTCCAACACCTTGTAAATCACCCGGTAGCTGCCCACTCGCAGGCGATAGACGTCAGGTGCCAGTTGAACGATACCATGGGGACGAGGATCCTCGGCCAGCGCATTGATGACGCGCCCGGTCGCGGCGCTGGATGCGGCGCAGTTCGCGTTTGAGGCGGGCACTTGGAGCCTCAATCCGATACACCGGCCCTCTCCTCGCTCTCTACTTCGGCCAGGATGTCGGAAAAGGGCCGTCCGTCACCGGCGCGATATTCCGCCTCCGCCTCACGCATGGCTTGCAAGTCTTCTACATCCTGCAGTCGCTCAAGGAGCTCGTAATAGACTTCGAGGTCGAGTAACACGCCTTGAACTGTTTCTCCCCTCAACAACACAGGGCGGCGGCTCTCGCTCATCAAGCGTAGAGCATCTTCCAGGGTGCGCACTTTTCTGGTCAAGAAGGTTTCAGCGATCAAGTTGGTCTCATTCATGACTCTATCTCTTCAAATGCTCGACTGATTGTTGGCCTCGGGCGCGGAGGATCTCGACGACGGCGCGCAGGCTGAGCCGCTGGCCGTAGCGCAGCATCCCCACACGAAAGATCCGCGCCGACGCCCAGACGCTCAAGCCGGCCGTGGCGACCAACAGCACCCAACTGAGGATCAGTTGCCAGGCAGGGATCACCGTCATGCCCCAGCGAAGGGTGACGGTGATAAAAGCCGTGGTGGGAAACAGCGTCAGAGCGACCAGGAGCGGGCTATCGGGGTTGGAAAACGCCACGGCAATGAAAAAGAAGGGCAGGATGAAGAGCATGTTGAGCACGCCAGCGATCTGCTGCCCCTGCTGCATCTCGGTCACCATACCGCCGATGGCTGTCATCAATCCGGCCATGAGGCAGAAGGCCGGAAAAAAGTACAAGGCCACCACCACAAGAAAGACCCACGGCACCTCGACAGCTTGCAGTGGTTCCAGGAACTGCGCGCCCACAACCAGACCCACCACAACCGCCAGCACCCAGACGAGGACCTGGCTCAACGCCACGGCTATCAGACCTGCCGCCTTGCCGCCGATGAACTGCTCCGGCGTTAGCGAGGTAAACACGATCTCTACCGTCCGGCTCTCTTTCTCGGCCGTCACGGCCTGCAACAGGTAGCCCGCCGAAGTCATAACCGAGAACATAAAAAACATGCCGGCAATAAGGGGCATGAACAAGTTGATGAAACTCTCACTGCCGGCTTCG
>CAYVPU010000014.1:10868-25550 GCA_964453885.1 uncultured Anaerolineae bacterium | reverse complement strand
GCCGCCTCGTCGGGAAAAGCTCGCATCTCGGTGAATTCGTCCCCCTCGCCCACATCCGGGTAGACTCCGGCGGTGAGGATGCCAGCGTGATCCACGTAACCCAGGGGCCTCTCGTCTCCGCCGCCAACGGCGACGGCAATGCTGGCGGCCATGACCACAATGATGAGCAACGGCACACCCAACGTACCCAGCCAAAACGCCCGGCGGCGAATCGTTTTGAGATACTCGTGTTTAGCGACCAACCAGAACTTACGCATCGGCCGCCTCCCTACCTTCTCCCTGTACCACCGAGATAAAGATGTCGTCGAGAGAAGGTTCCGCGATCTCGAAGCGTTCTATCTTGATCCCGCCCCTCGCGGCCAGGGCACGGAACACATCCTGCGGGCTGGCGCCAGGTCTCAGAGCCATGTGCCACTCGCTGTTTTGTTGGCGCGTCTCCAGCACACCGGGGACGTTCAAAAAGTCTCCCTGACCCTCCACCACCACAGCGTTGCCGGCAAAGTCGCGCTTGATCTGATCTACCTGGCCATAGAGCACCGTGCGCCCCTCGTTGATGAGCACGATGCGGTTGCACAACGCCTCTACCTGGTACATCTGGTGGGTGGACATGATGATTGTTTTGCCCGCTTGCCGTTGCTCCTCCAGGATCTCTTTGACCAGCCGGGTGTTCAGCGGGTCAAAGCCGGAGAACGGCTCGTCCACGACGATGAGATCTGGCTCGTGGATCAGGGTGACGATGAGCTGTGCTTTCTGTTGCATGCCCCGGCTCAGTTCCTGGATCTTTTTCTGGCGATGATCGTACAGGTCAAAACGATAAAGCCAGTCGGTCAGCCGCTGGCGGGCAGTGGCCTCATCCAGGCCCTTTAGCGTAGCCAGAAAGACCAGTGCCGGTTCCAGCTTGAGGTCCTTGTACAGACCGCGCTCCTCCGGCAGGTAGCCGATTCGGTTCTTGGCCGCCTCGTCCAACTTGCCGCCAAAGACCGTCACCTGGCCGTGCTCCGGCCTAAAGATGTCCAGCATCATGCGAATGGTGGTCGTCTTGCCCGCGCCGTTGGGCCCCAGCAGGCCAAATATCTCGCCCGGGTGCACCTCAAAGGAGACGTCGTCCACCGCCTGCACGTCACCAAAGGCCTTGCTCACGTGAGAAACCGTTACAGTTGCCATCATTTCTCCTTCAAGTGAATGTTGGATGCCAAACATTTACAGCAACTCGCTCGTGGGACTGGAGGTAATCCATGGAACCGCTCATTCCAGTGCCCCCATTTCGCGCAGCATTTGCTCAATGCGATCCACAAATTGTTCAGCCCAGTCAAGGTCGCGCCTGGCTACCTCAAAGCCGAGTTCCATCAATTCGCAGTCACCGGCATGGCGGTCGTCCATTGTCTCGCCGTAGAGATCGCTAAATTCATGCTCCACATCACATCCTCATTATACCACAAAAAATAAAAGGAACAAGCTCTTGCTTTTTCAACAACCTTTTGGTACAATGGGAGGTACAGGAATGCCAGGGAGAATCCACTATGCCTGATGAAACCGAACGCCAAGAACGACTGGCGGCCGAGATAATTCTCGACAGCGAGGGGCTAACCGACGATCTGGAGGACGCCGCCGCTAAACCTCTGCTGGCCTGGGGCGTTGCCCAGGCGGAGCGGCTGGCAGCAAAGGCAGCCGGCCACGACCCGGATCGGACTGTCAGCGGCCTTCGGCGCGTGATAAAGCGCGTCAACAACCTGGTTGCCGACCGGGCCATCCTGACCGGTGACGAGTTTGCCGCCGAACTGGACGAGTTGGTAACGATGACTAGCAATCTGACGGGCTCCACGGTTCAAGGCCAAGTTGCCATGCAGTCACTGCTCGCCGACCGGGACCACCTGGACGATGCAGCGCTGGTGGAACAGATCACTGCTTTGTTCGTTCCGTCTAAAGCCGGGTTAACGCCATGACAAAACGAAGCAAGTGGGCCAGGCCTGTACTGTTGGGCACGCTGCTGCTGTTCCTGGTAGCCTCCTGCAACTTGCTGGACCTGGACTTCCTGGACGGTGGTTCCGGTCCGGTGGTCGAAGAGCCCGGCGGTCCGTGGTACCAGGTCTACTTTACTGCGCCGCGCTATCCGGACAAAGATGAATACCACACTGGCAGCCTGGACGAGCGGTTGGCAGCAGCGATTGACAAAGCTCAAAAGTCGGTGGAAGTAGCAGCCTACGATTTTGACCTGACTCGCGTGGCCGACGCGCTCATCGCTGCTAAAAAGCGAGGCGTGCGGGTGCGCGTTGTCACCGACACCGACAATGTGGACGAGCGCGCCGTCCGCGACATCAAAAAAAGCGGCATCTTTGTAGTGGACGACGGCCGGAGTGCCATCATGCACAACAAATTCGTCGTCATTGACGGCTCCGCCGTCTGGACCGGCTCCTGGAATCTAACCGAGAACGGTACCTACCGCAATAACAACAACGCCATCGCGCTGCAATCGGTCCGGCTGGCGGAGAACTATGCCACCGAATTCGAAGAGATGTTTGAGGAGGAGACCTTTGGTCCCACCTCACCAGCAGACACGCCGCACCCCAGTCTCAAGATCGGCGACGTGGCGGTGGAGAACTATTTCGCGCCGGAAGACAAAGTGGCGGACAAGCTGGTTTCGCTGCTGGACAGCGCGCAGTCGAGCATCCGCTTCATGGCCTACTCTTTCACCCACGATGGCATCGGCAAAGCCATGCGCGATCGGGCCACGGCCGGCGTGAGGGTACAGGGTATCTTTGAGGATCGCGGCACTGGTAGCCAATACAGCGAATACGGCAAGCTCAAAAAAGTAAAAGGAGCAGAGGTGCGACTGGACGGCAACCCTTACATCATGCACCACAAGGTGATCATCATTGACGACGAAACCGTCGTCCTGGGCTCGTTCAATTTCAGCGCCAGCGCCGACGAAAAGAACGATGAGAACGTGCTCGTCGTCCACAGCGCCGAGTTCGCCGCCCACTACCTGGCCGAGTTTCAACGGGTGTGGGCCAATGCAAAGTGAGACGAGAGATGAGTACAGATTCCGTCGCCGGCAGGAGTCAGGATGCAGCAGCCCCTGCCGTGCGACCACTCCCCCAGCCACAACCAGATATCTGGCAGACGATGACCCGTCTGCTCCTGGCAGGGATGCTGGCTGTGGTGCTGGGCATCGCTGTAGCCGTGCCGGCTTACGAGCTGCTCTACGCCGGGCGGATCTATCCCGGCGTCTCGGCCATGGGCCTGCCCCTGGGCGGCCTGACACCCCTGGAAGCAGCCACGCTACTCACGCAGCACGCCCGGCCCATCACCGGCCCCAAGGTGACCCTGTACGACGCCGGCAGCGACCAGAGGTGGTTGGTCTCCCCGGACGATCTAGGCGTCCACCTCGACGTTGAGTCTATGGTGCGGGCCGCCTACCGCCCCGGTCGTCGGGATGGCCTCCTGGAGAGCCTGCAGGCCCAGGCCCAACTGCTCTACACTGGCCAGGACATCCCTGAAACCTGGGCCTTTGACGAAAAAAAGGGCTTGCTATATTTGCAACTGTTGGCCGAGCGGGTCAATCGCCCGCCACGCGACGCTACCCTGTCCATGCTGGATTTGCACGCTGAGGCAATTCCCGCCCAGGTGGAACGCACGGTGGACGTGGCCGCCACGCAGGCACTGCTCTTTGCCCAGATGACAGCCCGCACCGGTGGTGAGGTGCCGCTGGTCGTGATCGAAACGCTACCCCAAATCGTAGACGCGACGGCTGCCCAGGCACAGATTGAGCGCTTTTTGGCCAGCCCGCTGACTCTTGCTCTGCCGGAAGAGGAACCAGGCGCGGATGAGATCGGACCATGGACCCTGGAACCGGTAGACCTGGCCCGGATATTGATCCTGGAAGTGGTCCAAAACGCTGACGGTGCGGGTCTCTGGCAAGCCCGCCTGGATGCCCAACCCATCGTTGCCTTTGTCGAATCCATCACCGAGGCAGTGCATCGGGACCCGGTGAACGCCCGGCTGGATTTCGAGGAGACCAGCGGCACCGTGTCGGAGACCTCTCCCAGCCAACCCGGCCGTGAACTGGACGCCGAGGCAACAGTGGCCCTCGTCCTGGAGCGAGCGGCGGGCGACCAGCGCACTATCACGCTGCCGTTGAAAGCCATCGAACCGGAAATCTCGGCTGCCAACGCCGCCAAGTTGGGCATCCGGGAGTTGATCAGTGAAGGCATCTCCTACTTTCGCAACTCTTCGGCCGGGCGTGCCAACAACATCGCAGTGGCGGCAGCCCGCTTCAACGGTGTCATCATTCCGCCGGGGGAGACCTTTTCCTTCAACGAGCACCTGGGCGAGGTGAGCAGCGCCACCGGCTACGAGGAATCAGTCATTATCTGGGGCGACCGGACGCGAGTAGGCATCGGCGGGGGGGTGTGCCAGGTGTCCACCACCGCCTTCCGGGCTGCCTTCTGGGCCGGTTATCCCGTCGTCGAACGGCACGCCCACGGCTTTCGGGTGGGTTGGTATGAGCCGCCGGTTGGTCTGGATGCCACCATCTATGCCCCGCAGGTGGACCTAAAATTTCGCAACGATTCGCCTTACTATTTGCTCATCAAGACCACAGTAGACTTGACAGCGACCACGCTCAAGTTCCGCTTTTACAGTACCAAACCGGATTACACCGTCGAGATGGAGGGGCCATTCGAAAGCAACCACGTACCTCAGCCCGAGCCGATCTACGAAGAGGACCCCAGCTTGGCGACAGGTCAGAAAGTGCAGGTAGAGTGGCCCAAAGAGGGTCTGGACGTGGCGGTTCACCGGGTGCTCAAGAAAGACGGGCAAGAAATACATCGAGACACCTTTTTCAGTCACTACCTACCCTGGGCAGCGCGATACCGGGTCGGCCCGGAACCAGAAGAAGGCAAAGAGAGCTAACAACCGAGGAGAACAGACAATATCCAATCGGGAGGATGAACAGTGGCCGGAGAAAAAGTATTAGTTATTGACGACCGAGATGACAGTCTCCAGTTCATGACAGAGTACATTCTAAAGCCCAATGGCTACCGGTACATCACGGCCAAGAATGGTGAAGCCGGATTGCAGCGCGCGTTGAACGAAGAACCAGACCTGATCATCATGGATCAGCGGATGCCCAGGATGACCGGGCTGGAAGTGCTGGGCGCGCTGGAAAAGACCCAGGCCGACATACCCGTGATTCTAATGACCTTTCACGGGTCTGAAGAGACTGCCGTGCTGGCTTTCCGGTTGGGAGCCAAAGACTATATCATCAAGCCCTTCGATACAGAAGAGATGCTTGGGGCTATTGACCGGGCGCTGGAGGAGCGACGCTTGCGCAAGGAGCGGGACAGGCTAACCCGGGAATTGACGGGGACGAACCAGCAGTTGGAGCGGCGGGTCAAGGAACTGAACGTACTTTACAACATTGGCAAGTCCGTCACATCCTTGCTGGACCCAGAAAAAGTACTGAACCGCATTGTCGAGGTAGCCGTCTATATCACCAACGCAGAAGAGGGTGCACTGCTCCTCATAGATGAAGAGAGCGGCAATCTTTATCTCCGCGCCGCCCGCAACCTGGGCGAGCAATTCGCTCGAGGCTTTCGCATAAAGGTGGACGACAGCATCGCCGGGGAGGTGGTGAGAACCGGGGAGCCTTTTATAGCCAGCGGCGATGAGGCCAGTCTCAAGGTCAAGACCGGCTATCTGGTGAAATCGTTGCTGTATGTGCCCTTGAAGGTGGGCAGGGAAATCATCGGCATCATGTCGGTGGACAACAAGGTTTCCAACCGGCCTTTTGCCGACAACGATTTGTATATGCTTTCGGCTCTGGCCGACTATGCCGGCATCGCCATCATCAATGCCCAGCTTTACGGTGAGGTCAAGGCTTTTAGCGAAGAACTGGAGAAAAAAGTCGAGGAACGTACCAAAGAACTACAGGAAGCCCAGACGCAGCTCATCCAATCGGAAAAGCTGGCTTCAATCGGCCAATTGGCGGCCGGTGTGGCCCACGAAATCAATAACCCCCTGGGCGTCATGCTCGGTTTTACCCAGGTCATGCTCAAAAAGCTGCCAGGAAAAGATCCATTTCGCAAGCCGTTGATTTCAATTGAGCGGGAAGGGTTGCGGTGCAAGAAAATCATCCAGGGATTGCTGGACTTTTCACGGCGCTCCACACCGACGTTGCAGCCCCTGGATTTGAATGAGTCGGTAGAGGCAGCGTGTAAACTCATTGAGCATCAGATCACCATCGACAACGTGAGGCTGATCAAGGGCTTTGCGCCCAATTTGCCTGGCATCGAGGGCGACACCAATCAACTTCAGCAGGTCTTTGTGAATCTGATCATCAATGCCTACCAGGCGATGCCTAAAGGTGGAGACCTGCGCATCACCACCCGCACCGTAGGCAACCAGGTGCAAGCCATCTTTGCTGATGCCGGCGTGGGCATTCGGCCAGAGGACTTGAAACACATCTTTGATCCCTTCTTCACCACCAAAGAGGTAGGAAAGGGTACCGGGCTGGGCTTGTCCGTCAGTTACGGGATCATCAAGTCACACGGCGGCGGAATCGAGGTAGATAGCCAGGTGGGTGTGGGAACTCGCTTTGTTGTCTCGCTACCGGTGAATCGAGAAGGTAACAACGACCAGGAGGACTAGTATGATTGCCTGGCCAAACATTATCCAGGCCTATGTTGTTACTATTCTCGTAGGATTGGTGATCAACCTGGCACTTGGCATTTATCTAATCCGATGGGACCCCCGCAGCACGGTGAACCGGCTGGTAGCCATCACC
This sequence comes from uncultured Anaerolineae bacterium, assembly GCA_964453885.1. GTDB lineage: Bacteria > Chloroflexota > Anaerolineae > CAYNKW01 > CAYNKW01 > CAYNKW01. Next base: position 18,766 of record CAYVPU010000014.1, on the reverse strand, counting down.
CAGGGGTTGTTGTCCATCTGGGGAGGCACTGGCGTGGTGGCTCTGGTTCTCGAAGCGAACTGGGTTACACCCGCCACGTTCACCGTCCTGCGGATCAATGGGCTGGTTAACTACTTTGGTTCCAGTTTTGTGGGGTGCACCTGGTTGCACCTCGCCTTGCTCTTTCCCCGCCGCCATCCGGTGACGCGCCGGCGCTGGCTATATCCTCTTCTCTACGGCCCCAATCTGTTTTTCTACCTCCTCCGGCTCACCAACTTTTGGCACGGCTCGTTCTATCAGTTTGACCTGGCACAGGGCCAATTTATCAGTATCCGTGGCCCGTTGTTCTGGGGATTCCTGGCTCTGTCGTACGTCCAGATAGCCCTGGCCGTCGCCCTGTTGACCCGCGCCGCGCTCCATCTGGATAGCGCGCTGCAAAGAAAACAGGCAGTTATTCTGATAGGAGCGACGTTGTTGATCTTTGTGGGGCACGTGGTGCGCGTCATATTCCCTGATCTCCTCGCGGCCGATCCCTCCCTCCTGCTCCTCACCTTTAGCGGGATGCTCTACGTTTACGGTGTGCTCCGCTATCGGCTGCTGGGCCTCTCGGTCATCCTGAATCGAGCGGCCGTCTACACATTGACGTGGATCGTGCTGGCAGCAGCGATCTTTGTGGCGCTCTCTCTGCTGCCACCCGCTTGGCGCAAGCTGCCGGTCTGGGAACTGGCGGCAATGGCGCTTGCCGGCTTTGGTCTGCTGTATGTAGCGCGCAACTGGGTAAGCAACTTGATAGAAAGCTCACTCAACTGGGGTCGCCAGGCCTACCAGCAAGCCGTGCAAGGGTTCATAGAGCAGTTGACCAGCGTGACCGGTTCGGATCAACTCTTGCCAGGGGTGACGGACTTTATCATCGAAACGATGCATGCAGAGAACGGGGCCATCATCGTCCGGGATCAGGTGACAGGCGATTACGCCCTGCGCTACAGTCGAGGTCACGCTGGTGGGGCCGAGTGGAAATATCGCGCTGACGATCCGTTCTTTGTCTACCTGCGCAGGCTGAAACCGGGCAAAGTGCTGGAGCGGGCGCAGGTCATGGCACATCCCCGTTACCACGAAATTCGCGACGTGGCCGAGGAGTACCTGCACTGCTGGCAAGCCAAAGTCTGTCTGGTGCTCAAAGTGCAAGACGAACTGGTGGGCATCATGACTTTTGGTCCCCGCATAGGCGGGCGCTCTTACGAACGGTCGGACATTCGCCTTTTTTCACAGGTAGCACGCCAGATGGCGATTTCGGTCTATAATGTGCTGTATTACGACGCAATCGTAGCCGCCCAGCAACAACTAAAAGCGCTCAACGAAGACCTGGAACGGCGCGTGCGAGAACGCACGCAACGGTTGGAAGAGCGCACACGAGAGCTGGCCGCGGCCAACAAGGAGCTGCGCCGTGCCCAGCAGCAGATCATTCGATCAGGAAAACTGGCCTCCATCGGCCAGTTGGCAGCAGGCGTAGCTCACGAGATCAACAATCCAGTGGGTGTTATCCTGGGTTTCGCCCAAATTCTGCAGCGCCACATTCCACCGGACGACATCAGCACCGAGCCATTGGCCACTATTGAGCGAGAGTCCATGCGCTGCAAACGGATTGTGCAAAACCTGCTTGATTTCGCCCGCATGGGCGAACCCCACTTACTGCAAGTGGATCTGCACCAGACTCTTGAGGCGACGTGCCAGCTTTTGGAGTACCAATCATCGCGGGGAAAAATGCAACTGGTCAAGAGCTATGCGACCGATCTGCCGCCGGTCAATGGAGACCCGCAACAGTTGCAACAGGTTTTCGTCAACATCATGCTCAATGCCTACCAGTCCATGCCCCAAGGTGGTCGCCTGGAGATCAAAACGTGGGCTAAAGATAATACAGTGACTGTGGCCTTTTCCGACGAGGGGGTAGGCATTCCACTGAAATACATGGACCGGATCTTTGATCCCTTCTTCACCACCAAGGAGCCGGGCGAGGGGACAGGTCTGGGTCTCTCGGTGAGTTACGGCATCGTGCAGCGTCACGGCGGCAGCATTGACGTAGAGAGCAAAGAGGGTAAAGGTGCCACCTTTACTATTAGACTGCCGTTGCCCCAGGAGACAACAACCATGCCAACACAGACTGATGTGTCTGACATGGTGTGGTAAAAGAACTACAGGCTATCGCCCTCGAAAATGCGATCCGCGCGTGCCTGGGCCTGACGCAGCACTTCTGCCTCGTCCAGGCTCTTGATGACGCGATTCTCCATAAGGATCTTGCCGTCTACGATGGTCGTTACCACATCATCGCCCCGCGCAGTAAAAGTCAGCATGTAGAAGGGATTGTTAAACGGCGTGGTACGGGGGTGGTGGCCCAGGTCCAGCAAAATCAGGTCTGCCTTCTTTCCGACTTTCACCGTGCCAACTTTGTCTTCAAGGCCCAGCGCTCGCGCGCCTTCACGGGTGATCATAGCCAGGACGGTGTGAGCCGGATGATGCCCTTTCGTCCAAGGATGTAGCACTGCGGCCAGGTAAGCGGCTTTCAAGATGTCCAGCGTATCCTCGCTGCCGTTGCCGTCGGTGCCGAGCCCTATGGCCATCTTGCGTCCCACCAGTTGCGGCAGGGGCGCGTCACCGCTCTGCAACTTGAGGTTACTGCCGGGGTTGTGAGCCACCCCAAAGGTTGGTCGATCCAGGATCTCGATGTCGGACGGGGACAGGTGAACGCAGTGAGCGGCCAGAACACGGTGCTCCAGAAAGCCCAACTCTTCCATTCGTTCCGGGGGACGGCGGCCATGTTGTGCTATCGAGTCCTCCACTTCTTTGACTGTCTCCGAGAGATGGATTTGGATGGAGGCATCTAGCGCAGTCGCGACCTCTAGCACGCGGGCGATGGTGCGCTCGGAACAGGCGTAAAGAGAGTGGGGAGCCAGCCAGGCAGAGATGCGACCGTCGGCCACGCCCTGACACCTTTCGATGAATCGGATAGCGCTGTCAATCTGCGCGTCCACCGCTTGCCTACCCGCCTCACCGATCGGTTCCATGATACCTTCGCCCAGGCAAACCCGCAAACCGGCATCGGCAATGGCGTCGGCGGTTGCTATCTGATTGAAAAACATATCGGCAAAGGTGGTGACACCAGCGCGAATCATCTCGACGGCGGCGAGCACGACCGACCAATAGGCATCCTCGGGCGTCATCCTTTTCTGATAGCGTCCCGTCCAATTCAGCCACTCGAACAGTTCCGCAGCAGCGGCGGTGCCTTTGAAAAAAGACATTCCCAGATGCGTGTGGGCGTTGACCAAACCAGGCATCAGGATCAGGCCACGACCGTCCAGCACTTTCCTGGCCTTTGGTGCTTCATCCCCTTTGACGGAATTTACCCCGAGCGAAGCTGAGGCCCCCCCCAGGGCAAGTCCGGTCGGCGTCACGGCGGTGATGAACTGGCCGTTGACGGTCACATCGTGATGCGGCAACACGTCAAAGCCGGTGTTCATGGTGAGTACCGTGGTATCGTGAATGATCAGATCAGCGACAGACATGGCTCTCCTCTCAAAAAGTACAGATTCACCATAGCGCGACCTCCCACCGCAGCTTTTTGCTGGGTCGGGTATGATGCTCAGTTTGTTTGACATCTCGTTGACAAGCAACTATAATGGTCAGCGAGGCTTGAGCCCTGCCCGAACACTGATCGACCAACCCAAGCGGGGGGTAGAGTTAGTATACATCTTCTTGGAAAGAGAGTCAAGCCTGTCAAGCGGATCAGGGAGAGAACATGAACAATAAAGCCATAGACGTAACCAAGTGGCTGGACCTTGCCAGCCAGGTGGCTATCGTCACCGGCGGCGGACGGGGCATCGGGCGGGCCATCGCTCGGACGTTGGGCGCGGCCGGAGCCAGCGTGGCCGTGGTCTACCACACCAGTTGGCAGGGCACAGAGGCCGTCATCGCCGAGATCGAGGACGGCGGCGGCCAGGCCATGGCCATCCAGGCCGACGTGCGCCGAGCTGACCAGGTGGAGGCCATGGTCGCCGCCGTGGTAGAACGCTTTGGCCGGGTAAACGTCCTGGTCAACAATTCCGGTATCTTTACTCTGGGTCTGCAAGCCGAGCTGAGCGAAGCAGACTGGGATGCAGTCTTTGACACCAACCTCAAGGGACTGTGGCTCTGCACCAAGGCCGTAGCCAACCAGATGATTGCCCAGGGAAATGGAGGATGCGTCGTCAACCTGGCCTCCATCAACGGCGTGCATCCCAGCTTTGGTGGCACGGCGCACTATGACGCCTCCAAAGGCGGCGTCATCGCCTACACCCGTTCGCTGGCAGCCGAACTGGCTCCTCACGGCATCCGCGTCAATGCAGTTGGCCCTGGTCTAACCGACTCACCAGAGTTGCGCCAGCAAGCCCCGGAACTGGTGGGCATGGTCGAGGCGCGCACGCCTCTGCAGCGCCTGGGCCAGCCGGAGGAGACGGCCCGGGTGGTGCTCTTTCTCGTTTCACCGCTGGCCAGTTGGGTGACGGGCCAGACGGTGTTTGTGGACGGTGGCTACCTGTTGACGTGAGACAGACTGCGGGACACAACAACAAATGTGGAATAAAACGAGAGTGAACCGTTGAATGAACCGAACGGACTGACAGTGTTGTGACTCGAGACAAGCTTTATGACCATCCAAACCTTTGACCAATTACTATCCACCGCTAAGGCCAATGGGCCCCGGCGCATGGCCATCGTGGCGGCGCACGACCCAGAAGTGCTTGTCTCGGTGGACGAAGTGCAACGCCAGGGTATCGCGGCCGCCACCCTGATCGGCGACGCGACGGCCATAGAAGCTATCGCCTCTGCCGGGGGGCTGGCCCTAGACAACACGGAGATCGTCCACGAGACAGACGAGGTGCTGGCCGCTCGCAAGGCCGTGGCGCTGGCGCGGGAGGGTCAGGCCGACGTCGTCGTCAAGGGCCAGCTCAAGACCACCGAGTTGCTGGGCGCCGTTCTCGACCGGCACACCGGCGTGCGCGACAAGAAGCTGCTCACCCACGTCGGCATTTTCGAGATCCCCGGTTACGACCGTTTGCTCTATGTGAGTGACAGCGGCGTGGTGCTCTACCCCAACATCTGGCAAAAGCTAGAGATCATCCGCAACGTTGTGGACGTAGCCCACCGCCTGGGTCTGGACGAACCAAAGATAGCCATCATAGCCGCCTTTGGGATCGTCCATCCCAAATCAACGGCCTCGATAGATGCGCTGGCGCTGGCGCGCATGGCGACCGAGGGCTGGGTCAAGGGCGCGATCATGGACGGCCCACTGGCACTGGACCTGGCTATCTCTCCAGAATCGGCGCGGATCAAGCAAGCCAGGTCGCCCATCGCTGGCAAGGCCGACATTCTCATCGTGCCCAGCGTGGCGGCGGGCAACATTGCTGCCAAGGCAATGCAGTACTTTGGCAAAGCACGTATGGCAGGCCTGGTCGTCGGCGCCAAGGTGCCCATCGTCATCAACTCCCGCGCCGACAATTCCGAAACGAGACTGCTTTCGATGGCCCTGGCAGCCGTGCTGGCCGCCGGTGATGACAATTGAACGAACGCGCGACCCAGAAAGGGTATCAACTGACATGAAGTTCAGTGAATTGATCAGGTTGCATGTAACACCATCCTGAAGGCTGCTGGTCTAAAGGGGAAAGGAAAACGACAATGATAGGTTTAAAATACTCTCTCATCATTGAGGCCACAGACGATCCTCTGTTCTTCTCGTTCTATTCCCCTGACCTGGAAGGTTTTACCGGCGTTGGCCATTCAATAGAAGATTGCCTGTATAAGGCCCGGTGGGGCATGAAGGAACACGTTGCCGCTTTGAAAGAACTGGGCCTTCCCGTTCCGGAGCCCAATCCATATCCCACTGTGACCATCCAGGAAGAATGGAAGCCAGAGACAGTAGCCATTGCAGCCTGAAGAACGGAGGCACACAACCGCCTGTAGAAAGAAAGGGGAACACTATGGAAGTGATCGAGTCGGGCATCGGCGAGTTGTTTCAACCGCCGGACATGGATGCGTTCCGCGAGTGGAATCGAAAGCACAAATCCAAAGCCCTGGTGGACAAGCTGATGACCGAGCAAGAGGCCATCTCCCGCTTTGTCCACGACGGGGACTATATCGGTACGGAGCTTTACGGCACGGTGCGCGCGCCCATGTCCCTGATGCGGGAACTGATCCGCCAGGGCCAAACCGACCTGCGCGTGGCCGGGCAGGGCGTGCTGGAACTGGACATCCTGCTGGCGACCGGGCGGGTGCGGGCATTGGACATCACTTACATCGGCATGGAGGTCTATGGCACGTCTCGTTCCCTGCGCCGCGAGGTGGAAGCGGGGCGCATCAAGACTGCGGAGTGGAGCAACGGCGGCATCACCTGGCGCTTCAAAGCCGCGGCCATGGGTGTGCCATTTATACCGGTGCGCGCCATGCTGGGTACCGATACTCTCAAGTACAGTTCGGCCAAAGTGGTCAAGTGCCCCTTCACCGGACAAAAGATAGCCCTGTTGCCAGCCCTCATCCTGGACGCGGGCATGATCCACGTCCACCGGGCCGACAAGTACGGCAACGCGCAGATTGACGGCATCAGCGGCTTTGCCCACGAACTATCGCGGGCCAGCAAGCGGCTGATTATCAGCACTGAAGAGATCGTGCCCAACAAAGAGATCCGCAAGCACCCCGACCGCACCATCATCCCCTATTACCTGGTAGACGCGGTGGTGCACGCGCCGCTCGGCTCACACCCTGGCGAAATGGTCTACTACTACGAACGGGACGAGGAGCGGATCAAAGAGTGGGTGGAAGCAGCCAAGACCGAGGAGGGAGCCCAGGCATACCTGGAAAAGTACGTTTACGGCGTCAAGAACCACGAGGAATACCTGGCCCTGCACGACAAGGCGCGGCTGGATGAAATCGTGGCCCTGGCCGAAGCGTTGCGATGATGGGAAAGAGAGAAAAGATGAGCGAGCAAAAGTACAATCCCAGCGAACTGCTGATCTGCATTGCTTCCCGGTTGATGGAAGACGGCACGACGGCTTTCATCGGCACCGGCATCCCTATGCTGGCCGCGTCGCTGGCGCAAAAGATGCAAGCACCCAACCTGGTGACGATCTTTGAATTCGGTGGTACGGGGGCGCTGCTGGAGGATCTGCCGCTGGCCGTGGGCGAGCGGCGCACGTTCCACCGCGCCGTGGCCGCCTCTGGCATCTGCGACATCATGGAGACGGCCACGCGGGGTTTCATCGAGTACGGTTTCCTGGGCGGGGCGCAGATTGATCCTTACGGCAACCTGAACAGCACCGTCATCGGCGATTACTGGCCGCCTAAAGTGCGGCTGCCAGGCAGCGGCGGGGCCAACGACGTCGGCTCCCTTTGCTGGCGCACCATCGCCATCATGCGCCACGACAAGCGTCGCTTTGTGGAAAAGGTAGACTTTGTCACCACCCCAGGCTACCTCACCGGCCCCGGTGCACGCGAGGAGGCCGGCCTGCCCCCCGGCACCGGTCCCTACCGCGTGGTAACCAACCTGGCCCTGCTGGGCTTTGACGCCGAGACCAAGTGTATGAAGCTACTGGCTACCAACCCTGGCGTCACCGTGGAGCAAGTGATCGAGAACACCGACTTTGAACTCGTCGTCCCCGACGACGTGAGTCAGAACCCGCCGCCCAGCGACGAGGAACTGCGCATCCTGCGGGAAGAGGTGGACAAGGAAAAACTGTACATCTGAAAGCAGTTGCTGATCCGCACGGCCTAGAACGCCCTATCCAGCTCTGAAGTTCCAGCCGCTTAAATCGCGGTTACATCCTTGTCCGGCTTTGGCGGAAGTGGACGCTGACGTATCCAACCGCGTCCAATCACAGTGAACTGCCCCTCAAGTGGGA
>CAYVPU010000014.1:0-10768 GCA_964453885.1 uncultured Anaerolineae bacterium | reverse complement strand
GCGATCTCGTCCCGCGCAAAGCGGGGTAGCGGTTGGCGTCCACCCGCCGCGAGCATCGTCACACCGGCTGCCTTTTCTACCACCCGGCCAATGAAAAAGACCGGGATGCCTTCAGCTTCCAGCGCCCGCTGGACCGCCGGCGCATCGTCGGGCGCGACGGATATGAGTAGCGCGCCGGAAGCGATGACGCCCAATGGGTCGAGGTCGAAGGCCTGGCAAAGCTGCGCCGTTTCTGGCAGCACTGGCAGCGCAGCAGCAATCACTTCCAGGCCCACGTCGGCAGCCCAGGCCAACTCCCACAGGCCAGTGACCAGGCCACCCTCGGTGGGATCGTGCATGGCGTGAACCCGCCCGGCGGCTGTGGCCACTTGCGCGTCGCGCACCACGCTGATGCCGGGGTCGTGCAAGAAGCCCTGGCATCGCGCCAGGAACTCGAGCGAAAAGCATCCCGCCAACTCGTCCGCCTTCTCGCGGGCGATGATGGCCGTGGCCTCGACGGCAACGCCCTTGGTCAGCAGCAAGACGTCGCCCACCTGCGCGCCGCTCGTCGTCACCAGGCGGTCACGGGCCACCTCGCCCAGCATGTGCCCCACAACGATGGGCCGATCCAGGCCATAGGTGATCTCGGTGTGACCACCAGCTAGCGAAATACCGAGAGCCGCGCACGCCTGGCCGATCTGGCCAAAGATGCGCTCCACCAGGGCGTCGTCGGTGCGACCCTCTGGCAACAACAGTGTGACCAGGAACCAAAGAGGGGTCGCACCCATGCAGGCCACGTCGTTAGCGTTGACGTTGACGGCGTACCAGCCGACCTCATCGGTGGCAAAGGTGATGGGATCAGTCTTGGCCACCAGCAACCGGTCGCCAAAATCGGGGCCCAGATCAATGACCGTCGCATCCTCACCCAGGCGCGGGCCGACCAGGATGCGCGGGTCGTCGGGGACATGGCGGCGCAACAGGCTGACTAACTGTTCATGAGGTAATTTGCCCGGAAGTAAAAAGCCGTGGTCAAAGGGGGGCACTCGTATACTCCACTCTCTTTCAGGGAAATGAGACACGATGGGCAAGGTCCCTTGGCCGAGCCCATCTTCGCCTCGGTCAAAGACCCTCGGCGAACGAAGGATGTGAGGTCACCGGTAGAACTCTGGCTTGAGCACACCGATGAAGGGCAAATTGCGATAGAGCTCGGCAAAGTCCAGGCCGTAGCCAATGACAAACTCGTCGGGTATCTTGAAACCGATGTAATCCACCGGGATGGGAATCACTCGCCGCTCCCTCTTGTCCAGCAAAGAGCAGATTCTCAGGCTGGACGGGCCGCGTGTGAGCAGGTTGCGAGTGATGTAATCCAGCGTCCGGCCACTGTCAATGATGTCTTCCACAATGAGAACGTGTCGATCCAGGATGCTCGTCTCCAGATCCATGATGATGCGGACGATGCCAGAGCTTTCCGTGCTGGCCCCATAGCTGGAGACAGCCATAAAGTCAATGGCATGGGGGATAGTCAACTGCCGGCACAAGTCAGAAAGGAACATCACCGCGCCCTTGAGAACACAGACCAGCAGCAGATCCTTCACGTCGGCGTAATCACGCGAAATCTCGGCCGCCAGTTCGGCGACGCGGGCATGGAGCCGATCTTGGTCAATGAGAATGTGATCCACATGCTCTTCCAAGATCATCGGTACACCTCCGGCCTTAGCGCACCAATGTAGGGCAGCGTGCGATGGATCTCGGCATAGTCCAGTCCATAGCCCACCACCCACACATCGGGTATCTCAAAGCCGAGATAGTCCACCGTCACGTCCACCTGCCGGCGCTCCGGCTTGCTCAAAAGAACACACGAACGCAACGAGGCAGGGTTGCGCGTGTGAAGCACGTTCAGCAAGTAGTGCAGCGTGTAGCCGCTGTCAATGATGTCCTCAACGACCAGCACGTGCCGACCCTCGACGTTCACTCGCAAGTCCATAATGATGCGCACCGCGCCGGTCGTCGTCGCCGTCTGGCCATAGCTGGAGAGGGCCATAAAGTCTACGCGATGGGGCACCGTCAGGCGACGGGTCAGGTCAGCCAGAAAGATGAACGCGCCTTTGAGAATACCAACGATGACCAACTGGCCGTCACCGGTATAGTCAGTGGAGATCTGGGCCGCAAGTTTGCCGACCTGCGCCTGGATCTCTGCCTCGGAGACGATCACGCTCTCAATGTCTGGATGAAGGTCTATCATTGATCTTTTCTCCCCTCTGCGGGGACAGAAGTACGGCGGGGCACCTGGTGGCAGTGGCGACAGCGCGCCTCGTACACCTCGCTGGCGCCAACCATAATGACCGGGTCGTCGTACCAGGCAGGCTGACCGTTGATCAGACGCTGGGTGCGGCTGGCTGGCGCACTGCAGACGATGCAGATCGCCTGGAGCTTGTCCACCCGCTCGGCCTGGGCCATGAGCAGGGGCATAGGGCCAAAGGGCTCGCCACGAAAGTCCATGTCTAGCCCAGCAACGATAACACGAACGCCCTGATCGGCCACCTGGTTACAGATGTCAGCGATGGTCCAGTCGAAGAACTGCGCCTCGTCTACAGCCACCACTGTTGTGTCCGGCTCGACGAGACCCGGAATCGACTTGGCCGACTCGACAGGAACCGCCTCCCAGTGCATCCCATCGTGAGAGGCGACCTTTTCCACCGTGTAGCGGTCATCCAAGCCTGGTTTGAACACCTGCACTTTTTGGCGGGCGATCTCGGCCCGCCGCACACGGCGGATCAATTCCTCTGTCTTGCCGCTGAACATGCTGCCGCAGATCACCTCGACCCAACCACCGCTCTGCCGCTGGTTCATTGCTGTCACCTCACCCAAAAAGTAGGGACAGATGGCGCCATCTGTCCCTACCTGGTCAACAGTGCAAAAACAATTCCTGCCCGCTAGTCTACTTGGAGCAGCACAACAGTCTACTCTTCCTCAGTCTCATCTGTCTCACTTGCCCCGACGGCGACCATGCCTTGAGCTTGCTTCAGCCGGCGGTAGAAGCGTTCCACCTGGCCTTCGGTATCCACGATGCGCTGCTCGCCGGTGAAGAAGGGGTGACAGGCCGAGCAGACGTCGGTATGTACCTTGGGCTTTGTCGAGCCACTGACCCAGTTGTTGCCGCAGCTACAGGTAAAAACAGCTTCGGGATAGTACTTGGGATGAATGTCTGGTTTCACGGTTCACTTCCTAACGTTCTGGCAGGACACTAACGCGCTTCCTGCCGTCTCGAACGGTTTCAAACTTGACGTAGCCGTCAGCCTTGGCAAAAATTGTGTGATCCCTGCCCAAGCCAACATTGAGGCCGGGCTTGATGCGGGTACCGCGCTGGCGAACGATAATGTTGCCCGCCCGCACCTGCTCACCGCCGAACTTTTTGACACCCAATCGCTGCGAATTACTGTCACGACCATTGCGACTGGAACCAGCACCCGTTTTATGAGCCATCTCTCTGACCTCCTCTGGACCGGCGTGGTTAGACGACGATCTTTTCAATACGCAGCCGGGTAAACAACTGCCGGTGACCTTTCTTGAGCCGATAGCGCTTGCGCGGGCGATACTTGAAGATAATCACCTTGCGGTGCTTGCCCTGTTGGGCCACTGTGCCCAGGACTTTGGCACCCTCTACAATAGGCCGCCCCACCTGCACCTTGTCGCCATCCGCTACCAACAACACCCGATCCAGTTCTACTGTCTCCCCCACTGCCCGGGGTAGTTTTTCCACATCAACAAGCTGGCCCTCTTGGACCCTGTATTGCTTACCGCCGGTTTCAATCACGGCATACACACCCGTACCTCCTCGATGCTGATCTGCACTGACGGACCTCAGAGACCTGATCTCAAGGCCCAACTCGTCAGCAAAAGGTAATTATACTCGACTTGCACGCTTTGTCAAACACGGTCACTCGCCTGCCCGAGCCTCCATAGCATCCAGCACTGTAGCCGCAATCAGGCCCAGGAGGCCCAGCAGATCCAAATCACCTTCGGTGTAATCCTTCTTGGAAAACTTGTTCAGGATTTCCAGAACACCCAACACCCTACCCCGCGCCACGAGGGGCAGGGCCACCAGGTTCCGTGTCTCAAAACCAAACGTCTCGTCCACCAGGGAGGAGAAACGCCAATCCTGCCGAGGATGGTTGACAATAACAGGCCGCTGGTGCGCAGCGGCCCATCCCGCCACTCCTGTTCCCGCCACCAGGCGGTAGCCCTTGAGCGCATTTTGTCGCTCCCCGTGAACGAGCACAAAGACCAACTCGTCGGTCTCGGGCTCCCGCAGTAACAACGATCCCGACGATGAATCAGTCACGGTCAAGGCGGCGTAGAGAATCTGATTCAAGACAGGCATCACCTCTTCCTCAGCGGTAATGGTCATCACTGCCCGCTGAAGGTCTCGCAACGCATCCATATAGCCCCGCAGCGCCGATACCTCCTCGCGCAGTTGTTCGTTCTCCTCTTGCAACCGGCGGTTCTCTTGCTGAAGAAAGCGCATCAGGTTGGAATCTCTTGAGCCAGCCATGGTTGCCCCCTTTTATCGATCAGCCGTTGCCCCACCCCTGCGGGGGGCTCGGTCGCAGACCTCCGGTGACCGACGCTGACTTGCGGTTTTAGGCAGAGCTTTGTCGGGCGCTTACCTCCACCCCATCAACTTTATGGCAAGTATACCATACCCGCCCCGCTCTGTCAACCCTGTGTTTCCATCAAGGCGCGTGCTTTCGCCAGGGTGGACAATCCTCCTCGCCCACCGAGCGCCCGACAGTTAAGTGCCGCCACGGCGTTGGCAAAGCTTGCCGTCTCACCAGCGTCCCAGCCCTGCAGCAAGCCAAAAAGGTACGCACCGTGAAAGGCATCGCCCGCGCCGGTGGTGTCCACCACGTCCACGTTAAAGCCAGACACGCGCACAGGTTGATTGCCTTCCAGATAAACACAGCCCTCCGGCCCGAGGGTGACCACGACGGTCTTTGGCCCCAGGGCACGCAAGACCCGCATGGCTCGAGGCAAATCACCGTGGCCGACGTAGGCCACTGGGAAGGAAGCCGAAGTGACCAGCACGTCCACCAGCGGCAGCAACTCTTTCAGGCGTGGGCGAGGGCGGTTGGCATCGAAGGAGACTCCCACACCCGACTCTCGGGCCCAGCGGGCCGCCGTGATCGCCACCTCCATGAACTGGCCATCCAGGTGCAGAAACCGGGCTCCGGCAATGTAACGGCGGTCGGCATCGGTCAGCAACAATTTGCCCAGGCTGCCCCGGTCGCAGAGGATGCTGCGCCGGCCAGTGCCCGCCTCCACCAGCACGATGCAGGTGTGCGAGCGTGCCCCAGGCCGAACGACGACTCGCGACGTGTCCACCCCTTCACGCTGCAGGTCGGCCAGCACCTGGCGGCCACTTTCGTCGTCGCCCAGCACGCCCAGGTAGCCCACCTTAGCCCCCAGCCGGACCAGCGTCACCAGTGCCGTCGCCACGGGGCCGCCACCACAGCGGGCAAAGCCAGCCAGCGTCATCGTGCCGGCGTCAAAGACCGGCCGTCCCGGCACGATGCCCAGGGTGTCCCACCCGGCGTAGCCCAAACCGACGACGTCCAGGACACCCACGGCTACAACTCTAACGCCAACTGCGTCCCCTCCTGGTCGCCACCCTCTCCTTCAATCATGATCAGCAGCGCCGCCTCGTCAATCGTTGCCACGCCCAGTTGCTGGGCCTTGCGGAACTTGCTGCCCGGTGACGCACCCACCAGCAGGTAGTCGGTTTTGCGGGAGACAGAGCCGGTCACTTTGCCGCCGTGCCGCTCAACGAGATCCTTGGCCTCGTTGCGACTCATGGAGGGCAGTGTCCCGGTGATGACAAAGGTCTTATCGGCCAGCGGTCGCCGTTCCCTCTCTTCCAGCAAGGCCTCTGCCTCCTCCGCCAGCCGGAGGCCGGCGCGTAGCAGCTTTTCCACCACCGCCCGATTGGGCGCGTGACTGAACCATTCGACAATCGCCGCAGCAGTGAGCGGCCCCATGCCAGGGATGGCCTCAATCTCCTCCGCCGAGGCGGCAGCCAGCGCATCCAGCGAGCGAAAGTGACTCGCCAGCAACTGGGCCACCATCCCCCCCACGCCCCGGATGCCCAATCCGGCCAGCACGCGGGCCAGTGGGCGGCTCTTGGATGCCTCGATCATAGCCAGCAGATTGTCAGTACTCTTTTCAGCATAGCCTTCCAGGGCCAGGATGGCCTCTCGATCCAGGCTGTAGAAATCGCCCACATCGTGCAGCAGGCCCCGTTCAACGAACAACTCGGCTGCCTTTTCGCCAAAGCCTTCGATGTCCATCCACGCCGCCCAATGCTCCACCCGTGCTTTGACCTGGGCCGGGCAGGCAGCGTTGACGCAGTAATAGGCGACTTGGCCCTCCGGGTGAACAGCCGACTCACCGCAGATGGGGCAATGCGTTGGGGGCTCGATGGGGCGCTCGTCACCGGCGCGCAAATCCACGACCGGACCTACGACGTAAGGGATCACGTCACCGGCGCGCTTGACGACCACCGTATCGCCAATGCGCACGTCCTTGCGGACGACGTCTTTAAAGTTGTGCAACGAAGCATGCCGAACGACGACACCGCCGATCTCTACCGCCTCTAAAATCGCGCGGGGCGTGAGAGTGCCCACGCGGCCCACCTGCACCTCCACGTCCAGCAGGCGGGTGGTCGCTTCGCGGGCCGGGAACTTGAAAGCCAGCGCGCCCCGGGGGTCCTTGCCTACCACGCCCAGCGCGGCCTGCACCCCCAGGTCATCAATCTTGATCACAGCGCCGTCGGCTTCGTAATTAAGCGTCTCACGGCGAGTCATCCAATCCTGGCAGTAGGCAATGACGGCTTCCAGATCCTCAAAGTGGGCCACGTCGTCGGCCACAGAGAAGCCCAGGGCACGGAGGTAGGCCAGCGCCTCCCACTGTGTGCGCAGCGCAACGCCCTCGGCGGTGACTACTCTATAAACGTAGACGCGCAAGGGACGTCCGGCCGGGATGCTGGGATCCAACTGGCGCAACGATCCGGCGGCTGCGTTGCGCGGGTTGGCAAAGACCTTGTCCCCAGCTTTTACCTGGCGGCGGTTCATCTCCTCAAATTCGTCCGGGGGGATAAAGGCTTCACCACGGACGACGAGGAGGGAAGGAATAGTGGAAGGTTGGAAGGTTGGAAGGGTGGAAGGGTGGGCAGCCTTCCAGTTTTCCAGCCTTCCAGTCACAGGGATACGGAGTGGGAGGGTCTTTATCGTGCGGAGGTTAGTGGTAATGTCCTCTCCAACCTCGGCATCGCCACGGGTAGCGCCTTGTACAAAGAGGCCGTTTTCGTAGCGCAGCACCACGGTCAGGCCATCAATTTTGGGTTCGACGGTAAAGGCCAGGTCAGCGGGGGAGACGTCCTCGGGCAGCAGCTTGCTGATGCGGGTGAACCACTCGCGCACGCCGTCGGCGTCCTGGGCGGCGGCCAGGCTGAGGATAGGGGCAGGGTGGCGCACTTTGACAAAGCCCTCGACCGGCGGCGCGCCCACCCGCTGCGTGGGAGAGTCGGGCGTAATCAGCTCTGGATGCGCAGCCTCCAACGTCTGCAGCTGGCGCATCAATTCGTCGTAGGCGGCGTCGGAGACAACCGGGTCGGCCAGGACGTAGTAGCGATAGTTGTGATAGCGAATCTGGTCGCGCAATTCGGCGCTCCACTTTTGGACGTCAACAGATGGCATACCCATCTCCAAATGTAAACTACCAGACGTTGGGCTCCGCCAGCAACCTTTCACGGCTACCAGCAATGCTACGGCGCGCTCGTCGGCTGCAAAAAGTTGTCAATGGCCCAGCCGATGACGCCTGCCTTGCCGTCCACGTACTCCTCCAGCCGCCACCAGGTGAAACCGCCATCCTCGCGGGGGCCATCGAGCACCTTGAGCACGGCGCCGTCGGTCAGAATCTTGAGCCGGGCGTTCTCCTGACCAGGCCCGGCCCTAAAGCTCAGTCCAGCAGCGCCGGCGCCGGCCACCTTTATCCAACCGCCAACGGTGATCTGGACTGGTACAGTGGGCGTAGGCGGGAGGGGCGTGTCCGTCGGCGGGGCCGGAGTCGGGGTGTCGGCCGGCGCGACGGTGTCCGTGGGGATAGCACGCGTGAACGTCGGCGTGACGGGGATGATGGGCGGTTCTTTGTTTGCCTCCATAGACTTTAGCGCCCACACCCAGAGCAGCGCAACGGCCAGCACCACCACCAGTCCGCCCGCAGCCAATACCCACCACGGGAGGGGCAACTGCGTGCGCCGCCGGCGGCGCCGGCGGCGCACGACCGCTGTTGGCGTCCTCGGCGCCGCCTCTTTTTCCTCCGGACTATCCAACCAGTCGTCGTTAGAACTCATTCTCCCCCGCTCCTTTCAAGGTTTTGGGTCTTTGGGAGTCTGCGTGGATTTTGTCTGCGCCTAACCCCGTTCCCCACGCACGTATGGCACCCCCAACGCCGCTGGCGACCCCAGTCGCTTGCGGATCGCCTCGCGGGAGCCGATGACCAGCACCACAATGGTAAAGGCATAAGGCACCATTTGCAAGAAAAAGCCCAGGTATGGATTGTAGAAAAACGGATTGCGAAAGCCCAGCAACGTCGTCGGCCCCTGCAAATCCAGGATGAGCCGTCGCAGTGCGCCAAAGGCATAGGAGCCAAAGGCTGCCCGCAGCGGATCCCACTGGGCAAAAATAACCAGGCCCACAGCGATCCAGCCCTGGCCCGAGGTGGTCATTTCACTGAACCAACCCGGCGCTACGGCCAGACTGATCGTCGCCCCGGCCAGGCCGGCCAGCACCCCACCCACAAAGATGTAAGAGTAACGCAGGCGATAGACGTTGATGCCCAGCGCATCGGCGGCGGCCGGATACTCGCCCACGGCGCGCAGATGCATCCCTGGCCGGGTGCGATTGATGTAAAACCACGCCGCCGGCACAAAAAGGTAACCAAGATAGACCAACACGTTCTGATCGGTAAACATCACCGGGCCGATCACGGGAATCCACGACAACAACGGGACACTGAATGAAGGCAGCATCGAGATCGCGCCGGCCTTGCTCAGGCCCTCGCCAAAGATCAGGCTCAACCCTGTGCCCAGAAAAGTCAGTGACAGGCCACTCACTACCTGGTCGGCCTGAAAATGAATAGAGATGACGCCGTGCAACAGGCTTAGCAGCCCGGCCACAATCATGGCCACAATCAGCCCCAGCCAGGGATTGCCCTGAGACACCGCTACGCTGTAGGCGCTCATTGCGCCCAGCAACATCATACCTTCGACACCCAGGTTCAACACACCAGCCCGCTCGGCAAAAATCTCACCTATCGTGGCAAAGAGCAACACGGTTCCGGTAGCTACGCCCGCTTGCAGGATGATGATGGGGTCCATGCTCAAGCCTCCCGCGTGCGCACGACACGCACACGATAGCGCAGCAACACGTCGCTGGCGATGAGAGTGAAAAGGATGATGCCCTGGATCAGCTTGGGAATGCCGGAGGGCTGAATCTCCCGCCCGGCCAGGATGAGCGATCCGAACAGCATTGAGACCAGAATCACAACAAAGGGGTTAAGCTTGGCCAGCCAGGCGATGATGATGCCAGTGAAGCCATAGCCCGGCGAGATGCTCCCCTGAAGCCGGTGCACCACGCCCGAGATCTCGGACATGCCAGCCAGTCCGGCCAAGCCGCCGGAGAGCATCATCACCAGCACCGTGTTCCGCACGATGGGGATGCCAGCGTACCGGGCGGCCCGGGGATTGTCGCCAATGAGTCGAATCTCGTAGCCCCATTTGCTGCGGTACAGGATAAACCACACGGCAACCACCGCCAGCAGGCCAAAGACCAACCCCAGGTGAGTGGTCAACCCGCGGAAAGCCGGCACCTGCCGGGCATAGTCCGCCAGACGAGGCAGCCAGGCCGTTTTGGGAAAGACCTTGCTCATCTCAAAACCGCCCTCGCTCCACACGCCGAATATGAAAAAGCGGTTCCACGAGATAGCGATATAGTTCATCATCAGAGTGGTGATGATCTCGTTGACGTTCAGTCTGGCCTTGAGATAACCGGGCACAAATCCCCACACCGCACCGGCGACAAAGCCGGCCAGTATCATGACCGGGATCATGATGTATCGCGGCGTCTCTGGCGGCAGAAGCGGGATCAACACCACGGCGCTGGCCCCAAAGGCACCCACGTAGAATTGCCCCTCGGCGCCAATGTTCCACAACTTCATACGAAAGGCAACCGTGCAGGCCAGCCCCACCAAAATTAGCGGCGTGGCCTTGACCAGCGTATCCGAAAAGACGCCCAGGCTGCCAAAAGACGCGCCGGCGATGTGGGCGTAGGTGCGAAGAGGATCGCCGCCGACAGCCAAAAGGATCACGCCGCCGATTACCAGCGCCACGACGATAGCACCCAGGGAAACCAGTGGTGGCATCCAGCGGGGCACCACTTCCAATCGCGGTTCCAGCTTGAATCTGTAGGATAACAAAGATCGTCGCTGCGTCGTCGTCTCCATTGTCACTCGTTCGCTCTCCATTAGGAGTGAACCACTCCCCCGCTTTTGGCCAGAACGTAGTCGCGGTTTCCACACCGCGTCGCCTCGCGCTGTGGAAAGCGCGGCTACCCCTTGACCACTTCTCGCTGCTAGCCAGAACGTAGTCGCGGTTTCCATACCGCGTCGCCTCGCGCGCTATGGAAAGCGCGGCTACCCCTTGACCACTTCTCGCTGCTAGCCAGAACGTAGTCGC
>CAYVPU010000013.1:8420-28382 GCA_964453885.1 uncultured Anaerolineae bacterium | reverse complement strand
GATGCTACACTCAGCACCGTTATCTCACCGTCAAAGATGACAGCCCAATCCAGTCGTCTGGCAGGCGGACACCATTTGTGCCCACTACCGGCAGGCGAGGGCCATCGGGCCAGGGGTACAGCCCCACGCCGAGTGCATACGTGCCGGGATCAAGGTCTGGTGGTAAAGAGATTTTGTGCTCGTCTACAATGACCGGCCCCGGCATCCACAGGTAGGTGGGAAACTGGCCGTAGCAAGGTCTGGCATCTTCCTGCGCCCGCAGGCTGCCGTGGCTATCCAGCAGGTGAACAAACACTTTCAGGTCTGCATCAATCGGTTCTTTGGCCTGCCAGTAGAGTGTCACCGTTAGCGTTTCTCCGGCCCGCAGTCGGTCTTGCTGAGAAAGGCGGTATCCGCGCAAGTGGATTGACTCGCCCAGGGAGAAATCCAAAAGGTCGGAGGGAGGAAAAAAGTCCACGCGGTAGATGCGTATGGAATCAAAATCGTATCGTTGGGACGCGACCAACTCTGTCCATTGCTCCAGGGAGGGCACATTGGCAAATCGCTCTGTCCTGAACAGAATGAACCGAACGTGGTGTTCCAGAAACTGTCCAATGATGTCCGAGACTTGCAGAAAGCCTGTCCTTATCCGTTTCCAGGAGGTGTCCGCCAGTGAGGGGGGCACCAGGTAGCCGGCAGTGAAGGCGAGAAATTGATCGTCGCTGATGATGAATTTCCCTGGTGTTCCTTCTTGCTTCAGGAATGTCTGCGCCGCTCGTTGCTCTGCTGTCCAGTAAGACCACTCCAGCGGCGTCGTGACCCGTTCTGCTGCGAGCAACAGTGCCCCAATGAGAATCAGTATAGCCAGAATGCCTCGCCAGCATTTGCCTCGATAGGTAGTGGCCTGTCGCTCTGTCAGCCTGCGGATAGCGGCCGCTACTCCTCCACCGGCCACGATTGCCAGAGGGTAGGAAAGCAATAGCGCGTAATGTTTCCAGGGCCACCGCCATAGGACAAGCAAGGTAAGAATGATGAGAAACCACGCCGCAGCCACGCCCATCCAGGGCCGCCGCTCGGGCGTGAAGGATAGGATGATTCCACCGGCGACTGCCAGTCCGGTCAGCACCCAGTGTTGATATAGATGCTGGGTGATCAGCTTCCAGGCGGTTCTGTGGGGGACGAGCCATTCATAGATGATGGGGGCGGTGTTGTATTCCAGCACCCAGTGTACCAGTCCGCGCCGGTCAACTGCGAGTATCCACCCCACAGTCAGGCTGGCGACGATTGTACCAAAGTAGACCATGTCGCGCCATCGGATTCGGCCGCGGAGACGCGCTCCCGACGGGTGATGTATCAGGAGAGTAATCATTATGGGGATGATCAAGGGGAAGAGGAAGGGATGAAAGCTGAGTGCGGCGGTGTATGCCACGGCGCTGACGGCCAACCAGAGCCGTTGCGCGGTGCGGCGGAAATAGAAGGCGGTGGTTAAGGCTACCAGGATTGCCGCCATAGCCGGCATGTCGTTCATCACTACAGCCGCACGTATAGGTACCTCTGGTAGGGCCAAAAAGATCGCCATAGCCGCCGGGCCGGCCCATCGTCCCCACCACTGCTCCGCCAAGAGGCCCAACGCCAGGAATCCACCTGTTGTTATGCCCAAGACGGCCAATCTCGCCGTGGGGACTGTCGCGCCACCAAGACGAAAGGCCAGTTGCAGAAGCCAGGTCAGCAACGGCGGTTTGTTTAGAGCGACCTCCGAATACAGGGGGTATCCGGCTTGGGCCAGTGCTGCGGCCTGGATCTGAGGGCCTTCGTCATAGTTCCACGCGTAGTCGCTTAGATGGGCCAGGGGAGCCGCCAGGTATACCGCTACCAGCGCTACCCAGATCAGCCAACAAGTCCGGGGTTTTCTCTGACGTTGCTCTATCATGTCGGGTCTCCGATTGTAACCATAGTCAACCTAACCAACTCGTCCTGCAAGACAAAGATCAAGTGGGTCCATTGCCATCACCTCACCATCACAAAAGTCGGCAGCGCGATCCAATCGTCTGGCAGGCGAGCACCGTCGGCGTCCACCGCCGGCAGGCGAGCGCCATCGGGCCAGGGGTATAATCCCACGCCGAGCGCATACATGCCGGGCTCAAGGTCGGGCGGCAAAGAGATTTGGTGCTCATCCACGATGACTGGCCCCGGCATCCACAGATAGGTGGGAAACCTGCCATAGCGCGGCCTCGTGTCTTCTTGCGCTCGTAAGACGCTGTCGCTGTCCAATAGGTGGACGAACACCTTCAAGTCAGCATCAATCGGTTCCTTGGCCTGCCAGTAGAGTGTCAGTGGCAACGGATCTCCGGCCTGCATGGGCGTTTGTGAAAGATGGTAGCCGAGCAGTTGGATGTTCTCTCCCAGGTTAACCCGGAGTGGTGTCTCGATATCTGCCGGCAAAGGTTGCGGTGGAGCCTGATACACCCGCAAGAGTTGCTCGCCGCGCTTCAGTTCATCCATCACCTCAAAGTCGGCGGCGGTCAGGAATTCTCGAAAGAAGAAATAATCGTGCATGCCGGTCATGGTGTGCCCGGTCGCCGGACTGACATCTATGATGACCCACCGGCGGCCCTGGTAGGGTTGTGATTCCAACTCGCGGGCCAGCGCGTAGCCGGTGATCTGACCTCCCCCGACCGCGCCCCCTGAGAGCCCCGCTCCCAGATAGGTGGTTTTTCTCTGGGCGTAGAGGTTGAGGCCCGGGTAGTCGCACAACATGTATTCGTCGGGAGCTATCCATTCACTGAGGAGCTGGGCCACTGGCAGGGTGTCGTGATCTCGCCACCGGGAAATCTGGTAATCTCGCTGCAAGTGGGGATACAGAGCCAATGCTGCCAGGAGCAATCCTGTGGCTACATAGGCGGGCCTGCTCGCCTGCCGTGGAAGACGAGCCGACAGGTTGCCGGCGATCCATGCCATTCCTAACGCCATCAACACGCTCCCCATGGGCGCCAGGAAGATGAGGAGGCGCGGGTTGAGAGTACGCGAAACGAAAAGAAAAGCCCCAGCCGTAGGCAGTTGAGCCAGGAACAGCGTCGCCAGTGGATAGACTGTTCGCCGCCGCCACGCCGTAATGGCGCCAATCGTGGCCAACGAGATGTAGACTGGCCAGAGCAGAACATAGTCCCAGAAAAAGGCCAGCCCGTTGGCCAACACCTGAACCTGGGACAGGCCAGTGCCTTGTCTCAGGTGGTGCCCCAGAAGAAACTCGGACAGGTTGGGAGTGATCGAGTAGAGAGGCAAAAGTATGCCTGCCAAGACGATGGCAAATCCGATAGATAGTCCTACCAACGAACGAATCGCTGTCCAGAACTGCCACTGTCTCTGGCAGCGCACTCGGCTCAGGAACAAGAACAGCACGTAGCCTGCGAACGGAAACAGTCCAAACAATTTGCAGAGCGTCGCCAGCGCGAAAGCCATGCCTGCCCCCCAGGCCAGCCACGGCTTGCCCCGGCGGTAGAATTGTGCGCCCAGATACAGGCCCAGGAGATCAAAAAACATCATATATGCTTCCGAACGGAAGAACCGCGCCATGAAATAGACGTTACGATGCACCAGAAACACAGCCAGGCTGAACAAAGCGATGGGGGCATTGATAACGCTTTTCACCACCAGGTAGAAAAGCCAGGCGGCCAGCAGCATGGCCCCCATCGTCACCAGGCGCAATCCTATCGCCGATGGGCCAATGAGCCGTATCACGGCGCCGCCAAGGTAGAGAAAAACTGGCGCCTGCGGGGTAAGAAAATCCCGATAAGGCATTTCACCTTCGCTGATGCGCCAGGCAGCGTAGAGATAGCCCCCCTCATCGTCGTACATTCGCCAGCCATCCAGGTTGTACAGGTAGCCGATCAATGCCAGCAGCAAAATCACTGCCGCCAACCCATGGCTATAGCATTCTAACCAGCCCCTCTTGCGCGAAAAAGGGAGAGTTACTTCCATCTGTAGACCCCTCAATGGACAACGACCGTCCCTACGACCACCGCATCGCCTATGACCTCCCCGTCTTGGGTCACCGGCAATCGTTGCACATCGGGCAGAGAATACCATCCTGCCCGTACCTGATACTCGCCGGGAGGCAGATCGGCCGGCAGGGGCAGGCTGCGCATGTCTTCAATCAACGGCCCCACAGGCCAGGTAGTCGTGGGATAAAAGCCCCAGCCACTTTCGGTATCTCGCTGGACGTGTACCCAGCCAGTGGCATCGGCCAGGTGGATAAAAAGCATATAATTCTGCGTTATTGGCTCCCGGGCGCGCCAGTAGAGCGAGGCAGTGACCACTCGCTCCGAGGCGAGTGTCAGTTCGGGAGGAGTGACTCGCCCGCCGACGAGTTCGATCTGCTGGCCGAAGTGGAGATTGAAAGGGGTGTAGTCTTTTGGCAGTGTGTCCCGTTGTGCTAATTGGGCAACATCAGCCAGGACGCGCTCGCTGACGGGGGCGTATTTGCCGCCCTCTTCCCAGCGGGCGATGGCCCGCGCCAGAATCTCGGCCGTCCCCGGCCGGGGAGGGGTGCTCCGCTTTAACAGCGCCACGTCTCCGTCGAGGGCAACGGCCTCGTAACCGTACCAGCCAATGGCCGCCTCGATCATTGTATAGAACAAGCGGGGATTGACCAGCCAGCGCAGGTCGTCGAGGTTGAGCAACAGGTAATCGGTCTGGGGAAAACGAAAAATCTGCTGGCCCCGCGCGCCCTTGTCGTAAAACAGATAGAGTTGCTGGCGATGGGAGAGGTGCGGGCCATAGGCCATCATTGTGCCCAGCGAGGCATCGGGTGGGACGTGCCGCGCCACCCGGTCGAACGCACCCCGATCCAACGTCCGCTCCCAGGCGTAGACCTCAAAGTAGGGATGGCGAATAGGCTTGGAAAAGGGATTGTCGAGTGCCAATGCCAGGAACGTACCAACCGCCAGAATAAGGACAAAAGCCCACCGGGCAGGCGATGACCCGAGCCGTCTATCCAGCCAGCCCATCCCCTCAATAGCGGCTAGGAACAGAAATGGGACCACTGGGGAAATATACTGAAAGTAAATCGAACTCTGCGGCGGGGCCTCAGAGAAAAGATTGTAGGCCAGGGAAGGCAACCCTACGACCAGAACTGCCGGACTGAGCAGCGGCAGGAATCCCAGGGGCAAAAGCAGGCGTAGCATAAACTGCCAGCGAAAAGGAGCTTCGGCGAATTGATGCTGGATCACAAAACCTGGTTGCGTCAGCAGCGTGTGCAACATGGCCACCGGTGAATCTCCCAACCATCCGTAACGGCCAAGGGTATCGGAGGCCATCCCGCGAAAGGCAGGTATGATGACAAATACGGCTATCAGCGACCAGGCGAGGCCGGTAAACGTCCACACGCTCCCCCACTTTCGCTCGCGCCTGACCAGCAGAGCGTATAGGCCAAAAGCACCCACCGTCAACCCGACCTCTTCGCGGCAACTGAGCGCCAGCAGCAAAAGGAACGTCGTCAGCCAGGGGCGTTGGTGTTCCAGGCTCCAATAGGCCAGCAGAAACAGGGGGATACTGAAAGAGACGGCATGAAAGTCAAAGCGGTTAATGAAACCGAGTGCGGGGTAACAGAGGTAGAGGAAGGAGAACACCAGGGCAGCAAAACGATTGCCCAGTCGCCGCACGGCCAGCCAGTAAAGAGGAAAAACACCTATGGCCAGGCCCACGGCCTGGAGAGTCAACAGGAGCCGCACATCAGGCCACAGGCGATATAGCAGCGCCAAAGGTAAAAAAACCAACTGCACGTGATCGCCCAGGTAGTGCGCGACCTCCACCGAGCTGGCGAACCATCGCCCTTGTGAGGTATTCCAGATCACCTGGTCCTTGATGCCCAGGTCATAGGTGGAGGAATTTAGCCTTTCGTGCCGGACAATGGCAAAGCTACTGAAAACGACGGCGCCGATCAGGGCCAGGCAACAGACTGGCCAATACTCTCTCAAATACTTTTTCAACTGCTGCTTATTCGTCCTCATTAAAAGTCCCCGGTTTGACAAGCCTGTGTGGTCGGCTATAATGGCCCACAATCGTCTCACGTTAACCTAGAGGTATCATGGACCTGTTCAAGGCGCTTTTTTCCTCCAAAAGGGTTTGGCTTCTGACAATAGTCCTCACACTGGTCTACCTGGCAGCGGTGTCCCTGGACGTGACCCCGTACCTGCGCGGTCCAGCACCCATGAACGTCGAATGGCGATGGCCACGCTACACAGACCCGCCCTACGGCCGGCTGTGGCTACTATCGCTGGCGCTGTTGCTGTACCTGGGATTGTGCATCTGGATGGAACGGCTGGACGCAGCCCGTCTATCGTGGCGATGCCAGGCGGCTTTGCTGGTCGTGCTGGTCGTCGCCGCGCTGACTGTGCAGGCAGGAGTGCTCTACCTGGCCCGCCCCGACGTCCCTACCCTGCTCTTTGAGCGCAACACCTCTCCCCTGGCCGACGGGTATTATACTGCCGCCCTGGAGGCGGACGACGTTGGCGATTTCTTGCGAACCTATCCTTCACTGATGTCTACCTTCTCCAGCGATCACCCACGCACGCACCCGCCCGGCTTTCCACTGCTCCACTGGGCCGTGGGGCGCACGCTGGGCCGGTGGCCCCCACTGCGGACGTGGGTTCGCTGGCACGCCTGCCCCACCCTGCGGGTCAACGGACTGGCCGCCAGCCAGGTGACCTCGGTTTTGCTCGTGGGCCTGGCGACACCGCTGTTGAGCGTGCTGGCGCTACTGCCGATCTATGCCCTGGCACGGCGGCGCGGCGGCGTCCGGGCCGGGCTGCGGACGGCAGCGCTTTTCGCCCTGGTGCCTGCCCTTACTCTCTTTGCGCCACAGATGGATCAACTCTTTCCGTTGCTGACAGGCTTGATCCTCTGGACCTTTGTCGCCGGTTGGGAAAAGCAAAGACCAGGTTGGCTTTTTGTCAGCGGCGCGCTCCTGTCGCTAGCCACGTTTTTCTCGCTGGGGCTGGCGGGGCTGGCGCTGTGGCTGGTATTATACGTGGCCGCCCGCTGGCTGGCCGGCAGCCCTGGTTGGACGCGGCGGCAATTGTCAGCAGCCGGGCTGGCCTTCGGACTGGGCGCAGCATCGCTATGGCTGATTTGCTGGCTGGCCTTTGGCCTCGACCCTCTGGCCGTGGCCCGCACTGGCATGGCCCAACACTTTGAGATCGTCACCGGGCGGCGAGATTACCATCTATGGGTAGGATACAACCTTTACGACTTTGCAGCGTTCCTGGGGCTGCCGTTGGCGTTCCTCTTTTTAGCGCGGGTGCTGACCAGCTTTGGCCATCTGGCCGGCCGCCGCTGGAACAAAGTGAACGCTA
The DNA here is from genome assembly GCA_964453885.1 of uncultured Anaerolineae bacterium. GTDB lineage: Bacteria > Chloroflexota > Anaerolineae > CAYNKW01 > CAYNKW01 > CAYNKW01. The sequence continues at coordinate 21,051 of CAYVPU010000013.1, read as the reverse complement.
TGGCCGTAGCCACCGCGCTGACGATCTTGCTCCTGGACTTATCCGGCGCCTCGCGGGGCGAGGTGGCCCGGTTGTGGCTGTTTTTGGTGCCGCCGGTTGTGCTGGCTGCGGTCTCGGCGTGGAAGGACAGGCGAATGTTCCCCTCGTTGGTTGTCTTGCAGGCGGCCAGCCTGTTGGTCTTTGGCCTCTTTCTGAACGTGGTGCCGATCGTGCCTATGCCAACGCTCGAACGGACACGGTCAGCGACGTTGCTTCCCGTCCAGCACGAGACTCTGGCCGTCTTTGGCAATCAGATCGAGCTATTGGGTTACGACCTGGCTCCCGCTGCGATCCGGCCCGGCGAGACCCTCGACCTCACCCTAAGCTGGCGTGCGCTGGAGGAGCCGCAGCAGAGCTACAAGGTGTTCGTCCACCTGCTCGACCCTGCTGGCACCCTGCGCGTCCAGGCCGACGGTGTGCCGGTGGACTGGACACTACCGACAAGCTGCTGGGTGCGCGGCGAGGTAATCGCCGACCATTACGCGCTCACCGTTCCAGCCGATGCGCCATCCGGCGACTACGCACTGGCCGTGGGATTCTACCGGGAGGACACAGACGAACGGTTGCCCGTCGAAAGTGGGGACCACGTGCGGTTGGGGCCGGTGGTGGTCTCTCCGTCACCGTAAAGTAGGGCGAATTGCCAATTCGCCCCACGGTCAGCGCACACCGGCCTCCCGATACGCTGCCCATTGAGATTGGGGACCACGTGTGGCCAGGGCCATTGGTGGTTTCCCCACCACCGTAAAGTAGAGCGAATTGGCAATTCGCCCCACGGTCAGCGCAAGCCGGCCTGGCGCAAGAGAGCATCAGCCCAGGTGGCATCATCTCCCTCCAGTGGGGGATCTGGCTCCGCCTGGTAGTCAACGCGCAAGTCGTAACCAGCACGGTCGTAAAGCTCGTGCAGCAATTGGCCCACGTCTACGACCGGCTCCTCGTCACCGCGTTGTAGGGGCAGCCGGAAGGAGGGAATCGGCTGGCGCACGCCAAAAGTCAGCAGATCGGCCATAGGTCGCTGTCCAGAACGGCTAATCAGGATGCGGTAGTGCCCTTCTCGTTCGTCCCCCCACATGGTCATCGGCTCCCCGGCCCGCAGCAGGTCTATTTCCACCAGGTGGGTGAGCGTGCCCAGCAAGATCAACCGCTTTCGCTCGTAGAGGTCCCGCCCTTCTCCCGGTCGTTTGTTAGTAGGCGACAGGATCTCCAGCACTGTCACGACCTTGTCGGTGTCGGCAAATCGCACCTGCAGGTAGTTCTCCCGCACGTGGTCAGGGAGAGGCAATTCGACTGTGACCACGCCGACTGGCACTGTCTCAATGGTTGTCACTGTCTCGTAGACTGGCGGAGGTTCACCAACGACAGCCACGTCGGGTCGCCCGCTAAAGAGCAATCCCTTTGGCCCCGCCAGGTAGGTGCGCTCCTCAATAGAAACGTAGTAACGGGGGCGTAGCCGTGGCGCCAGCGTATCAGCCAGGGTTACGATCAACCGGTTGTGCACGTCCGTCCAGAAGTCTGGCCGTTCCAGGTAAGGATCCATGCCAGGGAAGGGTGTGGGCATTGTCAACCTCCTCAGTCTTTTTGGCCATGCCGTTGGCTATTATACCCCGCCGGGTGCGGGAGGTCAAACCAGCTACCGGCTCACCTTGACGTGCGTCAGCAGCACTCGATCTCCGCCTGCCTCCGGGCCACTCTCGACCGGCAAGCGTGTCGTCGTCGCTTCATCGTACAAGCCGACCAGTAGCCGATACTCCCCCGGCGGTGCGTCCGGCGCGACGGCAAGGATGTGCTCGTCGCGCACCACGTCGCCCGGTTGCCAGAACGACGTAGGAGCCAGCGCGCCCACCGGGTGACCGTCGTGTTGTCCCCGGATGTGTTCCGCTTTGTCAACCAGGTGAACAAAGGCCTTATAGTCCGTCTCCATCGCGGCCAGGCTCTCCCAGTAGAGCGTCAGCCGCACCTCGCCCCCCGGCGCAATCTCGCCCTCCGGCGAGAGGTCGAACCCCCTCAGCCGCACCAGTCCGCCCAGGCCGGCCTCCAGCCGGTGCACGACGGAGGGGGCGGTCACGTAGGGCCAGCGAGCCTGATAGACTACCATCTCCTCTCCGCCGGCAATAGTGTTGTTCTCCAGCCGAACCGCATGGATGGGCAGCAACACCTGGCGGTTACGGGTCAACTCTGGATACCAGTTGGGAAATAGGATGGCATACTCGGGCTGTTGGTAGCTGAGAAAGCGACAGAGGGCCACGTCCTGCTCCCATCCGGGGGCCTTGCCCCGCAGAGCATCAATGGTCTCGGGTGAGACCAGCCCTACCACGTCCAGCACCTGCCTTTGGGAGATATAGCCGATCGCGCCGACGTCGTTGAGAGCCAGGACTGCACTGGACGGTGTGTGCTCAGCGGCCCAATGCCCCAGGGCAACTTGCATGTCGTTGACATTGTCCACGTTCCAGGCAAACCGGTCAGCCCATTGCATAGCCCCGCAGGTAGACGCAGCTAGAATGAGGATCAGGCTGGCCGGCCAGATCAAGCGTGGCATGATCTTGATGGTTCGGAGGGTAATCCCTTTTGCCCACCGGCGTTTCGTCCAATCGGCGAGCCAATTCAGACCGACCAGTGCCAGAAAAAGATTAAACGGAATCACTGGCATCAGGTAGCGGCCATTGTGCCACAGGTGCTCGGTCACGAACGCCGTCAGTAAAGGTAACAAGGCAGCCCAGGCAGGCACCAGGAGGGAAAGGAATCCACTGTCGTTGCGGCGATGGAACTTGAGGGCCTTGACTGTCCAGACCATCCAGCCGACTGGCAGCAGGAGGCCCAGGACGGGGTTGTCTTCCCACAACACAAAGCGCATATATTCCTGCAAGAGACGAGGACTGAAGGCGAACCCCGGCGTCGCTTTGGCCAGGAATGTGTTGGCTAGCAGGTGGCGCGTCGTCGCGTAGGCGAATAGGGCATAAGGAGCGTTGATAAGCAGGTAAATCGCCGTGCTACCGAGCATTTGTCTGCCCAGACGACCGACTGCTCCTTGCTCCCACTTGCTCCGGCCCAGCGCCGACCACAGGTTATCCATCAGGGAGAGACAAAACAACAAATGACCTTCTGGCCGCGCCTGGGAGGCCAGCCCAAAGAACACGGCTGTCAGAGGGCGAGTGCGCCCTGTGGCCAGGTCGAACTCGTGACAATCCACCGCCAGGATGCTGAGCAAAATGAACAGGCTCGTCTCCATGCCCGACATGCCTGCCCAGACCAGCCGTCCGGCCCAGACAGTCAGAATGCCAGCGGCAAGGGCCAGCCATCGCCTGGCAGTGCGACGTTGGGCATACTCGTAGAGCGCCCATCCGCTACCCAAAAGCCCTAGCGCGCTTAACGCTTTGGATGTGATCAGAAATTCACCGGTCACCAGACGCGCCCCGGCCAGCAGCAACGTCCACAGCGGCGCAGTGGATCCCGGCGTCGGCTCGCCTGGGTTGTAGGAGAAGCCATAGCCGTGGATCAGGTTGTCGGCGAAGCGGTAATGGATCCAGGCATCGTCCAACGGCACACCAACCTGCCCGCCAGTGCGGGTCCACTCCCGTGCCTGAAACAGCGCCAGTGCCAGGCAGCCCGCCAGGGCGATAATGAGCCAATCTACGATCCGATGTGACCTGGTCTCATTCAATGTACCCTAATCCTCTCAGCGATGCCCTGATAGCCGCTTCGTCGCTTTCGGACAGGTCAAAGTCACTCTCAGCCTCCTCGAGTGGCGGCTCAATCATCTCCACTGGCCTGTCCAGGGCGAAACACTCGGTCAGTACCCGGCCGTCCATATTGGTGGGCACCGGCTGATCCAGCAGCCAGAGCAGGGTGGGTGACAGGTCCAGGATATCGGCGCGGACGGTCAGTCCTGGTCGAACGGCCGGCCCCTGCCACACGAACATCCCTTCCTGCCGGTGGCTGGCGTAATCGTTGGGCACCGGTTTGATGAGGTGATGGCTGCTGATGCGGGTCTGAAAGTACCGGGCGTCAGTAGCGGGATCGGCCCAGCGGACGATTAAATCCGGCGCGTGCGCCAGTTGCGGGCCGTGCCACAAGTCTTCTCGAAAGCTCACCTCCCCCACGGGCTCCCAATTCTGGAGCGCTGCCGCGATCTCGGCCCTCGTCGCCAAATAGTCCTCGCCTGGTTGTATGGTTCCCTGCGGATCTCGCCCGGCCAGGTTCAGCCAGACGTATCCCACGGCAGTGGTGCCGGTGGAAAAGGCGCGCGTGCGCGGCCAATCCACGTCGTAAAAATCAATAGCCAGCCGCTCAGTCAGCCGGTCCATCAGCCCCTTGCGTTGGACGCTAGCTGTCTCTGTCTCCATCTCGGCGGCGATCGCCCGCCCCTTTTGCCGCTCAAAGAACTGGAGCAACGCCAGCTTGAGTCGTTCCGGAAGCGCCTCCCGGATGGCGGCCGGCGAGAGCCCCATTTTGTAAAGCCGTTGCTTCAGGCGCACCCAGGCCGACGGATCGAGAGCCAGGTAGCCTTTTTGCACCAACCAGTTGTTCAGCCAGACCTGGTGGCGGGTGGGGCCAAAGCCGTGATCCGACATCACACAGATAGTGACCTCCTGCCCGGCCGCTTCGATGATTTGCGCCATCGCTTGCTCTGTCTCTTGGAAGAGCCGCAGGATTGCATCGGTGTGCGGTCCGGCCGGGTGGTAGCGCGGTTCGCCTTTCATGAATTGCCAAAAGCGATGTTGTGCCTGGTCGGTCTCCAAAAAGTGGACTGCCAGCAAGTCGGGGCTGTACTGACGCAACAACCAGGCAGTCGCCTCCGCGCGGGTGCGGGTGAGCCGGACCAATCCAGCGTAATAGTCGGCGTAACTGCCGCCCAGATCATCAGAGGCGTTGAGTGCCAGGTCCCAGCCGTGTTCGCGCAACTCGTCCAGCAGCCCGGCCGGATGGCAGACCTGGGGGCTTTTGCCAGGATAGGGAATGCCAGTGATGACAAAGCCGTTGATTTGCTCGGCCGGGTAGGTCATGGGCATGTTGACCACGCCAGCTATCAACCCCGCATCGGAGAGAATGTGCCACAGGGTCCGTCCGCACACGTCTGCGCCATTGGTCGGCACAAAGGCGGTATAATCCTGGCCAATGAGCCGCCCAAAATCATAGACCCCATGCTTGCCGGGGTTGGTGCCGGTGGCAAAGGAGGCAAAGGCCGTAGGAGTGGCCCAGGGGACGGTGCTTTGCAACACCCCACCTGCCCCTTTGCGGAAGAGGCGGGCCAGTAACGGCAGCTTGCCGTCTGCCATCCACGGGGCCAACAGATCCAATGTAGCTCCATCCAGGACGATCACTAACACTTTGGTCATAAATCAGTCTCTTTCCGTCACGTGGACCTTTTCCAGCAACACCCGGTCGCCGACCAGCTGCCCGGACTCGTCCAGTACCGGCAATCGCTCCAACGTCGGCAGGTAGTAGAATCCGACCTCCAGCTCGTACTTGCCCGGCGGTACGTCAGGCGGGATGGGCACGACGTATTCGTCCACAACGATCTCGCCCGCATCCCAGGCAGTCGTCGGATAGGTGCCGTCGCCCGGCTGGGCGTCGTGCTGGCCCCACAGCGGGCCGTTGGTCGCCTGGTTGAACGACCCCAGCAGGTGGACGAAAAAGGTGTACGGCAGATCCACCTCGTCCAGGGCACGCCAGTAGACTGTGAGCGGCACGCTTTCGCCGGGACGGAAGGGGCCATCAGGCAGGTCATAGCCCAGCAGCGCGACTTTGCCCGCCCAGTTTGCCATCAGGGGCGTGGAGGGCTCTACGCGAGGGTCGGCGGCCGGCACACGATAGGCAGTAAAATGCGACCCGGCTTCCACCACCTGTCCCTGCGGCAGCCGCCGTTCCAGTAGGGGCAGAGCCGTCTCATCATCGGGGCGGACGAGGTACGTCACCGCGTGGCCCTCCTGCCCAGCAGGCAAGGCCCCCGCTGCGCTGGCAAAGCTCCTGATCCGGTCGTTCCCTCGACCGCCCAGGGTAAACAGGATCGAGGCATACTCTTCCGTCGGTGGCGTCATGTAGACGCTCTCGTCGGCCGGCAAAGAGCGAGCACATTCCCCCAGGGCAACAAAATCCACCTGAAAGGCTGCCTCCAGGCCAGGATGCCCTCCCCAGTTCACAAAGTAATCTCGCACCGTGCGGACACCGGTGTAAAGCAGCCCCGTCGCCAGCGCCAATCCCACGGCCCAGGCCGTCCATTTACGACCCCGCGCCCACGTCCACAACCCGTCCATGCCCAGGGCCATTATCACTGCCGCCGCCGGTGTGATGCCGATGGCCCGCCCAAAGTGGGGCGCGTCGCTGGTGAGGTAGGTGGGCAGGAGCATGATGGGGAGCCAGAGGAGGAAGGAAGCGTAAAACGTAAAACGTGAAACGTGAGGCGTGAAACGTGAGGCGTGGGGCGTGAGGCTGCGGGCGGCTCGTGCTATGGTGAGGAACAGACCCAGGAGAAAACACACTGCTTGCATTGGGTCAAGCATGGGGCGGCCGGGGAGGTTGTGGCGCAGGTTTTTCTCGCCGGCCCAAAAGAGCCCGCCTATGATGCGGCCTACGTTGCCGATCAGCATCTCGCTCAGGCTTTCCACTTCCACGCCGACGGCGTCGGTGGCGACGTATTGGGCGCGGAACCAGGCCCATTCCGGGTAGCGCAGGAAAAAGAGCACCAACGGCGCAGCGACGATCACTGCGACAACGGCAAAGATGGCCGGCTCGCGCCAGCGGCGGCGAAGAAAGCCCCGCTCGATCCAGGCGACGACCGCCAGCCAGCCGAGGACGGCCAGCGGCAGCATCCGCGCCGGGGTATAGGTGTAAAGACTGAGACCCAACCACAATCCGCCGCTTGCCCAGGCAAACCGGCGGCCGGTGCGGAGTCCGTGCAAGAGAAAGGTGAACGTCAACGTGGCGACCAGCGCCAGTAGCATGGGCCGGATGCCGAAGCGACTGAAATGCACAAGCCAGTACCAGGTGGCCACGCTCAGCGCTGCCAACAGGGCGACACGGCGGCCTCGTTCGACCCGTTCAACGGAGGTCTCTGACCGAGTTGAACGGGCATCACCGGCGAGCAGTTCTCGCGCCAGCCAATAGACGGCCAACACGACCAGGGTGCCGGTCAGCGCCGGTACGAGTCGGATGGCCAGCGGCCTGACACCGACCACCGACAGCGAGAGGGCCAGCAGGTAGTAGAACAACGGCTCGCGGCCATAATTGCCCACGAAAAAGACGGGGAACCGCCCGTGGGGCAGCGCGTCTACTTTGTCGGCAAAGGCGACCTGTTCCCAGACCTCGTGGAACAGGGGGCGGGGTTCGCCGCGCAGCAGCGCCAGCGCGTCCAGGCCGTTGTACGCCTCGTCGTGATACAGGCCCGGCGGCAGTGCATCCAACTGGTAGAGGCGGAGAGCCGCGGCCAGGAGGATGATGGCCAGAAGAAAAAAAAGGTGCAACCAGTTTCGCCGCAGAAAAGGTGCGATGTTCACGTCAATTCCCAGAGATGAGACAGTGCCCGCCAGTAGACCCGGCCAGGGGCCAGTCCTTCCACCGCCAGATCAATGTCGGAGCCTCCATGCAGCCGGTATTCCCTGGCGAGAGAATCAAAGAGGTAGACTCGCCGACCATTCATTATACCACCCCCACATCGGGCAGGCAAACGCCTCTGGCTACACAGATGGCAACCGTTTTCATTCGCTGCGCAAGCCGGTCTTGAGCACCTTGCCGGTGGCTGTCATGGGCAGCGTGTCGCGGAATTCGATGCCGCGGGGATACTTGTAGGCAGCCATGCGCTCCTGGCAATAGGCCATGATCTCCTCGGCCAGATTGAGCCTCTCTGCGTCGTCCGCCAGCCGGTCGGCATAGCTCTCGCGGACGACGACGAAGGCTTTGACCTCCTCGCCCATCGCCTCGTCCGGCACGCCGACGACAGCGCACAACGAGACGGCCGGGTGCGCCTGGAGCACCTCCTCCACCTCGCGGGGGTAGACGTTGAGCCCGCCCCGGATGATCATGTCTTTTTTGCGGTCTACAATGAAAAAGTAGCCGTCCTCGTCCACATAAGCCAGGTCACCGGTGTGGAACCAGTCACCGCGCATCGCCTCGGCCGTGGCCTCCGGGCGCTTGTAGTAGCCCTTCATGACGTTGTGGCCTCGGATGACGATCTCGCCCATGTTGTCGGGGCCAGATGGCAACTCGTTGTCGTCGTCGTCAAATATCTTCATCTCGATGCCCCAGATGGGCAAGCCAATGGAGCCCGGCTTGCGGGGCCGCTGGCGTACGTTACTGCTGGCCACCGGCGACGTCTCCGACAGGCCATAGCCCTCCAGGATCGTCACGTTGTATTTTGCCTCAAAGGCGTGCATCAACTCCACCGGCAGCGCCGCAGCGCCAGAGACGCAGAGGCGCAGGTCGGCGGCGATCTGCGACAGGTTGAACCGGTCGGCTTGAGGATAGTTGAGCAGATACCAGTACATGGTCGGCACGCCGGCAAAGACGGTCACCCGGTCGCGCTGAAAGATCGTCAGAGCGTCCTGGGGAGTGAAATGAGGCAGCATAGTCAGCGCACTGCCGGCGTACAGGGCCACGTTCTGGCAGCAGGTCTGCCCGAAGGAGTGAAACAGCGGCAGCGCGGCCATCACCACGTCGTCAGGCGTTGCGCCCACCAGCCGTTCGGCAAAGAGCGCAGCGTTGTAGAACATGTTAAAGTGCGTCAGTTCCGCGCCTTTGGGTCGCCCCGTGGTGCCGGAGGTATAGAGGATGACGGCCGTGTCGTCGGGCATGGTCTGGGCGGTGTCAAAGGCGGGAGATGCCTCTTTGAGCAGCGCCATAAAGTCCAGCGCGCCGCCTGGCACGTTGCCCTGGGGGGCAAAGACGAAAAGAGTGTGGCACGTCTCGTGGACCTCTTCAAAACCCCTGGCTGCCTCGGCCCAAAAGCCCTCGTAGGCCACCAGCGCTACCGAGCCCGAGTCTTCCAGGTGGTAAGCCACCTCTCGTGCTTTGAAAAGCACGTTAAAGGGGACGACTGTCGCGCCCAGCTTGAGGATGCCGAAATAGACGACCGTGAAGGTGGGAACGTTGGGCATCATCAGGGCCACTTTGTCGCCCCGTTCGACGCCCAGGCTCTGCAGTACGTTGGCAAACTTGCTGGCCAGGGCGTTGAGCTGGGAATAGGAATACTTGAGGTCGTTAAAGATGATCGCTGTCCGATCGGGGTATGCTTTGGCGCTGGCTTCGACCAGCAGCGACAGGTTCAGACTCATGGCAACCTCCTTACAACTATTCCCGCAGCGCCAGCCAGGCGCGCAGCACTTCGGCCACGCTCCATGCCTGGGCAGGGCAGCCGCGTGGGGTGTGGGGGGGGTCGCCGTCAAAGATCTCGCTGATCGTGCCCATCCCCGCGTCGCGCAGGTGGTCCGCGAAGGGCTCCAGCAGTCGGCGGGCGCCGGCTGCGTCGCCCATGACGCGGTGGTAGGCGGTGGCGTAGGGACCGATGAGCCAGCCCCAGACCGTGCCCTGGTGGTAAGCGCCGTCCCTGGCCCAGCGGTCGCCGCCGTAGCGCTTCACATAGTCCGGGTGGTCGGGAGCCAGGCTGCGCAGGCCGTAAGAAGTGAGCAGGGAACGGCCCACGGCCTCCACCACAGCGCGGGCACGATCGGCCGGCAGCGGGCTGTGGGGCAGGGAGACGGCAAAAATCTGGTTGGGCCGCAGGGAGGCATCGTTGCCCCTGGGAGCGCCTATCACGTCGTACAGGTAGCCGCCGTCGGCGTACCAGAACCGGTCGGCAAAGCCCGTGGCAACTCGTTGGGCCAGTGCTTCGTACCGCGCCGCTGCGTCCGCGTCGCGCATCCGGCGGGCAAAATCGGCCATGATCTTGAGCGTATTGTACCACAGGGCATTGATCTCTACCGGCTTGCCGACGCGCGACGTCACCACCCAGTCGTCCACTTTGACGTCCATCCAGGTGAGTTGCGCGCCCGGCTCCCCGGCGCGTAGCAGTCCATCGCGGGCGTCCATGCCGATGCCGTAGCGTGTGCCCAGCTCGTGCCAGCCGACGATATCCACCAGGGTGGGATAGAGTTCGGTCACCAGTTGCCAGTCCCCGGTGCGGCGCACGTAGGCATAGATAGCCTGGAAATACCAGAGCGTGGCGTCCACGGTGTTATACTCTGGCGTCTCGTTCTCGTCAGGGAAGCAGTTGGGCAGCATCCCCCGGTCCACATAGCGGGCGTAGGTGCGCAGGATGCGGGCCGCCACTTCTGGCCGGCCAGTGGCCAACGTCAGGCCGGGCAGGGCGATCATGGTGTCCCTTCCCCAGTCGTTGAACCAGGGATAGCCAGCGATGACCGATTGCCCTTCCTCGCCGCGCGCCACGATGAACTGGTCGGCGGCCAACACCAGTTGGCGGATAAAGTCGGGCTCGCTCTCTGCTCCCAGCGGGCTGGCGGCCAGCAGCGTGCGCTGGCGTTCCCGTTCGGCAGCCAGGGCCTGGACTCCATTGAGGCAGGGTTCGGCCTCCGTGCTGATGACCAGTGTGGCTGTCTGACCAGGGGAGAGGGTGACGGTAAAGCGGCCCATGGCGTAGAGGTCTTCCTGGTCGTCCAGGCCCCGATAGGCTTCCGCACGGTGATGGAAACGCCAGTACCACGCGCCTTCCAGGGTGGCTGAGAATTCGCGGCTCAAGATGTAGTAGGGCGGCGCGCCAGCAAAATGCACAGATAGACCGTGGGCCACGACGGCCAGGCGGGCTTCCCAACCGGTGCCCCGAGTGAGTTTATGATGGTTGCGGGCGGTGCAAAGGGGAAGGATCGTCAGTGTTAGAGGGCGACTGCCCTGGCGCAGCGTGTAGGCCACACAGGTGGTATTGTGCCCCTGGAGCATCCAGATACGCTTCTCCAGGCGTGCCTCGGCCAGGGCGTAGGTAAAAGTGGGAACCGTGCCTTCCAGCCGGAAGGACTCCAGGTGAAGGTGGCCATGGGGGTGAACGTAGCGGCCGTGGAACTCGTTGGTGGACAGAGGAAATTCCCGACCGTCGAGAGTAGCTTGTTCTTCCAACTGGGCCACAAAAACGGTGCGTCCCAGGGGAGGGTTCAACGCCGCCACCAGCAGGCCGTGATAGCGCCGGCTGTTGGCGCCGCTCAGGGTGCCCGTGGCGTAACCCCCCATGCCGTTGGTCACCAGCCATTCGCGCTGGACGGCGCTCTTGAAGCGACCGCAAACCTCTCGCCCCACCTGGATCAATTCTGTTGCTCCCCCATTGCTCCCGTTTGTGTCTCACCATGCATTATACACGAACTTTTAGTAATGGACAAGACGCACAATAGCTATTCCATCACCCCAGACGACAAGGTCCCGTATCGGTTTACGCCGATGCGGGGCCTTTTTGCGTTTGGTCCAGCACGACTGGGCTTTCATGTGAACTTTTGCTCCTTGCAAGGAGGAACCGCCTGGCCATCCTTGCGAGCAACCGTAAACCCGAGGCGAATCCTGCTTTTCATTGGCCTATGATCTTGACCAGTACTCGCTTCCTGCGTCTCCCGTCGAACTCTCCGTAAAAGATCTGCTCCCACGGCCCGAAATCCAACTGGCCTTCTGTGATCGCTACCACTACCTCTCGCCCCATTATCTGTCGCTTCAAGTGGGCGTCACCGTTATCTTCTCCCGTGCGATTGTGCCGGTAGCGGCTGATCGGTTCGTGCGGAGCCAGCTCTTCCAGCCAGTCCTCGTAGTCCTGGTGGAGACCGCGTTCATCGTCGTTGATAAAGACCGAGGCGGTAATATGCATGGCGTTCACCAGCACCAGTCCCTCCCTGATGCCGCTTTCACGCAAGCACTGCTCAACCTGGGGTGTGATGTTGATGAAGCCTCGACGCGTAGGAACATTGAACCACAGTTCTTTTCGGTAGCTGTTCATAACTCCTCCACTGTTTCAGTCTATCTCATAACGCGGCCTCCGGCCGCAGCCAACGTAAAACGAGATGGCATCTCGTTCTACAAAACTCTTACCGACAGCGCACATGCTGTAAGGTAGTACTATACCACCTTGCTAATGACGAACTGGGCACAAAAGAAACCGCCAGCGCTGCCTTGTGTAAAAGTCGGGGGCATCGCCCAGCAAACGCCTGTGGCGCCGGGGTGGGCAACCGTGTCGATGAATTCATCATACCTATAAACAAACAGCCGACTACCCACTGGGACTATCCCCAGGATTGGGAGTCGACTGTCAATCGTTCACGGGATATTTTCCCTTCTCGGCCTTCGGACAGGATGGGCTACACTGCCCTAATTCTACCACGGGTTGGCATAAGGGGCAAACTCCCGCTCTCGGATAGTTGGGCCTGACTCGCCAAGGCATCGTGGCTGTCTGGCGTGGGGGTTGAGTGAAGGTGTCATTTCACAGGCTGTGACTGGTGAATTGCCAGCGACGCGGAGCGATCAGCCCTCGCTATTTTCTCTAACAGCCAATCGAGTGGCTGCAAGACGAGCCAGAAAACTCTTGTGGTGATACTCATAGTCCTTCCCCCTTCCTAGCTACATTATAGCGCCTGAAGGTTAAAAGTTGGTAAGGGAAAGGTTAGGAATCGGTTAGAATGGT
>CAYVPU010000013.1:0-8320 GCA_964453885.1 uncultured Anaerolineae bacterium | reverse complement strand
GGGTGTGAGCGTTACGCGGCTGTGTATTGCGTCCATCACAACTTGTGGTATAATACGACCTGCTCGGACAAATTGGGTGCATTTCAATTTGAGGGCAGGTTTGGCATGGCCCGCACCGGCCTGAAGTGGCGGCGACAGGTGGACACGCCAGTTTACGGCGGTGTGGCCATTGCGATGGTTGCTGCTTGAGAACTGGAATACACCCGATAAGGTAGAAAAAAGAATCCGGGAGGGGAAAAATGGATCGTATTGCTTTTACAATCGGCCCTGTATCTGTATACTGGTACGGCATTATCATCGTCAGCGCGGCTATGGTGGGAGCCTGGGTGGCTACCATTGAGGCCAAGCGTCGAGGCATGGACGCCGACGAAGTGTGGAACGGGCTCATCGTGGCCCTGATCATGGGCATCATCGGTGCACGCCTTTATCACGTTTTCTCCAGCCCTGCAGGGGGCAGTGTGGGCTGGAGCTACTATAGTGAAAACCCCCTCGCCATCCTCAAGATTTGGGAGGGCGGCCTGGGCATTTATGGGGCCATCATCGGCGGCGTGATCGGCGTGCTGCTTTATTGCTGGATCCGCAAATTAAGCCCCCTGGAGTGGCTGGACGTCGGCACGCTGGGGTTGATCATTGCCCAGGTGATTGGCCGCTGGGGCAACTTTGTCAACCAGGAACTCTACGGCCCGCCGACAGACTTGCCCTGGGGCATCGCCATCGCTGCAGAGAATCGGTATCTTGAGCACAGAGCCCTGCCTCTAGAGACACGCTTCCACCCAGTTTTTCTTTACGAGTCGCTTTGGAGCCTGCTCGGCTTTGCGTTGCTGATGTGGATCGGGCGTCGCTTTGAGGACCGCTTGCGCAAAGGGGACATCTTTCTTCTGTACCTGCTATGGTATCCCGTGGGACGCTTTATCGTCGAATTCCTGCGGCCAGATGCCTGGATGCTGGGTCCGCTGGCAGCGGCGCAAGTGTTCGCCCTGATTACTATCGGCCTGGTCATTATCGGCCTGATTTACCTGCATCGTCGCCCGCTCCCGCCCGCTGAAATGGACGTGCTGGAGGAAACAACGGGTCCAGGTCAGGTTGCTCTCCCTGCTCTCTCCAAAGATAAAGGGCGTGAGGAAGAAACTGTGACATAGTGCTTGCCTGCAATCGTGGCAGCCAGGAGCAGGAAGGGCGAGTTCGATCTTTGTGAATTGCTGGTGAAATAGGAGAAGTATTATGGCCGGTGAAAAAATTCTTATCATAGACCCATCGCAGGAGGACGTCCGTCCCCTGGTCGAGGAACTGTTGTATCCCGAGGGCTATATTGTCGCTCACGCCTTGGATGGGGGGGAGGGTCTGCGCCAGGCATTAGATGGGCATCCCGACTTGATCATTGCCGAATTCGCCACGCCACAGCGGCCTGGGCTGGATATTTTGGCCCGGCTTCGCCAAGCCAAGCGAGAGGTCCCCTTTGTTCTCACCGGCGTTTCCGGCTCGGCCGAGACGCTTAAGCGAGCTTTACGGATGGGGGTGATAGATTACCTCCTCAAGCCTCTGGACTTGGATGAAGCTCGCTCAGCGATTGAGCGAGCACTGACCAGGAGGATGCAATCTTTGCCGGTCGAGGACCCTGGCCTGTTGGCCCGTGGCTTTGAGCAGATCAATCGCCGGTTGGAAAGGCGGGTGCGGGAGTTGAGCATTCTCCACGGCATTGGCAAAGCAGTGGCTTCTGTGCGCGACCTGGAAAGGCTGTTGAATCGCATCGCTGAAGCCGCTGTCTTTCTGACCAGAGCTGAGGAAGGGTTTCTTCTTTTGATAGATGAAGAAACAAACGAACTCTACATGAGAGCGGGTCAAGGACTGGGGAAAAAGTTTGCCACTGGCTTTCGTGTCAAGTCGGAAGACAGTCTCCCTTTGCAGGTGGTACAGACCGGCAAGCCGATGATGATCAGCAGTGTGACCGACGAGGAGCTATTCAAACTCAAGACCGGCTACCTGGTCAAGTCGCTGCTTCACGTGCCGCTCAAAGTGCGGGGAGACGTCATCGGGGTCCTCTCTGTTGACAACAAGATCGAGCGCCGTAGTTTCACCGACAACGACTTGCATCTCCTTTCTGCACTGGCAGACTATGCGGCCATTGGGATTGACAACGCTCTGCAGTACAAACGAGCCGAAGAAGAGGCTGCCAAGCTTGCAGAATCGCTTTCCGCCCAGATGTTACAACCCACCCCTTCTCCCCGGCCGATGGATGGCGCACCCCAGGTCGAAACTGTGCCGCTGGATTGGCTGGTGGAAGAGTTACAAGCACAGCAACAGGTAGCCGACGAGGGGCTAAAGGAAGCAGAGAGACTTGGTCGCGGACTGACGGCCCAGGCGTCGGCAGTTAAGCAACTGGCAGGACGGTGGCGCAGCCAGCGAGTCGAGTCCGAAGAACTGGTGCGTCGCCTTGCCGTCGCGGAGGTGGCAATGGTTGGGGGGGAGGCGAAAGCACCGGCTACCACGCTGGCTCAATTGCAAGGAATCCTGGACAACCTGTCGGAGGGTCTCATCGCCACCGATCACCGGGGAATCGTCAGATTGGTTAATCGTAGGGCTGCCCAGTTGTTGGGCACAGAGCAGATAGCCGGCCAAGACCTGAGGCTGGTCAGCATGGATGCCCATTGGATCAAGAGCATAGATAGACTGCGGCACGGCAGGACAGATGACCAGGCGACGTGGCAGGAAGCCACTTTTTGGAAAGACGGCCGGTTGATCAAGGCCAACTTTGTGCCTCTCACTGAACGGGGAGAGGAGAACGGTGAGTGGGGCGTGATCTTGCGCGATCTCGGCCGTGAACGCGCTGTTCAATCGGCCCGTGAAGACCTGAACTCGATCGTTTCTCAGGAATTGCGAACGCCGATGACAATCGTCACCAGTTATACCGACTTGCTTCTGGCCGAGGTTGTGGGGCTGTTGATGCCGGTCCAGCGACGTCTTTTGGAACGTATGCATACCAACCTGGCACGCATGAGTGGCATCCTGAATAACCTGATGGCTGTGTCGCCCGCAGCCATAGAGATGGCAAAAGAAGCTTCCTTGACCGTGGATTTGAGGACAGTTATCCAGGAGGCTCTGGCCGACGCCTCCTCCTGGCTCAGAGACAATAGCCTGCATGTGGAGCTAGATCTGGCCGAGGATTTGCCCCCGGCGGCAGCGGAGCCGGATTGCGTTTATCAGGTGGTCATCAACCTGTTGCAGAACGCTGTTCAAGTCACGCCGCCCGGTGGCACCATCGCAGTCCGCGTCGAGGTTGGCGAGGACGATGTTTTCGAGACGCTGTCCTCTCATCTGGTCGTCTCGGTGCGTGACCAGGGCGGGGGCATCGCTCCAGCGTTTCTCAGCCAGGTCTTTGAGCGTCTCTATAGCGAAGAAGAGCAGCCGATCCCAGGCCTGGGTGGCAGAGAAGCCGAGTTGTCGTTGGTCAAGACGTTGGTGGAGATATTCGGTGGCCGGGTATGGGTCGAGACCGAGCCCGGCGTGGGGAGCTTGTTTAGCTTTGTGCTGCCCGCTATCCCTGAACAATGATCTTCCGCCGCGCAGGGGCGAGGGGTATGGGTTGGCGGGCAGACATAGATAGGACATACTCTCTCAAGCGAAGCTGTAAGCGCTTGCACGGAACTTGCTGTTGGCCTGACGAGGATGCCAGTGTCAACTAGAATAGGAGCGTTTAGCCCATGCAAAAGTTGCTCTCAGGTAATGAGGCCATTGCCCTGGGGGCCTGGGAGGCGGGGGTCAAGTTCGCCTCTGCCTACCCTGGCACGCCCTCTACTGAGATATTGGAGAATTTGTTCGGTTACGCTGGTCTCAAGGCCGAGTGGGCCAGCAATGAGAAAGTGGCCCTGGATGCGGCAGCCGGCGCGGCGCTGGTGGGTGCGCGCGCTCTGGCGGCCATGAAGCACGTCGGGCTCAACGTCGCGGCCGACACTTTCTTCTCGTTGAGCTACACCGGCGTCAAGGCCGGGCTGGTGATCGTCAGCGCCGATGACCCTGGCACGTTCAGCTCGCAGAACGAGCAGGACAACCGGCAGTACGCCCGCTTTGCCAAAGTGCCCTGCCTGGAGCCTTCGGATAGCCAGGAGGCCAAGGATTTCATCGCCATAGCACTGGAACTCAGCGAAGAATTCGATACGCCGGTACTGCTCCGTTCCACCACCCGACTTTCCCACTCCAAGTCACCTGTCGAGGTGGGCAGGGCATCCCCCCAGGCGCGCTCCAAAGAGGAAGACGATCACCTGACTTTCCCCAGCGACCCCCAAAAGTACGTCATCATTCCAGCTCACGCCCGCCAGCGACACCCCATCATCGAGGAGCGCCTGCGGCGGCTGGCCGAGTGGGCCGAGACGGCGCCGATCAACCGTCTGGAGTGGGGTGACCGTCGGCTGGGCATCGTCGCCACCGGCGTAGCCTACCAGTATACCCGTGAGGTCTTTGGCAATGTGTCGTACCTCAAGTTGGGCATGAGCTATCCGCTGCCCATGGGCCTGATCCGCCAACTCTCCGAAGGCGTGGAAAAGCTCATCGTCATCGAAGAGCTGGATCCTTTTTTTGAGGATCAGATCAAGGTGGCTGGCATCCGCGTGGACGCCGGAAAAGACGTCTTTCCCCTGACCGGTGAATTCTCTGTCCCAATCGTGCGCCGGGCCGCTGTCGGGGCGGGACTGATCGAGGCACCTGCTCCCGTCGAGACCACCGAACCGCTGGCCGTGAGCCTGGACATGCCCCATCGTCCGCCGGCGCTCTGCCCCGGTTGTCCGCATCGCAGCGTCTTTTACGCGCTGCGCAAGCAAAAGCTGCGGGTCAGCGGCGACATCGGTTGCTACTCCATTGGTGTGCTGCCGCCGTTCAACGCCATGGACACCATCCTTTCTATGGGCGCCGGGCTGGGCATGGCCCACGGCATGGGTCAGGCTGGCGTTGAGGAGAAATTCGTGGCCGTCATCGGCGACAGCACCTTCTTCCACTCGGGTCTGGCCCCCCTGGCCAGCACCGTCTACAACAAAGGTATCGTCACCACTATCGTGCTGGACAACTATACCACTGCCATGACCGGCGGCCAGGAGAACCCTGGTGCCCAGATTGAGATCGAGCCAGTGGTGCGCGCGCTGGGCGTCAAACACGTCTGGACAGTGGACGCTTTCGATCAGAAAGGGGTGGAAAAGGCCATCAAAGAGGCAGTGGCCAAAGATGAGCCGACGGTCGTTGTCGTACACGGGGGTTGCGTGCTCATCAAAGGGTACAGCCCCAAGCCGGTGGTGGCGGTGGACGCCGAGGCCTGCACCGCCTGCGGTGTCTGCTTCCGCGTCGGCTGCCCGGCTATCCTCAAGAGCGAGGAGATTTTCCCCAAGAACGGCAAGAATAAAGCCGTCATTGACCCGCTCATGTGCGTCGGCTGCGATATATGCCTGCAAGTATGCCCCCTCCACGCCATCTACAAAGCGGGGGCGGGACTGGTGGCAGAAGCAGCAAATTGAGGTGCAGATGGGACACAATGGACTGACAAGTTCCTGGCTCGCTTGCGGTGGCATCATGCTGACCAGGTACTGCACGTGGTCATCGCATCTGCCTGGTAGAACGGCACGGGGTAAGGATGTGAGGCAGGACTCGTGGTAGGTAGTAAAGGAGTGAGCAACGTGAAACCAATAAACTTTCTACTCGCCGGCGTGGGCGGGCAAGGGGTGTTGACTTCGTCCGACATCGTGGCCCAGGTGGGCCTGGTTGCCGGCTACGATGCCAAGAAATCCGAAATTCACGGCTTTTCGCAGCGGGGTGGCGTGGTGGAAAGCCACGTCCGATGGGCCGAAAAGGTATTCTCGCCCGTCTCGCCCCCGGGCGAGGTGGATTTTTTGGTTGCCTTTGAACCGCTGGAAGCCGCCCGCTGGGTCAACTGGCTGCGCCCCGGCGGCGTGGTCCTGGCCGATCCTCACACCATTGACCCGCTATCGGTCAGCTCCGGCGACCTGACCTATCCCAGTCTAGCGGACATTGAGGCGGCCCTACGCGCACGCACCGGGCAAGTCACGTTCGTCGAGGGCCTGGCCGTCGCACAGCAGTTGGGCAACCCTCGCATGGCCAACACCGCGCTCCTGGGCGCGCTAAGCAACCACGTGGACGTGCCAGTCGAGGCCTGGCTGCAAGTCATTGGCCAGCGCCTCAAACCCAAATACGTCGAGGCGAATCACAAAGCGTTCCTGGAAGGACGAGACAAGACTGCTTAAACGATGTAGCGTCCAGGACGGCTGGCGGGGAAAGTAATCATGTTGAAGGTGTGCGAAGCAACGTTAAAGCCTCGCACACTTTTTCTATCCTCCATTCTCTATCTCCCCCTCTCCCCCTCTCTCCTCCGGCCAGCCCCACTCCTGAAATTCGTTGCGGCACGGCGCGCCGAGGCAGTACGCAACCCGACGGGTGGTCAGGTCGGCGACGAGGGCCCAAAGGGTGGCCTGCGTAGGCTGGTGGCAGCACATGGGCACTGAATGATCGCGCAGGAGGCACTGCGCCCAGGCCCATCCTTCGGCGGCATCGGTCACGCGGTCCTCGGCTATGCGGGTCTCGATCCAGCGGACGCGCTCGATCTGGGCCGCCAGGTTGCGGCGGCCATGCAGGGAGTGCATGTCGGGCCGGGCGTAATAGTTGGTCACGACGAGGCTGTCGTCGGCTGGCTCTCGGACGCGCACGCGGCCGGGGTAAACCTCCACGGCAAACATGTCGTCCGCGTCGGCCAGGAGATAGTTGAAAGGAAACAGGTGCGGCATCTCTTGGATCCGCGAGACGGCCTCCCGCGCTGTGCAGCACGTCTCCAGCAGGATGCGCGGGACGAGGTAGAATGGCACGCCGGGGGGCACGTTCTCGGCAGTCTGGGCGCGGATGAGATGCAGCGCGACGAACAATCCGTGGCTGTTGACGCCGTCGTAACAACTGCTGATGAGCCCTGCCTGCGTGCCCAGCGAGGCCGGATAACCAGCCGGTGACAGTAGCCGCAGATAACGTTGTCTCTGGCTGTAGAGAAAGTCATAGTTGCGGGCGGCCAGCACGTGGCCGTCCGGCAGGCGGCGGACGAGGGTAGCGCAGCCGCTGAGCGTCCCTTCCGGCAGGTTGAGAGAAAAGTGAGGCAGCACCTCTTCCCAGGCGCGGCCCTGCGCCGCCGCGTAGCCCCGGAATTCGTCCAGCAGCGCTGGGTGAAACCGGCGCACAGCCTCGGCGCAGGCGCGGGCAAAGGCCAATTCCGTCTCTCGGTCGCGCCAGGTTTCCACCTGACGCATCGGCGTCGCCTTTCCCATCTGGTAGCCAAGGGCGTAATGGTCGCCTGACAGGTCAAAGGTGCGATAGTCAGCCGTCTGTTCCTGGTGCAGGTCTGCGGAAGGGTTGGCCATAGTGGAGCTATTATACCACATTTTCAGGAAAACCAACCTGCTCCCACAAATGGAGAGTTTTGCTATTCTCTCCCTTTTGTGTTACACTTGGTGCGTATTGCGTATTGCGTGTTCCGTTGGGGAGAGATGCTTTGTTGCGGTTCAGTGACAACGGTCTGGCCTATTACCAGTTTGAATCGCTGGCGTGTTTTGTCGAGAGCGGCGAAATGCGGCACGGGGTCTTTACCCGGCTGGGTGGGGTCAGCGCGTCTCCCTTTGCCACGCTCAACACCGCTCACACGGTGGGCGATGACCCGGCTGCCGTGGCGGAAAACCACCGCCGTATCTGCCGCGCGATGGACGCAGACCTGGCTTCTATCGCCGGCGGCTACCAGGTGCATGGCGCGAGCGTGGCTTTGATCGGCCCGCAAGATCGCGGGCGCGTGCGGCCAGCTACCGACGTCTTGCTGACCGACCAGCCCGGCATCCCGCTGATGCAACGCTTTGCCGACTGCGTGCCGCTGGTGCTGTACGATCCTGCCCGCCGGGTTCTTGGATTGGCCCACGCTGGCTGGCGCGGCACGGTGCGAGGGGTTGCAGTCGAGGCCGTGCGCGCCATGACCCAGGCTTTCGGCAGCCGCCCGGCCGAGGTAGTGGCCGGCATAGGCCCGTCCATTGGCCCTTGCTGCTACAAAGTAGGCCCGGAGGTGGCGGCGCAGGTACGGGCCGGCTTTCAGGAGGGCGAAGGTTGGCTGCTTTCCCAGGCCAGCGGCCCGATCCACCTGGACCTGTGGGCGGCGAATCGCCGGCAGTTGGAAGCAAGCGGCGTCGGCCAGGTGGAGGTGGCGGGGCTCTGCACGGCCTGCCACACCGAGGAGTTCTTTTCCCACCGCGCCGAAAAGGGTCGCACCGGTCGCTTTGGCGTGATGGCGGTGTTGTCGGCATAA
>CAYVPU010000012.1:16820-30686 GCA_964453885.1 uncultured Anaerolineae bacterium | reverse complement strand
AAACCGACTAACAGTCCTGAGCGATGTTCATGCTCGCACTATTCTTCATTGCTGCAGGCAGGACACGACTTTTTTTCTTTTCCCTGGAAATCGTGTATAATCCTATGCAAAATAGCCATCTGGAAAAAGTTGTAATCGTTCACCGGGGGGCAAGAAACCGGGTTTTTTGTACAGGAGGACATTCCTGGCAGGGGAGAAGCACCTGCAAGCAATGCTACTCTGCCTGGGGAGCACCAAAAACCCGGTTTCTGGTCTACCCCCTGAACGGATGCAAAAAGTTGGAAACCAACATGCCATCCCAGGAGTTTATTCGTAATTTCTGTATCATTGCTCACATTGACCACGGCAAATCCACCCTGGCCGACCGTCTGCTGGAGCGCACCGGCACCCTTACCGAGCGCGAAATGACCGACCAGGTCCTCGATACCATGGACCTGGAGCGGGAAAAAGGCGTGACCATCAAAGCCTCGGCCGTGCGCATGACCTACCAGGCCGCCAACGGCCACGAGTATGAGCTGAATCTGATAGACACGCCGGGCCACGTAGACTTTGCCTACGAGGTTTCGCGCGCCCTGGCTGCCTGTGAGGGCGCGGTGTTGGTCGTGGATGCCTCCCAGGGCGTCGAGGCCCAGACGCTGGCGAATCTCTACATGGCCCTGGATCAGGATCTAGAGATCGTGCCGGCTGTCAACAAGATTGACCTCACCTCGGCTCGTTCGGAGGAGGTGGCCCAGGAGGTCGAGGACATTTTTGGCATTCCGATCGAGGACGTGATCTTTGTCTCGGCCAAAGAGGGCATCGGCACAGACGAGGTTCTGGAGGCGGTCGTGACCAACACGCCGCCGCCCGCAGGGCAGCCAGACGCGCCTTTGCGCGCGCTCATTTTTGATTTCCACTATGACTCTTACAAAGGCGTCGTGGCCTACGTGCGCGTGGTAGATGGTGCCATCGAGACCCGGCAGCCACTATACCTCATGTCCTCCCAGCAGCGCATAGAGCCTATCGAAGTGGGAGTTTTTCGTCCGGGCATGGAGCCGGTGGAGCGCCTCACGGCGGGCGAGGTGGGCTATGTGGCCACCGGCCTCAAAGAAGTGCGATTCTGCCGCGTGGGCGACACGCTCACCGGCGATGCCAACCCGGCGGCCGAACCGCTGCCTGGTTACCGCCCGGCCAAGTCGATGGTCTTTGCCGGTATCTATACCGCCGAGGGAGAGGACTATACCCTGCTGCGCGATGCGCTGGAAAAGCTGCATCTCAATGACGCTTCGTTGCTCTACCAGCCGGAGACTTCTCAGGCGCTGGGTTTTGGCTTCCGCTGTGGCTTTCTGGGCCTGTTTCACATGGACATCATCCAGGAGCGGCTGGAGCGAGAATATGACCTGGACATTGTCTTTACCGCGCCCAGCGTGGAATACGAGGTCCTCCAGAAGAACGGCGAGGCTATCACCATAGACAGCCCTGCTGGATTGCCCCCGGAGAACGAGATCGAAGAGATCCGCGAGCCGTGGATGGAGATCACTATCTTTACCCCCTCCGCCTACATTGGCCCGATCATGGAACTGGTCACCGGCCGGCGCGGCGAGTTCGCCAAGATGGAATACCTGGACGAAAAGCGGGTGCTGCTTGCCTACCACATCCCCCTGAGCGAGATCCTGGTGGATTTTTACGATGAACTGAAATCCTGCACGCGCGGTTACGCTTCGCTGGATTACACCTTTGAGGGCTACCGCCCCTCCGATCTGGTGAAACTGGACGTGCTGGTGACTGGTCAGCCCGTGGATGCCCTTTCGGTCATCGTCCACCGCAGCGAGGCGTACCGCAAGGGGCAGCGGCTCGTCAGCAAGATGAAACGGGTTATCCCGCGTCAACAATTCCCCGTGGCTATCCAGGCCGCCGTCGGCAGCCGCGTCATCAGCCGGGCTAACGTCAAGGCGTTGCGCAAAGACGTACTAGCCAAGTGTTACGGCGGCGATGTTTCCCGCAAGAGAAAGCTCCTGGAAAAGCAAAAGAAGGGCAAAAAGCGCATGAAGATGATCGGCCAGGTACAGATTCCACAAGAGGCATTCATGACCGTGCTGCAGCTGGGGGATGAGACGTGAGAGAGATAGAGACAGAGAATGAGGTGATCCGCCTGCATCTGGCGGCCCTGCTCCCACTTTTTGAGGCCGATCCGCGCGTCGTGGGTGTCTTTCTCTTCGGCTCGCAAGCCAATGGATTGGCCACGCTCCGCAGCGACGTGGACCTGGGCGTCCTGTTCGATGGGGACGTAGACCTCAAGGCTGAGCTGGCCCTGGAAGTGAACACCCGCCGGGCGCTGGGCGTCCGAGTGGATGTGGTTAATCTCAATCGGGCCAACCAACGCCTTCGCTTCGCTGCGGTTCGAGGCCGAGTCATCTTTGAGCGGGACCCAGTAATTGTCTCAGACTTTATTGAGGCCACCCTGCGTGTCCAGCGGGACTTTGCCTGGCGGCGGAAGGCAGACTTGCGTGACTACTTTCGATCTTTGGAGCAAGCTTATGGAATTGGATCTCGACCGAGTTCGTGAGCGCTTCCGATTTGTGGAGAACGGATTAGAGCGGCTGGAGTGGCTGGCAACCCAAGAACTGGCCGAGTTCATCCGCGATTTCAGAAACCTGGAGACGGCCAAGCATCTCCTTCAGGTGAGCATCGAAGCCCTGTTTGATGTTGGCTCCCACATTGTGGCGCGGTGGCGCCTCGGCGCGCCGGCTGACAACCAGGAGGTGCTGGAGGTTCTGGCCGGGCAAGGTTTGTTTCCCTCGGAACACCTGCA
Source organism: uncultured Anaerolineae bacterium (assembly GCA_964453885.1). Taxonomy (GTDB): domain Bacteria; phylum Chloroflexota; class Anaerolineae; order CAYNKW01; family CAYNKW01; genus CAYNKW01. Next base: position 27,895 of record CAYVPU010000012.1, on the reverse strand, counting down.
GACCTATCTGGAGATGAACGCCTTTCGCAATCGGGTGGTACACGGTTACATGGACGTGGACCCTGTTCGCGTGTACGAAGTCCTGGGTAACGAATTGGGCGATCTCCGCCAGTTCATTGCCGATCTGGAAGCAATTGTCCGCGCGGGTCCTCCGCGTAGCCCAAACACGGGATAGATCTCTTCGAGGAGGAGGCAGTGGCTCGTCCCCTGGTCGCGCAACTGCGCTTTGCCCGCAGTGAACTGATTCGCTGCTCGGGCGATACAACATTCTCCATCGTCGCACCGGTGGGGCAGTGCATCCTCTGCACAGTCGGCACCCAAATGTCGACTGTGCACGTTGCGGTATTAATCCCCCGTCCACAGTAAGGAGCAGGTTTTTGGAGAGCGCTACCACTAACGACAAAGCAGGCACAGAAATGATGCCGGAACACGTTTCAGAGATCGCCCCGCCGACCATTCCGCCCGCCAATGACAAAGTACGGGCTCGTTTTGATTGGCACTCGCTGATCCTCCTGGTCATCGTCGTGGCCGGGGCGCTGCTGCGGCTGTACAACATTCAGTGGGACGAGGGCCAACTGGCTCATCCCGACGAGCGCTCCACAACGGCGAATTATGCGCCCACCATTCACTGGCCCAAAGACCTGGAGACAGCACTGGATCCGCGCCAATCGCCGCTCAACCCGCTGTGGGACGTCATAAGCCAGACGCAGCGCAGTTACACCTACGGCCACTTTCCGCTCTACGTACTGGTGGGGGCGGCCAACGGCCTTCACGAACTGGGTCTCAAAGCGCGGGAGATGGGCCTGAATCCAGAGGTGGCAGAGACGCTCGTTCGAGCCAATCACGTGCCCGACATATCCTACGTGGGCCGGATGCTCATGGCCCTCACCGACACAGCCACCATCTACCTGATCTATCTCATCGCACGGCGGTTGTACGGGAAGCAGGCTGGCCTGCTGGCGGCTGCCTTTTCTGCCTTTACTGTCCTCCAGATTCAACTGGCGCACTTTTTTGCCGTGGACCCGGTCTCGGCCACGTTCACCTTCCTGGCACTCTACGGGGCCATCTGCATGGCCCAAGATCGCACAGCCGGCGCGGCGGTGGTCGCCGGGTTGGGGGCAGGGCTGGCTGTGGCCTGCAAGTTCAGCGCCGCCCCCATCGCTCTGGCGCCCGTCGTCGCTGTCATCATCGCCGTTCGCCAGTCGCCGGAGAAAGAGCGCCCCCACGCGCGGCGACAGGCCCTCTGGCATCTCCTCATCGCCGGGCTGGTGGCCTTTGCCAGCTTTGCTATCACATCGCCCTACGTCTTTCTCGATTTCAAGAACTTTTGGCAGGCCGTCGTCACCGAGCAGGGCGGCATGGTCAGCGGGGCAGGAGATTGGCCGTTTACCCGGCAGTACCGGGGCACGCTGCCGTACATCTATTTCATCGAGCAGCAGATCCGCTGGGGCATGGGCTGGCCGCTGGGCGTGGTCGCCGTTGCTGGATTCTTCTGGGCCTTGATCCGGGCGCTGCGCCGACGCGCCCTCCCTGGCGAATGGATCATCCTCTCCTGGATCGGGTCCTACTTTGGCCTCACCGGTCTCTTTTTGGCCAAGTTCATGCGTTACATGGCGCCCGTCACGCCGCTGTGGATCGTCTTTGGCGCTGGCTTGCTGGTGAGATGGAAGAATGGAAGAGTAGACCGATTTGCCAAATCGGTGGAAGAGCGGGAGAGTGGAACCTCCCAACCTCCCAACTGGCCCTTTTCCAGACTGGCATCTCTTGTAATTAGTATCTCTCTCATTGGAGCCATCCTCTGGGCCATCGCCTTTGTCAACGGTGTCTATGGCACCGAACATAGCTGGATCACAGCTTCCAGGTGGATCTATGACCACGTGCCGGATGGATCAGTTATCTGCGCCGAGCATTGGGATGACGAATTGCCCAAGGGTCTCCAGAACCAGAACCGTCACATGCGCGGATACGAGGTCACGCCGATGCCGATGTACGAAGATGATACGGCGCAGAAATACGATCTGATCCGCTCTATGCTGGGGCGGTGTGATTACGTGGCCCTGGCAACCAACCGGCTCTATCGTTCCATCCCCAACCTGCCTGAACGCTATCCCATGTCTACCCGGTACTATGAACTTCTCTTTGCCGAAAAGCTGGGCTTTGAAAAGGCCGTCGAGTTCGAGACGCCACCACGCCTGGGGCCGCTGGTCTTGTCTGACCAGGCCGCCGACGAGAGCTTTACCGTCTACGATCATCCCAAGCCGATCATCTTTCGCAAAGTGCGTGATCTGACCGACCAGGAGTGGGAGTCGTTGTTGGGCGGCAGTTGGGTCGGCGCGATGCCCGGCTATGTGGGCGAGTTGCCCCTGATGGCCAAGCTGCGCGCCTCGCTCACCGGCACTCCTCTGCCGCAGTCTCGCCAGCCAGTGGAAGAAACGGGTCTGTTGCTGGACGAGCCGGTTGAAGAACTACCCGTCGTGAACGACTTTCGGTGGAACGCGGTCGCCAACCGCTCGCCGCTGGTAGCCGTTCTGCTCTGGTGGCTGGCCGTGGAGGTCGTTGCCCTGGCTGCCTGGCCGGTGACGTACACCGTCTTTCATCGCTTCCGCGACCGGGGCCATCTGTTGGGCAAAGGCCTGGGGCTGGTCATTCTGGGCTACCTGGTGTGGCTGCCGTCTAGCCTGCGGCTGCTGCGCAACGGCCTGCCCCTCACCCTGGCGGCGCTGGCGCTGCTGGTCGCGTTCAGCGCGTTTCTCTTCCGCCGTCGCAAGGGCGAGATGCTTGCCTTCTGGAAAGACAATGCGCGACTACTGCTCTTTGAGGAAGGGCTGTTTGCCCTGGCCTTTCTGGCCTTTGTCTTTATCCGGGTGCTCAACCCAGACCTGTGGCAGCCCTGGCTTGGCGGCGAAAAGTCGATGGAGATCGCTTACATCAACGCTTCGCTCAAAAGCGCCTATTTTCCGCCCCACGACCCTTACTTTGCCCACGGTTACCTGAACTACTACTACTATGGCCAGTTCCTCATGACGCTGCTCATGCGCCTCACCGGCATCGCGCCCGAGGTAGCTTTTAACCTCTCGGTGCCGCTGCTCTTTGCCCTGACGGTGGGAAACGCCTTCTCGGTGGCCTACAACCTGACCGTCCGCCGGGGAGAGAGCATGGCAAAAGCGGCGGGGCTGATTGCCGCCGGGTTGATCGCCGTCATTGGCAACCTTGCCGGGGCCGTCCAGATAATAGACCGGCTAGGTCGTTTGAGCGACAGCGCCCTGGGTCCTTTGGCCCCAGGACAAAGGGCCTTCGAGAGCGGCATCCCTGGCCTACAATACCTGGTGCGCGCGGCTACCGGGCTAGGTCATGTCATCACCACCGAAACGATCTTTCCTGGCTTTGACTACTGGGGACCGACGCGGGTCATCCCGGAGACGATCAACGAGTTTCCCTTTTTCAGTTTCCTCTTTGCCGATTTGCACCCGCACATGATCAATATCCCGTTCACCATCCTCTTTATCGCGTTGCTGCTAAGCCTGGTTCGCAAATCGCAGACCGCAGATCGCAAATCTCAAATCGTAACGTGGGTTGTGCTGCCACTGGTTCTTGGGGCTGTGGCTGTGATTAACACGTGGGATTTGCCCATGGCTGTCGGGCTGCTGTTTCTGACGCTGTTCGCCGTGCGGTGGCCCTTCGACAGGGTTTATCCTGAGCGAAGTCGAAGGGCTCAGGACAGACCGTGGAAGGGCGGCTGGGGCAACTTGATCATCTCCGGCGTGATCACGGGAGTAGTAGGTGCGGTTGCGCTGGCTTTGTACCGGCCATTCTTTGTCTATTACAAGGCGACAGCCCTGGGTGGCGTGGGCCTGGCTATCACCCGCACCAAGACGCAGTTGGGGCCGTTCCTGGCTATCTGGGGCTTGTTTCTCTTCCTGGCTCTGTCCTTCATCCTGGTCGAGTTGCGGCGGCGAGGCCGCTGGCCGGGTGCGCTGCGTTTTCTGCGGCTGTTGTTGCTCCGCTGGGAGACGCTGCCTCGCTGGTCGGAGCTTTACAGCGCTCTGGTGCGCCGACCGACGGCTGCTTACCAGGCGACTCTGTGGGGCCTGATGGCGCTGATTGCCGTCTCCGTGGCGCTGGCGGCCTTCAAGTTCCCGGTGCCGGCCCTGCTATTGCTGCCGGTGGCATTGGCTGGGTTGCTCCTGTTGCGTTGGCGGCTGGCATCCGACGATCAGTTCATCGGCGTGTTGGTTTTCACCGGGCTACTGGTGTTGCTGGGCGTCGAGATATTCTATCTAAAAGATCACCTGGCCGGCGGCTCGTCCTTTCGCATGAACACGCTATTCAAGTTCTACATCCAGGTGTGGGTGCTGTTCGGCCTGGGGCTGGGCGCGGCGCTGCCCCGGATGTGGGAAGCCGTCAAGCGCTGGCGGTCGGCGGTGAGCTGGAGCCTGTGGACGGCGGCTCTGGCATTACTCCTCTTTGGCAGCCTGGTCTATCCGGTCCTGGGTACCCCGGTGCGGGTGCGCGATCGTTTCCCCGGCGCGCGGCCAGCGGTCGGCACACTGGATGGCCTGGCCTTTATGACGGTGGGCCACTTTTCCTGGCCCGACGAGGACCACCCCATCGAACTCTGGTGGGATTATGAGGCGATCCGCTGGCTGCAAGAGAACGTGCAAGGCACGCCGGTGGTGGCCGAGGCGCCCCTGGCTTACTACCGCGAGCACGGTGGGCGGGTGGCCTCTTACACCGGATTGCCCATGCTGCTGGGCCATCACCAGCAGGGGGAACAGCGCTGGGGCTCGCAGACCGGCCCGCGCAGCCGAGACGCTGAAACCCTGTTCAATGGTACCAACATTCCTCAGGCAAAGCGGATCATTGATGATCTGCACATCCGCTACATCTATATCGGCCAGTTGGAGCGCAACTATTACAACGTCGCTGGCCTGGAAAAGTTTGACCGCATGATGGAAAGTGGCCATCTAAAAGTGGTCTTCCAAAATGAGGGCGTGACTATTTATGAGGTCAAAGACCGAGGACTGGAGTAGAGTCTTGACTTGCGCTAGTTTTGTAGACTGCCGTTGCAGGACGAGGCCAGTTTCATCACCGGCCAGGCGTACAACATCACCGGTGGCCGCGAGTTGACGTGATCAAGCTAAGGAGGAACCGATCACCTGATCAGCGGGCAGTCCTGGCCAACAGGATCGCAGTTAGCCAAAAGGGTTTACCACCTGGTATTGAGCCGCCACATCCCCGACTGGCGCGAGCGGAAACAAGAGTTGGGGCAATGGACACGAAAGTGGAGTTTGGAGAAGGGACAAGATAGTAAAAGTTGAGAAGGAAATGAGATGCGGTGATTTCCTATGAAAACTGAACACAAGTCTATTGCTGTTTCAATTGGGTTTGGGCTGCTTTTTTGGATCGTAGACGCCATTTTAGACTATCTCCTCTTTTATGATAGGGCATTCTGGGAACTACTGATCTCTGACGTGCCCAGAAGTGAGTTCTATGTACGATTGGTCATGCTCGCATGTTTTGTTACATTTGGCGCCCTCGTGTCAAGAGTCGTCGCCAGGCGCGAGCGGACAAAGCAGGCGCTGAGGATCAAGCGCGACTTTGCCCTCAAAGTCCTCAATACTGCTGGTGCCCTGGTGGTGGTCCTCGACCGGGAAGGCCGAATCGTCCGCTTTAACCGAGCCTGTGAGCAGACAACCGGTTACTCGTCCGAAGAGGTGAAAGAAAGGCTTGTCTGGGACCTATTCCTGACCTCGCAAGAGGTGGAGCCGTTCAAAATTGTCTTTGCGGAACTCCTGGCAGGCCAATCCCCGAACGAGTACGAGAATCACTGGGTCACAAAGGACGGGAGCCATCGGCTGATTGCCTGGTCCAACACCGTGCTCCTCGGCGACAGCGGCTCTGTCGAGTACGTCATTAGCACCGGCATTGACGTCACCGAGCGCAAGCGGGCAGAGCTAGCACTGCGCCATAACCTGGAGGAACGCCTGGTGACCGAGGAGACACTGCGGCAGCGCAACCGTGAGTTGGCCCTGCTCCATAGCGCCGGCCAGACACTCAGTTCCACCCTCGAACTGGACAAGGTGCTCGTCATTGTCCTGGAAGAGGTGCGCCGTCTGTTGAATGTGGTCGCCTGCTCAGTATGGCTGATCGACCCACAGACGAGCGAACTGGTCTGCCGGCAGGTCACTGATCCAAGAAGCGACGTCGTACGCGGCTGGCGACTGGCACAGGGACAGGGGTTTGCCGGCTGGGTGGCTCGCCACGGCGAGAGCCTGATCGTGTCAGACACACAGGCCGACGAGCGCCACTTCAAGGACGTAGACCAGCAGACTGGCCTGAAACTGCGTTCAATTCTCAGCGTCCCCCTTCGTGTCAGACAGGATGTGATCGGTATACTCCAGGTGGTGGATGAAAGAGTTAACCGCTTCAACACAGCAGACTTGACGCTATTGGAGCCGCTGGCTGCTTCTGCGGCCAGTGCTATCGAGAATGCCCGCCTCTACACCGTGGTACAGCAAGAGCTGACGGAGCGCAAACGAGCAGAAGCAGAGCGAAAACGCCTGCTAGAGGCCGAACGTGAGCAGCGCCTTTTGGCCGAAACGCTGGCAGAGGTGACTCTCGCGCTCGCCTCACAGATTGGCCACGAAGCTGTGCTGGACGAGGTCCTACACCAGGCACAGCGCATCGTTCCCTATAGCACGGCCCACATCATGTTGCTGAAAGATGATGTCTTGTGCATCGCCCGCTGGCAAGGCTACCAGTCTTACGGTAGCGAGGAATTCATTTCCCGTCTGGCACAGTCATTGGCCGACTTTCCGTTGGATGCCGAGGTTGTGCAGTCGCAGAAATTCCAGGTCATCCACGATACTCACCAGGAACCCCGTTGGTTATCAGTTGAGGACACAGCGTGGGTCAGGTCGCACATTTCCGTACCCATCTGCCTGCACGACCGCGTCCTGGGCCTGCTGCGGCTGGATGGCGATACCCCCGGTCATTTCTCTGCCGAGGACGCCAAGCACCTGGAACCCCTGGCCAATGCCGCAGCCATTGCCATCCACAACGCGGAGCTATACAGGCAGGTTCAGCGTCACGCTGCTGAGCTGGAGGAGCGGGTAGCCGAACGCACCCACGAACTCGTCAAAGCTTACGAGCAACTCAAGGAACTCGACCGGCTCAAGTCCAAGTTTGTCACCGACGTCTCCCATGAACTGCGCACCCCGATCGCTAACCTTCGCCTATACTTGCACCTGTTGGAACACGGTCAACCCGAAAAACACGCTTCGTTCCTGACTATCATCAAAGAGCAGTCCGACCGTCTGACAGATCTCGTCCAAGACATCCTGAACCTCTCACGGTTGGAAGTGGGCAAAGAAAATGTACAGTTTGCCTCGGTAGACTTGAATGCCGTAGTCGAGGAGGTCGTCATCGCCCACCAGCCGCGCGCGGCAGCGGCCAGCCTGGAACTGAGCTTCCAGCGCAGTGCGAGTCTAACCCCTGTGTGGGCTGATCGGAACCAGTTGGCGCAGGCGGTCACCAACCTGGTGGGAAACGCCATAAACTATACGCCCTCCGGCCAGGTGCAGGTCACTACCTGCCTGGACAAAGGGGGCAGGCAGGCCTGCCTGCAGGTCCGGGATACCGGCATGGGCATCGAACCGGAAGACATGCCACACTTGTTCGAGCGCTTTTATCGTGGTGAGCGCATCGGTAGTTTAAACATCCCCGGCACTGGGTTGGGGCTAGCCATTGTCAAGGAGATTGTGGATCTGCACGGAGGCAGGATCGAAGTGAAGAGCCAACCAAACGAGGGCAGCACGTTCCGGGTGTGGCTGCCACTGGAGCAAGGTAAAATTAGAAATGGGCTCGCCCTCTGTCGTGGCCCGGATGATGGCCCAGTCAGCCTGCTCCTCGGCGAGGAGCAGACCTAGCTCGCCAGCCATCTTGCAGTATACCACACTGACCAGACGAGACAAAGTAAAGTCAGCCGCACCAATCAAATTCCGAGGGTTCGAGAAAATGCAAATATGTTATCGGCCAATTGGCATCGTTCATAGCCCGTTCAAAGAGACCAAAGGAATGCCCATCCAACCCCCAGGGGCGGCCAAGATTCGGGGCACCATTGAGATTTTTCCTGAATTCGTCAAAGGTTTGAAAGACTTGGAAGGCTTTTCCCACATCATTTTGCTCTACCATTTCCACCGAGTCCAAAAGTCGGAACTCGTTGTCATCCCCTTTATGGATTCCCAGCCACACGGGGTTTTTGCCACCCGAGCTCCAAAGCGTCCCAACCCCATTGGATTATCCGTCGTGAAACTGCTAAACATTGAACAAAACATTCTGCACATAAAAAACGTGGACATTGTGGACGGAACGCCTCTGCTGGATATCAAGCCCTATGTACCAGAGTTTGACCAGCCTCCAGTGGAGCGTGTAGGTTGGCTGGCACAAGCCAAAGGAAAAGTCCGGTCCAAAAAGTCAGACGATCGGTTTCGGTGATTGACACTTGGCGTCTCACGGAGTATAATAATAATCGCTAGGTAAGCACAATGTTAGTGAAGGAGAGATATGACAAAAGAACCGAATCAAGAGACAATGAACTCTGAAGCACATCCCAAGGACTTCCGGGATTTACGGCCCAAAATGAAATTGCGGGGCAAGGTCGTCCGGGCGGAGCTCTTTGGGGCATTCGTGGACATTGGCGTGGGACGGGATGGATTGGTACACATCTCCCAACTGCGGGAGGGACGGGTCAATCGTGTGACCGACGTGGTCAACGAAGGAGACGATATCACGGTCTGGGTGCAAAAGGTAGACCTCCAGCAAGGCCGCATCAGCCTGACGATGGTCGAGCCGCCAGAGCACACCATGGAGGACCTGGAGCCAGGCACGGTGCTGACCGGCAAGGTGACCCGGCTGGCTCGCTTTGGTGCTTTCGTGGACATTGGCGTCGAGCGCGATGGACTGGTGCACGTGAGTGAGATCGCCCAGGGTTATGTCAAAGATCCGGCCGAGTATGTGTCGGTGGGGGAAAAAGTTGAGGTCCGGGTGGTCAGCGTGAATCCGCGCAAAAACCAGATCGAGCTCAGCATGAAGGATCTGCCGTTCGACGGGCCGGAAGGGGATGAAGAAGAGGAAGAGGATGTCCCCACGAAGGTCGAACTGGCCCTGCAAGAGGCTATGTCCCGGTCGGGACAAAAGACAGAGCAGAAATCCCGCCGCAAGCGACGGAAGGCACTCGATAAGGAACGATCTGAGGCATTGGCTCGAACACTCCGCATCTCCAGGAATGAGTGACCAAGACATTTATCTGGACTCTGTGGCTTTGAATCTGCACAGTTTTTACACTGTACTGAGCGTACAGCACAGTGCTCCGGGCTGGAGCGTCTTTTTGAGTTGGTCGCCAGACATCTGGGATGATCGTTTCTCAAGTCAACCCTTCAGAAACTTGTCCTCCAACAGATCCGCTACCCCAGCCACGTCCTCCAGGCCAAAGTGAGGCACATCCAGGGGAAATCTCTGATCCGTGACAACGGCGATCAACTCCTCTTCGTCGCAGATCAGCTCGGTAGACTTTGCACGGCGGGATATTTCGATCTTGGGCTTGTCTCCTCGCTTGTACCCCTCGGTCATAATAATGTCCACCCCCCGGACATAGCTGGCGATCTCGTCCAGGGGCATTTCCTCGTCCAGGCGCTGGATGAGGGCGAAACGCCGGGGGGAAGAAATGACCACTGCCTCGGCGCCGGCCTGGGCGTGCCGCCATGTATCCTTGCCGGGCTGGTCAATGTCAAAGCCGTGAACGTCGTGCTTGACGGTAGCCACCCGGTAGCCTCGGCGTTTCAACTCTGGCAGCAACTTTTCCAGGAATGTGGTCTTGCCGCTGCCCGATTTGCCCACCACAGAAACGATGGACACCCCACTCACTATTCCACCTCCGGCCAGTCCAGCATTTGTACTCTCACCGACGTGCCCGGTGGCAGCGTGCCCTCGCCTTCCGGGACGACTGCCAGACCGTTGGCGCGGGCCATGGCGCTGATAAAGCCCGATACCTGCAAGCCAGCCGTCCCGGCGTGATAGAGACCGTCCTCGTCCCGGCGCACGATGACTCGCTGATAGCCGCGCCGGTCGGTGCGACGGAGTGGATCGTCCAGGATCGCTTCAACAGCCGGCTTGGTCAGTTTGGTGCGGCCTTGCATTTTGAGGATGGCCGGGCGGGCAAACTGCTCAAAGGAGACCATTGAGGAGGTGGGATTGCCCGGCAGCCCCAGGAGCGGTACACCCTGGATAGTACCAAAGGCCAGAGGCTTGCCCGGTTTCATCCTGACTTTCCAGAAACGAATTTCTCCCTCGGCCTTGAGCACGTCTTTGACCACGTCATAGTCGCCCACCGAGACGCCCGCCGAAGTGATGAACAGGTCCACACCCTGGGCCAGCCCCTGGTGGATCTTGGCCGTCAGATCGGCCATGGTATCGCGGGCGATACCCAGTCGCACCGGCACCCCGCCGTAACGCGCAACCAGGGCGGCGTTAGAGTATTCATTCGAGTTGCGGATCTTGCCCGGCGACAGCGGCTCGTCAATGTCCAACAACTCATCGCCGGTGGCCAGCACCGCCACGCGGGGGCGGCGAATCACCGGCACGCGACTGTGCCCCAATGTGGCCAGCACGGCGATCTCGGCCGGACGGACAACGGAGCCTTTGGGCAGCACCAACTCTCCGGGCCGCATGTCCCTACCAGCACGGCGGATATTGGCTCCCACCTCCGCCGCTTTAAAGATCATGACCGTCGCACCCTTGCCTCGGGGCTCCTGGCCGGTGTCAGTCCATTTATCGGTCTCTTCCACCGGCACGACGGCATCGGCGCCTTCGGGCAGCGGCGCGCCGGTCATGATGCGCGCTGCCTCGCCCGGCCCCACCGGCACGCTGGCCACGGTGCCGGCCGGTATGTCGGCCACCACGCGCAGCGTTGCCGGCGTCTCGGGGCTGGCCCCGGCGGTGTCTGCCGCACGCACGGCGTAGCCGTCCATGGAGGTGTTGTCAAAGGGCGGGATAACGACGTCAGAAAGGATGTCCTC
>CAYVPU010000012.1:10978-16720 GCA_964453885.1 uncultured Anaerolineae bacterium | reverse complement strand
GGGCGTGGCGGGCAGGCAGGTGAGGCGCACGCCACAGGCGTTGTGGATGGCGTTGAGGATGGCCGGCGCCGTGGGGACAGTGGTCACTTCACCGACGCCTTTGGCCCCAAAAGGCCCCCCGCTGGTTCGATATTCCAGGAGGATAGGATAGACTTGCGGCGTGTGGCGGATGGTCGGAATATTGTACCGCGCCAGGTTGTCACTCTTGACAAAACCCCCATCGACACGGAACTCTTCCGTCAAGGCATAACCGATGCCCATCATGATTCCCCCCTCAATCTGGCCCTCTACGGCCATGGGGTTCACTGCTCGGCCCACGTCGTGTGCTGCGACCACGCGCAGCACTCTTACCTCGCCTGTGGTCAGGTCCACCTCTACCTGGGCGGCCTGGGTGCCAAAACTGTAGGCAAAGTGAGCGTCTCCCGGCTGGCCCAGGGGGGCGGTGGCCGGCGCCCGGTATTCGTAAAAGGTCTCCAGAGTGCGCCCTTGGCGGCGCGCCATGCCTGCGGCTTCGCTGAAGCTCATTGAGCGCCCGTCGGGACTGATCACCCGGCCATCCTGGAAAACGAGGTTGTCCGGGGCGGCATTTAGTTCCTCAGCGGCGAGAGCCGCCAACTCCTGGCACAATCCTTCGGCGGCCAGGCGCACAGCATTGCCAGTGACGTAGGTCTGCCGGGAGGCAGTGGTGGGACCACAGTCTGGCGTCTGGTCAGTGTGACCCAGCACTACCTCGACGTGACTGGGGGCTACGCCCAGTACCTCGGCGGCTATCTGGGCCAGCACTGTCACCAGCCCTTGCCCGATCTCGGCAGCGCCGGCCCGTACGCGCACGATCCCCTTATCGGTGATTTCCACCACCGCTCTGGCGACGTCGTTAGCGCCATTGCCCAGGCCGACGCTCTTGTAGGCGCAGGCCATGCCCCAGCCGCGCCGTTTGTTGGGACCTGGCGGCGCGTGGGGGGCCGTGGCGTCTGCCCCTGCCAGCTCACGGACTTGTAGACGCACCCGTTCGATGGTCGCGGGTAGACCGGCGCTCTCTGTGAGCCATTGGCCAGTAGCAGTGACACCGCCAGCACGCAGCGCGTTTCGCTGGCGAAAGACAAAGGGAGACATGCCCAGGCGCTGAGCCAGGATGTCCAGGTGCGTCTCAATAGCAAAGTGCGCCTGTGTCGCGCCAAAACCTCGAAAAGCGCCAGCCGGTGGATTGTTGGTGTAGAACACGTCGCAATCTATTTTGACGTGAGGTATGTCGTAAGGCCCGGCAGCATGGGTAGCAGCGCGGGTCATGACGTGATCGCTCAAAGAGGCATAGGCTCCAGAGTCACCCAGGATGTGAGCCTCCACAGCTATCAGGCGACCACCGTGGGTGACGCCAGTCTTGAGCCGGATGATCGTAGCGTGTCGCTTGGGGTGGGCAATGAGGGATTCCTGGCGAGTGTAGGTCAGCTTGACGGGCCGGCCAGTGGCTTGAGCCAACAGCGCGGCATGGATCTGCCCGGCGATGTCCTCCTTGCCACCAAATCCGCCACCGACGGCCATGTGGATCACTCGCACTTTCTCCTCCGGCATAGCCAGGCTGGCTGCAATCTGTCGCCGGTCGGCAAACGGGATCTGCGAACCAACGTAGACAGTAATGCCGCCATCCTTATTGGGGCTGGCCACGCTACACTCCGGCTCCAGAAAGACGTGATCGCCCATTGGCGTCTGATAGACTTGAGCAAAGACGATATCGGACTGGGCAAAGCCTTCCTCGGTGCTCCCCTTCCGTATCTCAATGTGTTTCAGTACGTTGCCGCTTTCGGTTTCCTGGTGCACGCGGGGGGCGTCGGCTTTCAACGCCGTGACGATCGAATCTACGACGGGTAGAGGTTCATAGTCCACTGCGATAAGAGCCAGAGCTTTCTCAGCGACCTCTGCAGACTCGGCAGCCACCAGGGCCACAGCATCGCCGACATAGCGCACTTTGTCATAAGCCAGTACCGGCCAGTCATTGATGACCAGACCATGGTGCTTTTCGCCGGGGATGTCGTCGGCCGTAAGGACGGCGACGACGCCCGGCGATTGTCGGGCCTTGTTAACGTCCACATAAAGGATGCGAGCGTGGGGATACTGGCTACGGAGAACCTTGGCGTACAACAGACCTTCGAGGTAGAGGTCGTCGGTAAAGATGGGCGCACCAGTGACCTTGTCGCGGGCATCGGGGCGCGCCACCGAATGGCCGACGACTTTTAGCGTAGAGTCGGCGGCACGAGGTGGCAAGGGTTTGGTACCGATAAATCGGCGCATGCCGCGTTCGGCGCGGAGTTCGTTGGCTGCCGCCTCCACCGCCTCTATGATCTTGTTGTAACCAGTGCAACGACACAGGTTAGGCTCCAGCGCCTCGAGGATGTCTTCTCGGGTGGGACGGGGCTTCCGATCCAGCAGCGCCTTGGCAGACATGATGAGACCCGGCGTGCAAAAGCCGCACTGCACGGCGCCATGCTCAATGAAAGCGCGCTGAAGCGGATGAAGCTCCCCGTAGCGAGCCAGATTCTCAATAGTCTCGACGTGCTTGTCCTCAACGCGCCGGGCCAGGATGATGCACGACTGTTGGGCTTGGCCGTTGATGATGACCGTACAAGCGCCGCAGCGCCCATGGTTGCAGCCATTCTTAGTGCCCACCAGCCGCAACTGGTCGCGCAGCACCTGGAGTAACGTGGTTTTGGGGCCGATTTCTACTTCTATCGGTTCGCCGTTGACGTGAAATCTAATGAGTCGTGTTTCAGATAGCATGGTTTCCTAAGCTGTCTGACGGTGGGCATCTACGACGTTAGGTAGCCGCTCAACCCGGGCAAGGATGCGGCTCAACTGGGCAACGCTGGAAATCTCGAGCGTCGCTGTGATCGTCGCCATGTGTTCTTTTCTGTGCGTGGTGATATTTACAGCGCTCATGCTGCAACCCTCGTCGGCCACCAAGCCAGCGATGTCGCGAAGCAGGCCCCCTCGGTTGTAGGCGCGGATGATAACGACCACGGGAAGGGTCTGCTTTTCCGGCCCCCACGCTACCTCGATAACCCGGTCGCTGTCCCGTTCCAGCAGGTAAAGCAGGTTCTTGCAATCCTGCCGGTGAATGCTCACGCCTTGCCCCCGAGTGACGTAACCGAGGATGTCGTCGCCAGGCAAGGGATTGCAGCAGCCTGCCGTCTTGGTGAGCAGGTCGCCTACCCCCTGTACGACCACGTCACCCGCTGGCACGGTAAGGGGTGCTGTCAACGGAAGCCTGAGATCTTCTTCCTCTTCGGTTCCACGTACCTGGACGACGCGCATGGCCAGTTGTTGGGCATGTATGTCGCCGCAACCAATGGCAGCCAGAAAGTCGTCTACTTTTTCGTGGTCAAAAAGGCGCGCGATTTTCTCGAAGCGGCTTTGTGCCAGCCCCAAACGGCGCAGTTCTTTTCCCAGAATCTCGCGCCCGCGGGCAATATTCTCCTCACGGCTTTGGCGACGAAACCACTGGCGAATTTTTTGCCGCGCCCGTGCCGACTTGATGTAGCCCAGGTTAGGATTGAGCCAGTCCCGGCTGGGGCCGCCGCGCCTGGAAGTGATGATCTCCACCTGGTCGCCGCTTTGCAAGCGATAGTCCAGTGCAACCAGTCGGCCGTTCACCTTGGCGCCCCGGCAGCGGTGCCCCACTTCGGTGTGGATGTGGTAAGCAAAGTCAATGGGAGTGGCGCCCGCCGGAAGGTCTTTTATGTCACCCTTTGGGGTAAAGACGATGACCCGATCTTCAAAGACATCCTCTTTTAGCGATTTGACGAACTCGCGGGCGTCGTCCACCTCCTGTCGCCAGTCCATCAAGGAGCGAAACCAGGCGACTTTAGCATCAAAGTCCGGGTCTCGTTTGGAGCCCTCTTTGTAGCGCCAGTGAGCGGCAATGCCCAACTCGGCGACGCGGTGCATTTCGTGGGTTCGGATCTGGACGTCCAACGAATTGCCGTCGTCGGCCACCACAGTTGTGTGCAGTGACTGGTACATGTTGTCCTTGGACATGGCGATAAAGTCATCGAACTCGCCAGGAATGGGGTGCCACAGGTTGTGGACCACACCCAAAGCGCCGTAACATTCAGCCACGGTATTGACAATGACGCGCACGCCCCGGATGTCGTATATCTCTTCAATGGGCAGGTTTTTGCGCACCATTTTGCGGTGGATGCTATATATGTGCTTGGGACGTCCAGTTATT
The DNA here is from genome assembly GCA_964453885.1 of uncultured Anaerolineae bacterium. GTDB lineage: Bacteria > Chloroflexota > Anaerolineae > CAYNKW01 > CAYNKW01 > CAYNKW01. The sequence continues at coordinate 12,498 of CAYVPU010000012.1, read as the reverse complement.
TCTGCCTCAATACCTACTGATTCGAGATGTAGCTTGAGTGTCTTGACGATGCGGGCAATGTGTTGCTCACGCACCTCCCGGCGCTTGCCGATACGACGGGCGATCTCTTTATAAATCTCGGGGTTCAGCCAACGAAAGCCCTGGTCTTCTAACTCCCACTTGACCTGCCACATGCCCAGGCGGTTGGACAGGGGGGCAAATATCTCTAGTGTCTCGCGGGCGATCCGCTTGCGGCGGTCCTCCGGCAGCGCAGCCAGGGTGCGCATGTTGTGCAGGCGGTCGGCCAGCTTGATGATGACGATCCGCACGTCGTCAACGCCAGCCAGGATCATCTTGCGCAGGCTCTCGGCCTCACTATCCAGCAATTCCCTATCGGCCCTGCCGCTCATCAGGTCATCGAAATGGCTCAACTTTGTGACGCCGTCCACCATTGAGGCGATTTCGTTGCCAAAGTCAATTTGCAAGTCCTCGACGCTAACCACCGAGTCCTCGACGACGTCGTGGAGCAGCCCGGCAGCGAGGGTTGCTGCATCCAGTCCCCAATCCGCCAGCAAGCTGGCGACTTGCAGGCAGTGTTCGATATATGGCTCGCCGGAGGAACGCCGCTGTCCTTCATGGGCAGCCTGTGTCAGCTCCCAGGCGTGTTCCAGGAGCTCCAGTTCGTCATGAGAGAGCCTATCTTGAACTCGTTTCCGAAAGCCTGAGAACATCATGTCAACACTCTGAACTACACGAGACTTTGGCCTCTGCTAGCAGCTGCGGCCGGCCATCGTTGATAGGCACCGTGTCATCCATTGAGGCCAGTAGATAGAAAGCAATGTTAGTATATACCTGATCTCGGATTTGCGCAAAGAAACTGGTCTGTTCGACACCGTCCCGAGCAAATCGCCGGACATCGCTGTAAAGTCCTTCACGAAAGCCTGGCTCTTGGCAACTCTCATCGCCATCTTTTAGTCTGCAAGTGCCAGCGGTCTGCGTGAAATCATACTCCCCTCGGCCTACCGAAACCAATATGGTCAGGCCACCACCCAACTGGGCGACTGGAACAGGTCGTACTCTTGCTCCAACTCACGGCGGAATTGCTGTGTGTAAAGCCGGTAATAGTGCCCCCGGGCGCGCAACAGTTCGGCGTGGGTGCCAATTTCTGCGATACGCCCGTCTTCAATGACCAGGATCCGGTCCGCCCGCTTGATCGTCGAGAGCCGGTGGGCGATGATAAAGCTGGTGCAGTCCTGCATCAACTTTTCCATCCCCTTCTGGATCAGGTCCTCGGTCAACGTGTCCACCGAACTGGTGGCCTCGTCCATGATAAAGATCTCCGGTTGGGCCAACACCGCCCGTGCCAGGCTGACCAGTTGCTTCTGGCCGACGGAAAGCAGGTTGCCTCCCTCGCCTACCTGGTCGTCGTAGCCCTTTTCTAGCGTCACAATGAAATCGTGGGCTCCGGCCAGTTTAGCGGCCCGCTCTATTTCTTCGTCCGTCGCATCCAACCTGCCGTAGCGCAGGTTTTCGCGAATCGT
>CAYVPU010000012.1:7900-10878 GCA_964453885.1 uncultured Anaerolineae bacterium | reverse complement strand
CCATCGAACTTGATGTCGCCCCGGATGGTGCCTGGATCAACCGCCCCTGGCTGGTCGGTCACCTCGGGCACGGCGTCAATGAGTGAAAAGACGCGCTCGGCCGAGGCCACTGCGTGCTGCATTTCGGCGTAGACGCGGGCCAGGTCCTGGATAGGCCAGAGCATAAACGTGACGTAGGAGATAAACGCCTGGATGCCGCCGATCGTCATGCCGCCCAATTGGGTCTGCAAGCCGCCGTACCAGACGATGCCACCCACGGCCACCGCGCTGATGAACTGTACCGTCGGCAGAAACAGGGCCGAGAGCCAGGCCGCCCGGTAGGACGCGCGGTACATCTCACCTGAAAGCTCGCCGAATTCACGCAGGTTCTCCTCCTCCCGGCAGAGAGACTTGACCACGCGCACGCCGGTGATGTTCTCGTTGTAAGCACCGGTGATCTTGGAGTTGATCTTGCGCACCTTGCGGAATTCCACGATGATCTTTTTCTTGAACTGTGCCGCCACGACCACTAGCACCGGGATGACGGCCATCACAATCAGGGCCAGCTTCCAGTTGATAATCAACATAAAGTAAACCGCCGTGACGATGTTCATCATGCCCCAGGTGACGTCCAACAGTCCCCACGTCACCAACTCGGCGATTCGTCCCGAGTCGGAGGTCACGCGGGACATGATCCAACCCACCGGCGTGCGGTCGAAATAGGAGAACGACAGATCCTGGAGGTGGTTGAACATTTTCTGGCGCAGGTCGTACTGGACGCGCTCCCCCAGGATGCCGGTCAGAAAGATGAAACCCAAGACCCCTGCGGCCTGGACGATGATCAGCAACCCATATGTGACAACGATCTGAGTGAGCGCCGCCCTGTCTCCCCCCAGGATGCCCTCGTCTACGATCCGCTTGCTCAGGAAAGTGAAATACGAATCCAGGGCCGATACCAACGCGATGGTCAACAAAAAACCGACGAGCCACGGCCAATGCGGCCTGGCCTGGGACAGAATGCGCAGAACAGTCCGGCCGTTGAACTGCGTGCTGAATTCCTCTTCTTCAAACTCAAAGTCCGACATCGCCTATCTCCCTCTCCAACTCAACCTCGATGCGGGCTTGCATGTCGAAAATTCGACGATAGATGCCCTCTTGGGCCATCAATTCGCTGTGCGTCCCCCGCTGCACGATCCGCCCCTGGTCGAGCACCAGGATCAAGTCGGCGTTCATCACGCTCTGAATGCGGTGGGCGATGATAAAAGTGGTGCGGCCTTGCATCAAACGCTCCAGCGCTGCGCGGATCAAGCCCTCGGTCTCGGTATCCACCGACGATGTGGAATCGTCCAAAATGAGGATGCGCGGGTCTTTGAGCAGCGTGCGGGCAATGGCAACGCGCTGTTTCTGTCCGCCGGAGAGCGTGACGCCTTTCTCGCCGACCAGCGTGTCATAACCATCAGGAAACGAGGTGATGACGTCGTGGATGGCTGCCGCCCAGGCGGCGGCTTCGATCTCGGCTCTAGAGACCTCTCGCCCGACCCCGTAGGTGATGTTTTCGCGGATGGTACGGGAAAAGAGAAAAGGCTCCTGCTCAACGATACCGATCTGCTGGCGCAAGAAATGACGCGGATACTGCTTCAACTCCACCCCGTCAAGGGTCAGGCTGCCGCCGGTGTACTCGTAGAAGCGAGGCAGCAGGTTGACCAGCGTGGTCTTGCCCGAGCCAGTGGAACCGAGCAGAGCCACGGCCTCTCCTGGCTCACAGTGGAGGCTGATGTCCTTCAGCACCGCGATGTCCGCCTCGTACTCGAAGCAAACGTGGCGGAAAACGATCTCCCCGCTCAAGTCCCCATCCGGTGAGACATCGCCTTCGTCCAAAGGTTCCCGTTCTTCCTTGATAACCTCGGTCACCCGCCCGTACGAGACCATGCCGGTGGACATTTGCACGATCAGGCGGCCCAGGTTGCGCATGGGCCAGATGATCCAGATGATCAGGCCCGCGTAGGCCAGATAGGTGCCCACCGTAATCGTGCCGCTCATGGCCATCAAGGCACCGGCAAAGAAGCCACCCATCATCTGAAAGCCGCACAAAATGTCTGAGATCGGCCAATACAGCGAGTGCATCATCAGGAACCTTTTACCACGCAGAAACTTTTCCCAGTTGTCCTGCTCGAACTTGTCGCGTTCGTAAGCCTGCCGGGCAAAGGCTTTGACCACCCGCACCCCGGTCAAGTTCTCTTGCAGGGTGGTCGAAAGGGTGGCTTCCTGTTCCTGGTACGCTTCGTACGCCTGGGAGACTTTTTTGAAGAAAAAGACCGACATGATCACAATCAGCGGCACCACGGCAATCGAAAGCAGCGCCAGTTGCCAGTTTAGGCTCAACAAAGCCGCCAGGTTGACCACAAAGAGGAAAACGATGCGCCCTACGCCGATGGCCTGATCGGCATAGAATCGGCGCAGGGCATCGACGTCCGAGGTGGCGCGTTGGATCAGTCCACCTGTCTGCGTCTGATCGTGATAGGCAAACGACAGACGTTGGAGGTGATCAAACAGATAATTGCGCAATCGCAGCACGATCCCCTCCGCCGTTTGGGCCGCCAGCCGGCCGCTGAGAAAGGTGGACGTACCCTGAGCCAACGCCAGGCCCACAAAGCCCAGCGCGATCAGTGGCAGGGTGCCAGACAACTCGTCCTGCCCTAAAACGTCGTCCACGAAGTGACGGAGCAGCAGATAGGTAGCCGTTCTAGAAACCGCCGCCACGCCCAGGCTGAGCGTCGCCCCCAGGTAGGTCAGGCGGAAGCCGGTCGTCATGTGCCACAATCCAACCAGACGATTGTCCGAGACGGCGTTTTTGAGATCAAAGGTAGAAGGCGTAGCCGATGATGCCACAGTCAAGGATCCTCCACAGTAGTACAGACACAAAAACAGCCTGTGCCCGCGCACAGGTCTGCTTCGACTGGCCCAATTATACAATACGTTGGCTGGCCGGGCAAATGATA
>CAYVPU010000012.1:4265-7800 GCA_964453885.1 uncultured Anaerolineae bacterium | reverse complement strand
TTTCCAACCGCCTGATTGTTCTGCCCACTGAGGAGTGTGAATGTCCACCGAGGCAACCGGCCCTGTTGGCACCACCGGCAAGCAACAAATTGCCCGCGCCGCCGGGCTGGTGATGGTTCTATTCGTGTTGAGTCGGTTGATGGGGCTGGCCCGCGAGATGATCATCGGCGCGCAGTTTGGCACCGGTGCCGATCTGGACGCTTACCTGGCCGCCTTTCGCCTGCCCGATCTGCTGTTCCAGTTGGTAGCCGGTGGCGCACTGGGCTCGGCCTTTATCCCCACCTTCACCGGCTACCTGGCCCGCGAGGACCATGACGGAGCGTGGCGGCTGGCCAGTGGCGTGGCCAACCTGGTTCTGGTCGTGATGACGGCCATCGCAGCCCTGGCGGCGGTGCTGGCCCCCTGGTTGGTGCGGCAGGTCATTGCCCCCGGCTTCGATCCAAGTCAGCAGGTACTCACCGCACAGCTCATGCGATTGATGCTAGTCACGCCGGTGGTCTTTGGCGTCAGTGGCCTCGTCATGGGCGCGCTCAATGCCCACCAGCATTTCTTGTTGCCGGCCGCTGCGCCTATCTTCTACAACCTGGCCATCATCGGCGGAGCCTTGGGGCTGGCTCCCCGCCTGGGTGTGGCCGGATTGGCCCTCGGCGTGGTGGCCGGATCGGGGCTGCACTTGCTGGTGCAGGTGCCGGGATTGGTACGGTTCAAAGCTCGATATTGGCCCACGCTGACCCTGCGTGATCCCGGCGTCCGTGAGGTGGGCTGTCTCATGGCGCCGCGTGTGCTGGGGCTGGCCGCCGTGCAGGTCAACTTTTTGATCAACACGGTGCTGGCCTCGGGCCTGGCGGAGGGGAGCCTGTCGGCGCTAAACTTTGCCTGGTTGATGATGATGCTGCCGCAGGGCGTCTTTGCCCAGGCGGTGGCAACGGCCGCCTTTCCTACCTTTTCGGCGCTGGTTGCTCGAGGCAAGACTGACGAAATGCACAGCACCCTCTCAGCGACGCTGCGGGCTATCTTTTTCCTCAGCGTCCCGGCGGCGGTGGGCCTGTTGGTGTTGCGTATGCCGCTCATCCAACTGCTTTTCCAACGAGGCGCGTTTGAGGCCAGTTCCACAGAGGCGGTGGCCTGGGCGCTGCAATTCTACGCGCTTGGCCTGCCAGCCCATGCGGGTGTCGAAGTCGTTGCCCGCGCCTTTTACGCCTTGCACGACACCCGCACACCGGTGGCAATCAGCGTAGCCGCCATGGCTCTGAACGTCGTTTTGAGCCTGATTCTCATCAGGCCGCTGGCCCATGGTGGGTTGGCGCTGTCCAACACGGTCGCTACGACGCTAGAGTTGATGGGGATGATGTTCCTCATCCGGCGGCGACTGGGCGGCATCGAATGAGCGTGAAACGTAAAACGTGAGGCGTGATCACGCCTCACGTTTCACGGCATTGGACATTTTCTGGAAGGTAGTATATAATGCTTGTTCGGTTTCGAGATCAAGATGAGGAAAATCATTCAGGAGGAAGCATAGATTGGCAAACACGAAATCAGCGATCAAGCGGGCTAGACAAAATGCGCGGAGGCAAGAGCGAAATCAACGCTTTCGGTCGGCCGCACGCACACACATCAAAAAGACTCGACAACTTGTCGCTGAAGGAAAACTGGAGGAAGCCCAAAAAGTAGCCCACCAGGCGATCAGCACGCTGGACAAGGCGGCAGAGAAAGGCATTCTGCACCGCAACAACGTCGCCCGCCGTAAATCCCGCCTATTGCGCCATCTGAACCAAGCGCTCAGCCAACAATCAGTCGAGTAACGAGCAAAAAACGCGGGCTGTTTCCTGCACGCAAGACAGGCCAGGCAACAACTCTCTGGCCTGTCGTCGTGTAGGGGTTTCTAGACGTATTCTAGTTTCGCTTCGCTTTGTCGTCAGAGGACTCAGCCTCAAGCACAGCAAACCGATACCCCACCCGGCGCTTGGTCGTAAGGTAGATAGGTCTGCTGGGGTTGGGTTCGATCTTTTCGCGAACCCAACGGATATGCACATCCAACGTGCGGGTGTCCCCCATATAGTCGGTCTGCCAGACCTGTTCCATGAGAAAGCGGCGCGTAAGCACCTGTCCGGCGTGGCGCATCAGTGTCTCTAGCAGTTTCGCCTGCTTGGGGGTGAGCTTTTGGGACGGGCCGTCTCCTCGTCGCACCAGTCGGGTGCGACAGTTCAATTGAATGTCACCAACCTGCAGAATGTGAGTGCACGGCTCAGCGACTAATTTTTTTATTCGGTTGACCACCTTGCGGATGGTGAATGGTTTGACCAGGACCACGTCTGTCTGTGAACCTGGCGCTGCCCTGGCGCCTTTGGGCAGAAGCAGCAGGATGGGCAGATCCACACCCCTCGATCTGAGGGTACGACAAGTCTCCTCCCCCTGGTGGCTTGCTGCCAAGGCGTTGACTATCACCATCTGGATGTCGTCCGCCTCGATCCGTTCCAGCACAGTTCGATCATTGAGGAGCACAGAGACATAGTACCCTCGCTTTTCCAAGTCAGCTCGCAGGAACATTTGAGGGTTAGTAGCCAACTCGATGCACAGGATTCTGGCAGATGTATTCATTGGCTATATCCAATCCCAAGGAACATGGAAGAAATGAAAGGTCCAGCCTGCATTGCCAGACCCGGCGGGAGCGGTTGGGACGATCACTTTTTCCCACCTCCCCGGCCAAGTGGTAGTGATCTAGTGCCCCCATTATACCGCAACCTGGCGATCCAGGCAACAGGAGACAAGAGGAGCTCGACCCTCAGCCGGGACGAAAGCCAAGCCTATGCAGATAATGGTCGTTGTCCCAACTTATAACGAGGCAAACAACCTATCCCCGATAGTGGGCGAGTTGCGGTCATTGAATATTCCTGGTCTGCAAATCGTGGTGGTGGACGACAACTCGCCCGACGGGACAGGGGAACTGGCCGAGGATCTGAGGCGGCGATATCCGGGCGAGTTTCACATCATTCGGCGGCCTGACAAGATGGGCCTGGGGACGGCATACCTCACCGGCTTCCGGTTTGCCCTGGAACGTGGTGCCGACCGGATCATCCAGATGGACGCTGATTTCTCCCACTCACCAACCTACATTCCCTGCTTTCTGGCCAAGATGGATGACTATGACGTGGTCGTCGGCTCCCGCTATGTGGAGGGAGGACAATTGGACGAGCAGTGGAGTTTTGGACGCCACCTGCTGAGTTGGTGGGCTAACAGCGTGTACACACGTCTCGTTCTGGGCATGGCTGTCAAAGATGCCACTGCCGGTTTCAAGTGCTGGAAACGAAAAGTGCTGGAGGCCATTGACCTGGACTCCATTCGCTCCAGCGGTTATGTCTTTCAGGTAGAGATGGCCTACGTGACGGAAAAGATGGGCTTCCGGGCGCTAGAGATACCCATCTACTTTGAGGATCGGCGCATTGGCCAGAGCAAGATGGACATGCGCGTCAAGCTGGAGGCCGCCTGGCGGGTTTGGCAGGTAAAGTGGCGACACCGTCACCTGAGGCCCCATCGT
>CAYVPU010000012.1:0-4165 GCA_964453885.1 uncultured Anaerolineae bacterium | reverse complement strand
GACTGTGACCAGGCTTTGGTCTCGCTATCGTGCAGATCTACTGGCCGCCGGCCTGCTGCTGGCCCTGGCGTTGACCCTCTTTTGGCCTCAGACGTTCGGCGGCAAGACGCTGTTGCCGGCCGACAACCTCTTTCAGTGGGAGCCGTGGCGGAGCTTTGCCGCCGACCAGGGCGTGGCCCAGCCCCACAACTCCCTTCTCAGTGACCTCATCCTGGAAAATTTTGTTTGGAAACGATTCATCCTTGACTCGCTCCGCCAGCCGGGTGGCCTCACCGACAAGCTGCCCCTCTGGAACCCCTACCTCTTTGCCGGCGCACCCTTTCTGGCTACGGGGCAACACTCGGCCCTGTACCCCTTTAGCCTGCTGTTTTTCGTCCTGCCGTTGGCTCATGCCTATGGCTGGTTCTCCGCGCTGCAACTCTTTTTGGCTGGCCTGTTTACGTATATCTTTTGCCGCGTCATCAACGTCAACCGGCTGGGATCGCTCATTGCGGGCATCACTTTTATGTTGAGCGGTTTCATGGTGGTAAGCGTGGTGTTCACCATGATTATCGCCGCTGCCGCCTGGCTTCCACTGTTGTTGGCCGTCATTGAACTGATCGTCCGCGCCGAGAAAAACGGCTTCCAACGCCGCACGCTGCTTTACGTCGCTCTGGGCAGCGTGGCCCTCGGCTGCCAGATTCTAGCCGGACACGCCGAGATCACCTATTACACCCTGCTAATCATGGCCGCCTACGCCCTCTGGCGACTCGTCGGCACCGCCCTCCAATCTACCAATTCACCAACTACCAGCTTACCGATTACTCAATCCTTCCGCATCGCTAGCTGGCTACTACTGATGGTTATCCTCGGCCTGGCCCTGGGCGCGGCACAGTTCCTGCCGTTCTACGAAGTGGGGACGCAGAACTTTCGCCAGAGCTCGGCCAGCTACGAGCAGATCGTGGGCTGGGCCTTTCCGCTGCGCCAAATCGCCACCTTTTTTGCGCCCAATTTTTACGGCAGCCCGGCCCACCACGGTTACTTTGACATCTTTGCCTGGCGTTGGGTGCCAGTGACGGTCAACGCCCTGGGCGGGCAAATCACCGAGATTTCCTGGCAGCGCAACCTGGTCACCAAGAACTATGTCGAAGCAGGGAGCTACCTGGGCATCCTGCCCTATTTTCTAGCCCTCGTCGCACTGATTGGCCGCCGTGGTGCCCTTGTTCGCCGCCCATCGCAAAACGGCGAGGAAGCCCACTTTTACCGCGTCACCCGTCGCTACGTATGGTTCTTTGCCTTGCTGGCTTTTATCTCGATCAACCTTGTCTTTGGCACGCCGCTCTACGCTTTACTCTATCGGCTGCCTTTCATTGGGCAACTGCACTCGCCGTTTCGCTGGATCTTTCCCTTCTCACTGAGCCTGGCCGTGCTGGCCGGCATGGGGACGATGTACCTCTCTGGCAGTGGGAAACGGACGACCAGCACACAGTCGCCGTTCACCGGCCAGAACACACAGCGGGTCATCGGCTGGCCTGCTTTCTGGGGCGGGCTGGCCGGGGTGGTTGCCCTGCTGGTGATATTGGTTTTTCGCGAGCCTGTTCTTCGCCTCGCCGACGACTATGTGGTGAACAACGAACTGGCAGCCCTGGCCTTCCGCGATGGGCAGATGATAGTGTCCTACCAGTGGCACAATTTCCTGACCTTTTTCTTGATGCTGGCTGCCAGCGGCGCAGTACTGCGGGTGAGTCGCTGTCCCATATACCTGCCTCGCCAGCTGGGTGGGACCAACGCCTGGAAGATCCTGGCCCTGGCCGTGCTGATCGTTGACCTGCTTCTCTTTGGCGTTGGCTTTAACCCGGCCGTCGAACCCCACTTGCTAGAGTTCCGCCCGCCGGTGGTGGATTTCCTCCAGCGAGATACCTCTCCCTACCGCATCACCTCGTACAACGCGCCCAAGGAAAGCACATTCAACGCCAACGTCGGTATGTCCTACGGTTTGCACGACGTCCGGGGCTATGACTCGATCATACTCAAGCAATACGCCGATTACATGCGCCTCATCTCGCGGCAAAATCAGCTTGATTTCAACCGCATCGCGCCCCTCTGGACCGACGAGCCGCAGGCGTTAGATTCGCCGCTGCTGGACTTGTTGGGCGTCAAGTACGTGCTGACGGCCCAGGAGATTGACAATCCTCGCTACACGCCGGTCTACGACAATGAGATCCGCGTCTACCGCAACGAGGGGGCCATGCCCCGCGCCTTTACTCTGCCGCAAGGCTGCGCCGTGGTCGTGGACGACGTGGCCGAGGGCCTGCGGGCCTACGATCCCCGGCGCTTCGTAGTGCTGGAGGCCGGAGACGAGGTGCCAAGCACCGTACCCTGTGTCCCTGGGCCACAGGACCAGGGGTTGGATTCGGTACAATGCCTGGAACAGGCCGATCCGGCGGCCTGCAGCCCGCAGACTGCCTCGGTCAGCTACAAGTCAAATAACGAAGCCTTTGTAGGTATAACGCTGGACGCGCCGGGCTGGCTGGTGCTGGCTGATACGCACTTTCCCGGATGGAGAGCCTTTGTACGACCAGCGGGGGACGAGACAGAAGAACACGAGCAAGAACTAGAGATCTACCGGGCCGACGGCAACTTTCGGGCGGTACGATTGGAGGCTGGGGAGCACACGGTACGCTTCAAGTACACGCCCAATACCATAAAAGTGGGCTTCTTTATCAGTTTCCTGGGCGGCATGGTGCTACTGGTGCTGATCGGGCTGTGGCTCTGGCTGCGCTTCTACCGCGCCGGCGAGGGTCAATCCGACGCCGGGCGGGTGGCCAAAAACAGCTTTGCCCCTATCGTGCTGCAACTGTTCAACAAGGCAATTGATACAGCCTTTATCGCCCTGGCCTTACGCATCTTTACCCAGGAGCAGGCCGGCGATTACTATTTTGTCACCAGCAGCGTCATCATGTCAGTTGATATTTTCATCAACTTTGGGCTGAACACGCTGCTCCAGCGAGAGGTCTCCCGCGACCAGGGACTGGCTAACCGCTACCTGGCCAACACGACGCTGTTGCGGCTGGCCCTCTCGGCCGTGGCCGCGCCGCTGCTGTTCCTGTTCGTCGTGGGGTGGTCGGCTTTCATCGCGCCGTTGAGCCACGAGGCGGTGTGGGCGCTGGCACTGTTCGCCGTCGGGCTGGTCGTCAGCAACCTCGCTACGGGTCTTACCTCGCTGTTCAACGCCTACGAAGATATGGAGTACCCGGCGGCCATCACCACTGTTACCACCATCGCGCGGGCGGCGCTGGGCACCGGCGCGCTGCTGCTGGGCTGGGGGCTGATCGGTCTGGGGGGTGTCTCCATCGTCGTCAATCTGATCACCTTGAGCATCCTGGGGACGCTCGCGCTGCGCCGTTACTTCCGCCCCCGATGGGAACCAGACACGGCACTGCAAAAAGAAATGATCCACGAATCATCCCCGCTGATGGTGAACAACCTGCTCTCCTGGCAGTTCTTTAGGATTGACACGGCCCTGGTGAGGGCGATGCGGGGGGCAGCAGAACTGGGCCGCTACACGGCCGTCTCGTTTCGTATCGTGGACGCCATCAACATCATTCCCGCCTCGCTCACTATCGCTCTCTTTCCATTGATGAGCCGCTACGCTGCCTCGACCAAAGGTTCGCTGGCGCGGGCCTACGCGCTGGCGGTGCAGGTGCTGGTCATCGTCGCCCTCCCTCTGGCGGTGGCGGTCACGTTCGTGGCCTATCCCCTGGCCAACCTCCTCGGCGGCTCGCAATACCTGCCTGATTCGGCGATTGCCCTGCAACTGCTCATCTGGTCTATCCCTCTTGGTTTTATCAACAGCGTGACGCATTACGTGCTCATCGCCCTCAACGAGCAACGTTACCTGACCCGTTGCTTCGTCATCGGCCTGGCCTTTACCTTTGTCGCCAACCGTTTGCTCATCGGGCCTTTTGGCTACCGGGCCTCGGCGACGCTGCACACTCTTTCCGAGCTCGCGCTGCTGATTCCGTTCTACGTTGGCCTGCGGCGACACCTGCCGCCGGTGCCCTGGGCGCGGCTGCTGTGGCGGCCGATCCTGGCCGGGGCGGCGATGGCTGCCTTGCCCGCCCTGCTGCCCACTGTTTCCATCTGGCTGACGCTGCCGGCGGGGGCTGTCGTTTACCTGGCCTTG
>CAYVPU010000011.1:25096-32697 GCA_964453885.1 uncultured Anaerolineae bacterium | reverse complement strand
CAACGGAACTGACAAGGTAGCCGAGGTTTCCATACCTCGTGGCTCTGGCGCGCTACGAACATCACTTTACGGGCAGGCGCACCGCCGGATCGCCAATGATGACATAGCTGCGCGCGTCGTTGTTGGCCGTCCACATGCCGGCCAACGCCAGGTCGTTGGGCACTTTGCCAAACGAGATATCTTCCAACTCGGCGCTCAGATCAGAGGCCAGCTCGGCATAACGTTCGTCAAAGTATTCCATGGCCGAACCCACCGGGTGGCCTTCCATCAGTCGCTTCAACGTGCTCTCAAAGACCTGCAACTGCCTCCCCGCGCGCTCCCAGGTGAAGGAATAGCTCCAGGCTCGCTCCACGTGGCCCACCACAGCCAACGCGCCTCCCTTGGGATGTCCGAGTAGGCGCTGGGGCAGACGGGCGACGAAGGCGTGCGGGGCGATGGCCACCCGCTGGTGAAAGGCATGGTGGGCAAAGTCGTCCAGGCGGGGCGTGCCTGCGCCGTAGCAGGCGAAGAAGAAGGCCAGCAGACCCAGTAACCGGGCGTCGTCGTGCACGTCATCCGCCGCAAAGTAATAATCCTGAGGAATGGCCTGTCGCCACGCCTGGGGGCCGGGCCAGTCCTGGCACAGCAGCGCGCCCTGGTGCGGCAACTGGCGCGGGTCGCCGTTGGGAAAGCCTATGCCGTGGCTGGCCGTAAAGAGCAAGGCCGGGGTTTGGTCGCCGCCCAGCAGTTGGCCCAGTCGCGACTTGGTGGCTTTTTCTTTGAGCACAGTCTGCACAGCCCAGTCCGGCTGATCGTGGGCCATCTGCTCGGCCAGCGGCTCCACCAGTTGCGTGGCGCTGAGGTCCGTGGCCCGGTCATCGGGGTTCTGTACGCCAAAGAAGGTGGCTTTACGAGATAGCGATATTTCGCCCTTTTCGGACTCGACCACGCGGTGGGCGTACCGGGCATACTCGTCCAGGGTGTCAAAGTGAATGCGGCCCACCGCGTACTGTACGTCGAGCTGATACTGAAAGCGGTAGGGGATCGCTTCCGGGCCTCCAACGATGAGCAGATAATAGGGCACCTTCTCTGGATCGGCGGGACCGGGACCGGTGCCGTGGCGGGCCAGAAAGTCCGGTTTGGACTCACCCGGGCGGTAAGCGTCTATGCCAGCGTACTCTTTGTAATAGCCCTCGTGTTGCCGAGTCGCTTGCTCCCGCCGGTGCTCCAGCAATTCGCTGAGGGCTTCCCTGACGGCGGGATCGGCATCGTGGGCCAAGATGACGCCCCAGCCGGCCTGTGCCAGGTTCCTGGGGTCTACGCCCTCCTTGGGGCCAAGGTGTGCCTGGGTCACTCGCTGGTACCACCACTTGAGCTCCTGGATGTGTTTTGTCTCCTGTGGTTCGCCCCGAACGATTTCTGAGACCTGCTGTGGTGTCATTGGTGGCAGCAGATAATCGCCGCTGGCGCCGTTGATGCCGTTAAAAAACAGGCGATCTGTACTCACTTTACTCTGTTCCTTTCTCTTTACATCTACCACCCAGGCGCGTGAGCGCTATCCATGAGCGGACACAACAGTTCCCTTCTATCTTGACTCTCCCCTTAACTGTTTTCGCCCCTGTTACTTGGCATAAGCATAGCATACAGAGGAAAAGTTGTCAAACGCAGAATGGCAGGGTCTGTTTGACAATTCGCTCTTTGTGTGGTATATGTGAATGGAGATTGGAGAGTGGAGGAGATGATATGCCCCCAAAGATTGACCAAGTGATAAAGCGCACGGGCGCTGTCGTGCCCTTTAGACGGGAACGGATCGTCAATGCCATCTATCGGGCTGCTGTGGCGGTGGGTGGGCGCGACCGTTCCATTGCCAAGGGTCTGACAGACAAGGTGGTCGCGGAACTCGAGGAAACCACGCCGCCCGGTAGCATCCCCACCGTCGAGGAGATTCAGGATATCGTCGAAAGGGTGCTCATCGAAAACGGTCATGCTCGGACGGCCAAAGCCTACATCCTGTATCGCGAGGAGCGGGCGCGCCATCGCCGCAGAAAAGCGGCCTACCAGGAGCGTGCTCCGGAAAGTATCCCCTATCGCAAGCTCTGGGAGGTGCTGTCGTGGTCGGTGGATCACGACGTCAACACCGTCGAACGGCTCAACGCGCGCATTGCCCGTGGCGAGTTCCCGGACATTGTGCGAGAATCTGACATTGCCTACGAGGAGGACATTGCCACGGCCGCCGAGTCCATCAAAGCGCGTCGTGAGGAGATCAGGATCGTCATTGTCGCCGGCCCCTCTTCCTCCGGCAAGACGACCACGACTATCAAGCTCGACACCTTGCTGCAAAAGAGGGGAATGAAGCTGGTGACCCTCAACGTGGACAACTATTTTTTTGATCTGGAACTCCACCCCAGAGACGAGTACGGCGACTATGACTTTGAGACCCCCCAGGCTCTCGATCTGTCTCTGATCAATGAGCATCTGAGCAGCCTCATCGCTGGCCAGGAGGTACACATCCCGTTCTACGACTTTAAGACTGGCGTGCGCACCGAGGATGTCACGCCCATGCGCCTGGGTGAGGGCGACATCATTCTCATAGACAGCCTGCACGGCCTGTACGCCGACATGACGGCGGGCGTCCCGGACGAGCGGAAATTCAGGCTCTACATCGAAACGCTGCTCCAGATGAAAGGTCCTGACGATCGTTTCATTCGCTGGACCGACCTGCGTTTGATGCGCCGCATGTCACGCGATGCGATCCACCGGGGCTACAAGCCCCAGGAAACGCTGGAGCACTGGCACTATGTTCGCAGCAGCGAATTGCGCCACATCGTGCCTCACGTCAACATGGCCGATCACATTGTCAACGGCGCGCTGGCCTATGAACTCCCGATCATGCGCCCCCGGCTGATAGAGCATTTTGCCCGGTGGGCCGAGGATTATCGGGACGACCCCGAGCGCCAGGATGCCTTTCAGCGGGCCAGCCGCGTCTACAAACTGCTCAAATCGGTAACACCCGTAAAAGACGACTCGCCCATTCCGCCTACCTCGCTGTTGCGTGAATTCATTGGCGGAAGTGCTTACGAGTATTGATCAGCTCTTGATCAGTTTGGTAGGTAGATACGCCCCAATACGACCTTGTAGGGCGTCTAGGCCAGCGAAAAACAGCACCGGCGGCGTAGAGACTCTTGCAGTCGCCCCTCTACCCTGTGGGTTATCTCTGATCCCGAAACGGTGAACCCGAATCCTACGTTGGGCGACGTGATTGGGGCGTTCAAATCGCTGGTGTTTACCGTGTACCTGAATTGGATTCAGGCCCACGACCCGACGCGCCGTGCCAAATTCCGGCAGCGCAACTACTACGAACACATCATCCGCAACGAACGAGAATTGCACGCCATCCGCCGTTACGTCCGGAACAATCCGGCCCAATGGGCACTGGACCGGGATAACTCTGACAATCTCCGTCGTCTACCACCACCGACGAGGACAAAAAGATTGCGTGTCGGACGTTCAGGCGTTACTGGCGTGGGTGTCTCGGAGGGAGAGACAAGAATGACGCCTAAACCTGTTTCTGGAGCCACCGCCCTGGCCCGTGGCGCTATCAAAGCCGGCGTTTCGCTGGTCACTGGCTACCCGGGCGCACCAGCCACGGCCATCGTGGACGCCATCCTGGGGCTGACCTCACCCGACGAGGTACAGGTGGAGTGGACGAGCAACGAAAAAGTCGCGGTTGAGATGGCCTTCGGCGCTTCCCTGGGTGGGACGCGCGCGCTGCTGTGCGTGAAAAGCGTGGGTCTCAACGTCGCCCTCGACCCACTGATGGCCTTCAACCTCTCCGGCTGCAACGCGGGATTCGTCATCCTCGTCGGCGATGACCCCGGCGGTTGGGGGTCGCAAAACGAACAAGACAGCCGGGCGCTGGCCTCCGCGGCCGAGGTTCCTCTGCTCGAACCAACCTCCGTCTCTGACGCGCAGGCAGCCGTGCGCCAGGCTTTCCAACTGTCGGAGGAGATGGGCCTGCCGGTGGTCGTGCGCGTCACCCGCGCCCTCGTCCTGGCAGAAGAAGCTATCCAGTCCTTGAAAGTCGTCGAAGGGTTTCAAGGGCTTGCCCCACCTCCCTTTCAGCGTGAATTCATGCGCTGGGTGGTGCTGCCTATCAACGTCGTGTCTTACCGTCGCCGCTTGCATCAACGCCTGGATGCGGTCCGGGCTCGCTTTGAGGACTCGCCGTTGAACGGGGTGGAAGGGGATGGGTCACGAGGAGTGATTGCGGCCGGGTTCGTCTACAAGAAGCTCCTGGAGTTGCTGGGCGGCGCTGTCCCACCGGGGCTGCGACTCCTGCGGTTGGGGACCTTTTACCCGTTGCCCGTGGAGCGGGTGACGGCCTTTCTACAGACGGTGGCGTCGGTCCTGGTTCTGGAGGAAACCGCCCCTTTGGTCGAAGGGGCAGTGCGGGTGGCCGCGCAACAAAGCGGATTGACCTTGCCCGTCTGCGGCCGTGACACCGGCCATGTGAACCGGGCGGGCGAGTTGTTCCCTCCCCACATCGCGGCCGCGCTGAATCGTTTCCTGCCACGCCTGGCTCTGCCTACGGGGGGGCAGAGAGGCCGACCCATGCCCAGCCGGGAACCCCTATGCGATGGCTGCTCTTACATCCTAACCTTTGATGCCCTCACCGAGGTCATCGCCCAATTGGGAAGGCGCGACGAGGTCATCGTCGTCGGCGATCCGGGCTGCATGGTCCGCGCCCAGTTGCCGCCCTACGAGTTGCTGGATGTCAAGAATAGCCTGGGCTCGAGCATTGGGATGGCGGCAGGGATCGCTTTGAGTCAGAGGAAGGGCGGCACGGGAAAACGAGTCGTCGCGCTGTGTGGGGACTCGGGCTTTTTGCACTCTGGTTTCAGCGGGCTGGTGGACGCGACGCGGATAGGTGCAACGATGTTGGTACTGCTCCTCGATAACGGCACGACCGCACTCTCGGGCGGGCAGCCTCACCCGGCCAGCCAGGTGGACGCCTGGGGAAGGCCCCGGCGCGTGGTGGACCTGGCTGCGCTGGCCTGCGAGGCTGGCGCTGCCATGGTGCAGGTGGTTGACCTCGACCGTGGTGAGGACATTCGAGCCGCGATTGAAAAGGGAATGCATTTTGATGGCGTGGCCGTGGTCATCGCTCGTGGCCGGTGTCCCCGGTGGTCAGTGGGCTGACCGTGCTACCTTTGGCTCTGTATCATGCTTTTCTGTATCCGTGGTACTCCTCTCCGCTACACCTGTACCAGCCTGCCGGTGCTGGAGGGAGAGGACCTCCGATGATGACCGCTGATAGGGAAATACACAATGCTGACCGGCCTCCCAGCAATTCATCATGACACAGGAACGAAGAAAGGAACCTTGAACATGCTCTTTACACCAGAAAAGATCGGCACCCTTACCTTGCCCAATCGCCTGGTCCGATCCGCCACCGCCGAGGGCCTGGCGGACGCGGCCGGCCGGCCCAGGCCACGGCTTGGGCAGCTCTACCAGGAATTGGTCAGGGGCGGCGTGGGGCTGATCATCACCGGGCACATGTACGTACATTCATCAGGCAAGGCCCACCCCGAAATGACTGGCATCCATGCCGACGACCTGATCCCCGGTCTGGCGGAACTGGCCGATGCGGTCCACCGGGAGGGCGGCCAGGTCGTGGTACAGATCAACCACGGGGGGATGCAGTGCAGCCGGGAAACGGTGCCCCAGACGATTGCCCCCTCGGCCGTGGACGCCCCCTTTCTGAGCCAGCCAGCGCGGGAGATGAGACCCGACGAGATCGCCCTCCTCATCCAGGCCTACGCCCAGGCCGCGCGCAGGGCCAGGGAGGCCGGTTTCGACGGCGTCCAGATCCACGGGGCGCACGGCTACCTGGTGGGCCAGTTCCTCTCGCCCTTTGTCAACCGGCGGACTGACGAATGGGGCGGCGATTTGCAGGGAAGGACGCGCTTTCTGCGGGCCATCTGCCACGCGGTGCGGGAGCAGGTCGGCCCCGACTACCCGGTCTTTATCAAGCTGGGTTTGATGGACGGCGTAGAGGGCGGACTGACCCCCGAGGAAGGGACCCAGGTGGTCGGGGCGCTGGAGGGCATGGGCCTGGACGCGGTCGAGATCAGCGGGGGAATTGGCGGAGGTCGGGACCTGAACACCCGTGCGGGGATCCGGTCGGAGGCGGACGAGGCTTACTTTCGCCCCCTGGCGCGGCGGGCACGGCCGGTGACCCGGCTGCCCATCATCCTGGTCGGTGGCTTTCGCTCCCGGCGGGTGATGGAGGCGGTGCTGGTGGCCGGAGATGCCGACTTTATTGCCTTGTGCCGCCCCCTCATTAACAAACCGGACCTGCCGAACCGCCTGCGCCTGGGTTTGCAGGAGCGGTCTGCCTGCATCTCGGCCAACCGCTGCTGGCCTGAGAGAGACGACGAGGGGATCGCCTGCCGGTGTCCGGTCGAGAGGGACCATTGAGCCTAATTGAGATGATGGAGGGCTGCATTGCCACGCGGTGAGGTACTGATTGCTATCGTCAACAACCTGGAGGACATGAGACTCGCCCGTGAAGCGGGCTGGTATCGGATTCCTGTTGTCAGTGCCCACAAATGGTTGGGAGATCGTTGGCCACCCCGCTGGTTGGCCTTCTATCAAACCAAGGTCTTTGGCCTGGAGGCCCATGCCGTCAACTATTACGCTGTTGTGCGTGACATTCGCAATGTATCCAGGATGGATCTTTTTCCCGACACACCTCGCAACCATCCCAAAGCCAACCGGCACTACTACCAACTGCTACTGGGCGACCTCCAGACGCTCCCTCGGCCCATCATTAGCCGCCGCTTGCGCCGTATTGTCTTTATTCTCACCACCTTCGCCAAGTTCGAGGCGGCTGTCGAGATCAATGACCTGTGGGACGAAAGCCCATTGGAGGATCGGCTATGGGCGATCTTGAAGCGCGCGCAGATTCGCGCTGAGCGACAGTACCCCGTCGTGATAGAGGGCCGTACCTACTTTTTGGACTTTGCCATCTTTTGTAACCAGGGCAAGATTGATGTAGAAACGGACGGCGACACCTGGCATATCGGTCCGGAGTCCGCTCTGGTGGACAGGCAGCGTGACAATGACCTGGCGTCCCGGGGCTGGCGAGTCTTACGCTTCAACACAACTGAGATTCGCGAGCGTCCGGTAGATTACTGTGTCTCCAAGGTTGAGACCACCATCAACCGTCTTGAAGGACTGGACGACACCACCGGGGTGCCGGTGCGGTATGATCCCAGCGATCCACTGGGGCCACAGCAGCTTGGCCTGTTTGACCAGGAGACACAGACATAGGACGAGAATCGTACTGAACCTCATCCTGCCGGTTTTCGACCGGGTAAGCAGGTCGGTTTGTAGGTTTGTGCTGACGACGGGCCACAAACCGACCGGGTAGCCCGGTTGACTCGCGAGTCTGTGGTTGCAACGGGCCAGAAACCGACCGGGTAACCAGGTTGGCTTGTGGGTTTGCGCTCACAACGAGTCACGGACCGACCGGATAGGAAGGTTGGTTTGTGGATCTGGGCTAGCGGCGGGTGAAAGAACCCCCCCAAACCCAAAATTGATAGGGTAATAGGCGCGGG
>CAYVPU010000011.1:15015-25086 GCA_964453885.1 uncultured Anaerolineae bacterium | reverse complement strand
GTACGGTGGGTTGGTGGATCGGGGCTCGCGGGGGGTCACGGCCCCGCCGCTAGCCCTTATTGGATCGGTTCTGAGCCGCGGGAGGTGGTCAGGTTGCCAAAGGCTCTGTCACTGTGACCTGCGTGACGATGCCGCGCCTCGCCAGTTCATCAAAGAACGGCTGGGGGGCTATGGCGGCTTCCGGCGGGAAGACGCCTGGCCCCGGCACGCGGCCGGCGGCCAGCCACTGCGCGGTGATAGAGGGGGCCACACCCGTCGGCAGCGAGCCGACCGCGGTCAGCGTGCCCAGGCGATAGAGCAGTTCCTGGCCGTTTTGTGTGCCCTTGACCTCGGTGACGATCTCTTTTGTCCAACGGGTGGGGTCGGCCGGCTCTTGCACAAAGGCGTCCAGCGGCGGGATGCGATCGGCCAGCAGGGCCGTCAGCAGATCGCGCGGCTTGACCGGCGTGCCGCGCACGTCCACCGGCTCTGCCCCGGCAAAGCCCAGGTCGGCCAGGAGCTTGACCTTGGCAAAGGCCTCCGGACTCATGCCCCAGTAGTTGATCTTGAAAAAGCACTCGCGGATGCCTTTAGCTTTGAACGTAACCGGCAGCGTGGCGACCTCGGAGTGCAGCGAGAGATGGCAACGCAGCAGGCCCACCGGTGGCGTGAACCAGTAATCCTCTTCCCCGGCCAACGGCGTTTCTTTGACAAACGCGCCGTCGTGGAAGACCATGGGTGGCATGACCAGCTCGTCTATGATGGTAGGGATGGCGTAGCCGAATCGAATGTCGTCGCCCGGAGGCGGGAGGATGCCGTCGTAGATGCGGATGTATTCGATTGTATTCAGCCGGTCGGCGGCGTAGCTGGCCTGGATGTTGGGCACGCCCGGCGCGCTGCCCATGCCCAGCACGGCGGTGAGGCCGGCCTCGGCGAACTCGTTGTGCAGGGCCAGTTGTTTGTGGGTGTTGTGGAACAGCCCACCCAGGTCGGTGTAATGTGTCCTGGCTTTGAGACAGCCGCGCATGACGTTCAGGTTAAAGTAATAGTGTACTGCGTTGAGCACGGCATCGGCGCCACGGAGGGTAGACACCAGCCCCTCGTGGTCGGTTACGTCGGTGTGAACGACAGAGACTTTGGAACGACCGGCGGGAATTATGTCGGCCACTTTGTGAGCCAGGTCGGTGTCGCGGTCGGCAATGACCACCTGGTCTACGCTCTCGCTGGCGGCCAGGTCTTTGACGGCGATGCGGCCCATGAGCCCCGCTCCCCCCAACACGATGATCTTCATTAACGTAATCCTCCTGTGCAGAACCTAGCGCTGTATCAATCAAATTATGTACAAAGAAGCGACGAGGGACGAACGACGAGTAAACTTTAAGAGTTGAATATTCGTCGTTCGTCATCGGTCATTCGTCTACAGCCGCCAGCCAGGCAAGGCCCAGTTCTTCCAGTTTGGCCCGGGTGGGGCGGCCCTCGGCGTCCCACCCGCACATGGCGTAATAGGTGGGCAGGGCGGCGTCCATCTCTTCTTCGGTGACGGCGATGCCATCAGAGGGGCCGCCGGTGAGCGGCTGGAAGAGCTTGGGCGGCAGTTTGTCTTCGGCTCTGGTCAAGCCTTCGCGGGCGTTAAAGGCGCGCATCATGTTCAGCGACCGCTCGCCGGCTTTCATCAACTCCCACAGGCTGACGTTCCAACCGGTGACGGCGCGCACCATGTCCACCAATTGGCTGGGGCCATAAAGCTGCCACGCCGGCCCCCACACGAACTGGCACACGCCGACCGTGTTCAGCAGACTGTAGAACTGCTGGGTGTACACGGCGTAGCGTATCTTTTCCGTGTTGAGCGCTTTGTTGGGTTGCGGGTCCAGCAAGCCAAGTTCGGCCATGCGGTCGCGATAGCCTCTGTAAGAGGGATCGTGCTCGTGAGACTGGTGATCTGCGCCGTAGGGGTTAGCGGCGTAGATGAGGGCCAGGGAGCGCTTGACCTGCGGCATGTGGGCCGGCAGGGGGTTGCCTTTGACCGCCGTGACCAGCGCCTCTGCCTCTGGACCGAGCTTTGCCGCTGCCTGGGCCATGCCCTCGGCCAGCAGGTCGCCAAAGCCCTCTCGCTGGGCAATCATCTCGGTCATCTTGACCATGGCCTCGGCGTTCCCAAAGCAGAGTTCGAGCCCGCCGGTGTCCTCGGCGGTGATGAGGCCGTTCTCAAAGCAGTCCATGGCCCAGGCGATGGTCGCGCCGGCGGAAATGGTGTCCAGGCCGTACATGTTGCACAGTTGGTTGGCCAGGGACACCGCTGCCAGGTCAGAGATGCCGCAGTAGGAGCCAAAAGTGGCCAGCGTCTCGTACTCGGGGCCGCCGTAGAGCGGGTCTACCTGGAATGGCCCCTCGCTGACTCTTACCACCCGCTTGCAGCGGATGACGCAGGCGTAACAGGTGTCTCGCTCTTTGAGGATGGTGTCCGACATGGTCGTGCCGTCGAGGGCCTCGTACCCCTCAAAGACACCGCTGGCCCAGTTGCGGGTGGGCAGTCCACCGCTTGCTTGCTGATAAGCGAGTACCCCGGCGGTGCCGTGCAGTCCCATGCTGTGGACGTCCGACTCGGGAAAGTTGTTAGCTCCCCAGCGGGAGATCTCGGACAGGGTTTTCTGATCGGCAATCGCTGGCTTTTCCTTGCCGCGCACGGCGATGGCCTTGAGGTTCTTGGAGCCCATCACCGCGCCCATGCCGGTGCGGCCGTTGGCCCGGTTGGCCATGTTGATGAGGCAGGCGTAGCGCACCAACTTTTCGCCGGCCGGCCCGATTTGCAGGACTTGGATCTTACGGTCGCCCAGTTCCTTGCGGATGGTGGCCTCGGCATCGCCGGTGACCCGTCCCCAGAGGTGAGTTGCGTCGCGCAATTCGGCTTCGCCGTCGTGCACCCAGAGGTAGACCGGTTTTTCGGCTTGGCCCTTGATGATAAAGGCATCAAAGCCAGCGGCCTTGGCCTCGGCGGGCCAAAAACCACCCGCCTGGGCGTCGCCGATGGCGCCGGTGAGGGGTGATTTGGCGTTGGCCATGACGCGACTCTGACCGGAAACCGCCGCGCCGGTGACGACGCTGAGGGTGATGGCCAGGACGTTGTCTGGCCCCAGGGGATCGGCCTGGGCGGGCATCTCTTTCAGAATGTAGTACATGCCGATACCTTGCCCGCCCAGGTATTGGCGGTAAAAGGCCTCCGGCGGTTCTTCGACGGTGAGGGCGCTGGTTGTCAGGTCTACGTGCAGGATTTTGCCGTTGTATCCGTAGGACATTTTGATCTCCTCTCATTTGGGTTGTAGGGGGCGAGGCAAGTCGGACTGACGATGTCGGCGCAAGAATTTTGCTCTCCGACTTGCCTCGCCCTTACTCGGCTCAAAATTAGACGATGGCTAGCTTTTCCCTCGGCTCCTCCAGCCCCAGCGACAAGAGCACTGCCACCAGACTACAGGCTAGTGTAAAGGCAAACAACTGCTCAAATCCCAGC
This sequence comes from uncultured Anaerolineae bacterium, assembly GCA_964453885.1. Classification (GTDB taxonomy): domain Bacteria; phylum Chloroflexota; class Anaerolineae; order CAYNKW01; family CAYNKW01; genus CAYNKW01. The sequence continues at coordinate 21,602 of CAYVPU010000011.1, read as the reverse complement.
CAATCCACGATGGCTCCGCCCAAGGGCGATGTAAAGATCGCCACGCCGAGGGCGCTGTTGGTAAAGCCAATATAAAGAGCTCGTTTGCTGGTGGGGGCCAACTCTAGCAGATAGTTGCCGCCGCCGATAAAGGCCGCTGTTTGGTGCGCCCCAGAGAACATGAACACGAGCGTAAAGATGAGGCTCCTGTCCAGCCCAACTTCCGGCAAGTGAGCGATGGCTAGCGCCATGATCGGCGCCAGCAAAGCGGTCAGGGCTGTCAGGCGCATCAACAGGCGATTGCCCTGCCGGTCGCTGATCTGGCTCCAGATGAGGTTAGAGAGCAGGCCAGCCAGCGTCGAGCCGATGAGATAGACGCCCACCATGTCCTCCGGCGCGTCCAGCACGCGGCGCGCGTAGACGGCGTAGAACGGTAGGGCATAGTTAGCGACCATGATGGCCAGGCGCAGGCCCAGGTAGCGGCCGTAGCTGCGATGCTGCCAAGGTAACAGGACAGCGAGACGCAACTGCTCGCTCAGCTTCACCCGCTGTGGGTTCACCTTCTCCGACGGCTCTACGATCAGGCTGAAAGAGCCGACCATCGCTGTCACGCAAAGGAAGCCGAGCAAGAACAACATCGCATAGTTATCCGGGAAGGTCAGGCCAGAGTCTGGTGACAGGACAATCTTGACCAGCGCTGCACCAGCCAACCCCAGCGACCCTCCGATGAGCCGCCGCCAGCCAAAGAAGGCCCCACGGCGGGTAGGGGGAACCGTCTTGGCCAGCACATCCATAAAGGACAATCCCGCCGTGCCGGCCGCCAGGCTGTTGACCGTGAGCAGAGCAAAGGATACGGCCAACAGTGCCTTTGGGTCGTCCAACAAAAAGACCGCCAGAGCCAGCCCTCCCACGGACGCTGAACGTACCACGCCCATGAGCCGATAGACTGGCAGCGTGCGGGGCTGTCGCTGAAGGTGGCCGGAGAGAAACAGTTGCGGAAAGTACCAGCCGCCCTGTTCGATGGGCATCAACAGGCTGATGAGCAGGTTGGAGTGTGTCAACTCGCTCACGAACCAGGTCATCACCAGAGCAGGGCTGGCCACTGCCTGGTAGAGATTGTAGGCGACGCCGCTGACCACGCCCAGCCAAAAGTTGCGCGACAGGTGCTCCTTTGCCGTGTCGGCTATCATGTTGTTGGCCCGTGCGCCTCTCTATTTTTGCACTCGTTTGACCGCATCATCAAAGCAGTTCAGCGTGTCCTCCACGTCTTTCTCCGAGAGGGCAGCGCAGAGGAGCCACGGTTCGCGGCCATCGGGTTCGGGTATCGCCCCTTTGGCGCGAGCCACGCCGATGTCTTTCCCCTCGCCCCGATAGCAAAAGTTGGACGAGACGCCAAAGGGCATCACCTGGCGGGCGCGTTCAAAAAAGGCGTTAGTTTTCTCTGTGGTGGTGTGGGTCATGTGTCGTTTTTTTCCTTGAGCCTTAACTAGCGGGTTAGAGTGTGACGGGCTTTCTAGAACTCGAATATCTTGAAATCCTCAGCCAGTTCCACTGGCCCGTCAAAAGCAGCGGCTGCTACGCTACGCCAGGCATCGAGGTCTTCTACAAACACTGGGTAATGGATGAGGACTAGCCGATTCACGCCAGCACGCCGCGCAATCTCCCCTGCCTGCACCGGCGTCGAATGGCCAGGGAACGGCCCACCGCTTTCGTGAATAAGAATGTCCGATCCCTGGGCCAGTCGCACGACTGCGTCGCAGGGGCAGGTGTCGCTGGAATACGTCAGAGCCCGGCCCGTTTTTTTGGACTCGATTCTCAAGCCTACAGTGGGCATCAGGTGTTGCACCGGCGAGGTATACACGGCGTACTCGTGATGGTCAATCACCAGGGCCTTTTCCTCCCAGGGGATCTCGCGATAGGTGATAGGATACATATCTGGCCACACCTGCCACTCCATGAGCTGCATCATGCTGGGGATGACCTGCAACACCCGATGGGAACCATAAATAGCCAGTGGCCTCTCCCGGCCTGTGAGCCACAATCCCAGGAGCAGCACCGGCACGCCGTAGATGTGGTCAGGGTGGTGGTGTGTGATCAGGAGGCCATCCAGCGTTTCCAGATTGACATTGACCCGATCCAGGCGGGCCATTGGACTGCCTCCACAGTCAATCAGCAAAGACGACTGCCCGCTCTGCAACACCATATAGGTGTTCTCGTGGCAAGCATCGGCCACTGCGCCTGCCGATCCCAGGATGGTCAGTTTCAGCAATGTTCACTCTCCTGTGGCCCTACGGTTCTGGAACCATCTCGTCATTTTATGTCACTATATAATCATACCATAAAATGTAAAATTTGTCACCCCCTGCCCAGGATCTGCAGGACAACCTGGGGCGTCAGATAAACCTCCAGGAAAGCAGCCGCTACCAGCATAGGAATTGCCACCAGGAAGACCACTTTGATAAAATCGGCCAGGGCCAACAACAGGCTATCGCTCAAGGACAGCCCTTTTGGAGGAGCGATGACAGAAGCGCCGAGCCGCAAGGCAAAGGCTGTGACCAGGACCACTGCCGGCAGCTCGAGCCAGCCGTGCGGAAGGATGAACACCGCTAGAAAGAGCCATGGATTGTGGCCGGCAAAGGCAACCTGGTGTGCCAAAAAACCTACAATGCCCATCGTACTCATGATGGGCAAAAAAGCCATCACGCCAAAGGAAAAGACAGCGAGCAAGGCACCCAATATTAGCGAACGCAGATTAAAAAAGAGAATGTCCCACGGCGAAAAGCCGGGCAAAAAGCCCGGGACCTTGAGGTTTTCGAAACCTTGTCCGGAAAGGCTGCCAAAGTCGAAAAGTTGTGGCGGCAGTGGGTACCGAGGGGCGTAGAACCAGCCCACGACAAAGCTGGCTACCATCAATACCACAACCATGCCGATGGGGAGGCGATGGCGCGCCAACAGTGCCGGAATGTCGCGTCGGTACCAGCGCAACACGTCAACCCGCAAAGGCCCTCTCGCTGCTTTGGGCCACAACACCTCGTCTGGAGGCTGGAGCAAAAAGCGCCAGAGCAGACGCCCGGTCCGTCGTAAGCTGATCTGGTCAATCTCTCGTCCCAAGAGCTCTTCGCGGTTAAAGATGCGCACGCCCATGCGGATCAAGATCAGGTTGGCCACCAGCAGCGCCGCCACGATCCACCATAACACGTCGTAGTGGGCCCAGAACATGATCGCCGCCTCTCCTTGCACCAGCAGGGCCATAGGCACAATGATAAAGCTGGCTAACAGATTGGCTGCCCGCACACTGGTTGTCTGGCTGGAGACAATGACTGCACCAGCAACCATTACCAACGCCTCGGCTGTTGTGAGCAGGAAAACCTGGATCAGCAGTGGGCCGGGCGGAAAATAGTCAATCATGAAATACAGGCCCAGCACATAGACAGCGATGCCCAGGTAGCTGGCCAGGAGCGGCACGAACGTGGCAGCCAGCACCTTGCCCAAATAGAGTTGGCCGTCGGACAGCGGCATCGCCAGCAGGGGTTCCAGGCTGTGCCGTTCTTTTTCCCCCGCAAAAGTCTCCAGGGCCATGATCAACGAGAACGAGATGGGGAAAAAGCCGACGATCATCAACAGAAAAGGGACCATCCGCGTGCCAATGAGAGGCGCACCATACTTGGCCAACCAGTTCGTCACTGCCTGCGCCGTCGCGCTCGCCAGCACAGGAAAAAACAACGTCAGGATAGTGATAGGCACGACGATGCGCCAGTCGCGAAGGCTGTCGCGCACCTCGCGACGGGTGATGGTCATCACCATGCCCAGGGATGCGCGCCACTCTTTCAGCCGGTGGCTCATGATGGCTTCTCCACAACCCGCAGATAGACGTCCTCCAGCGTACGCGGCACTTCACCGATGGTCACCACTTGCCGGCCCAACGCCGCCAGCCGCCGCAGCAAGCGGGGATTCACTTCCGCCGGATTCGCTGTGCGGTAGCTGAGCCAGTCTTTGCCCTGGGCCTCGATCTCAATGATGTCGGTCAGGCGGGATGACAGACCATCTACCGAACCGATCAGCCTCACTTTCATCAACGGTGGCCCCAGCAGTTGGGCCTTCAATTCGCGAGGCGTGCCGAGCAAGATAAGCCGTCCGAGCCGAATGATGGCAATGCGATCGGCCAGCAATTCCGCTTCGGCCAGGTTGTGGGTGCAGACGACAATGGCCCGCCGAGCATCGCGCAAAGAAATGATGGTATCGCGCACCAACTTGGCGCTGTGCGGGTCCATGGCTGAGGTCGGCTCGTCCAGCAGCAACACCGGTGGGTCGTGGAGCATGGCGCGAATGATGGCCAGCTTTTGCTTCATCCCTTTGGAATACTCGCCCAGGCGCTGGCCCCTGGTCTCCCACAGACCAAAGCGGCGCAGCAACAACTCGCTGCGCTCGGCACGTTGACGGGAAGAGAGGCCCCAGAGCTGCCCAAAGAAATCCAGGTAGGGCAATGCCGTCATACGAAGATAGAGGCCCGGCATCTCGGTAAGCACGCCCACGTGCTGCCTCACGGCCCTGGCATCGCGCACCACGTCAAATCCGGCCACCGTGGCCCGGCCGGACGTTGGTTTGAGGATGGCCGCCAACATGCGCACTGTCGTTGTCTTGCCGGCCCCGTTAGGCCCCAGCAGGGCCAGGATCTCCCCGGCGCGCACACGGAGCGTGAGGGTATCCACAGCAGAGAAGTCATTAAAATTTTTCGTCAAAGTCTGTGTCAGGATCATGGGCTATCAGCGCTTTTGCTCCTATTATACTCTTATTTCACTTTTTCGCCAAAACACTTGTCATGGTTCGCACTCGTTGTCAACTGGCAAATTTACGCGAATTTTACCCAAGATTTACGGAAGCTTTACACCGTTTCCGTTCCGTTTGTGGTAAAATAATACTGGAATATCTTAAGCATAGGAGCCAAATGATGCGCTGGCAATACACACCCTACGTTCTGCCTCTGCTCATAGCGGCAGCTACATCGGTTGCCCTTGCGTTCCTCGCATGGCGCCGCCGCCCTGCGCCTGGTGCAAGGCCGCTTGTTTGGCTCATGCTGGCCGTGGCCGAGTGGTCGCTGGGCTATGCCCTGGAATTGGGAAGCGCTGGTTTGCCGGACAAGGTCTTTTGGGCCAAGGTTCAGTATGTGGGCATCGTCGCCGTGCCCGTGGCGTGGTCGGTCCTTGCGCTCCAATACACCGGCCGAGAAAAGTGGCTGGCACGCCGCAATCTGATCCTGCTGGCGATAGTGCCCCTGGTCACACTGCTACTGGCCTGGACCAACGAGGCCCATGGCCTAATCTGGAGCGATACCAGGCTGGCCACTAGTGGCTCGTTCTCCGTGCTGGACTTGACTTATGGCGCGTGGTTCTGGGTGAACATAGCGTATTCCTATCTGTTTATTTTGCTAGGCTCTTTCCTGTTCCTTCAAGAGGTTCTCCATTCACCGCATCTGTATCGTGGACAGGCCAGCGCTTTGCTGATTGGCGCGTTAGCACCGTGGTTGGGGAACGTGCTATATGTCTCTGGCTTGAGCCCTTTCCCGCACTTGGATCTGACCCCCTTTGCTTTCACCTCAACTGGCCTGGTGTTGTCCTGGGGTCTCTTTCACTTCCGGCTATTAGACATCGTGCCAGTGGCGCACGATGCCGTCATCGAAAGCATGGGTGATGGTGTGCTCGTGCTGGACGTGCAAGACCGCATCGTGGATCTCAACCCGGCCGCAGAAAGTATCTTCGGATGTGCAGCTTCAGAGGCAATCGGGCGAGCGGCCGACCAGATGTTATCTGGTCAGTCAGACCTGGTCGAATGTTACCGTGACGTGACGGAGGCGCACGCCGAGATTGCCCTGGACCAAGGTGACGCGCAGCACTGCTTTGACCTGCGCATTTCGCCCCTGCATGACCGGCGTGGCTGCCTCAGTGGTCGGCTGGTTGTGTTACGTGACATCACCAAACGAAAGCAGGCGGAGGAGGCACTGAAGAGAACTCATGACGAACTGGAAGAACGGGTTGAGGAACGAACCATCGAGTTGAAGCAAGAGATCGCCGAGCACCAGCGAACGGAGGGGGCGCTGCGCCAGTCTGAAGCCAAGTACCGCGCTCTTGTCGAGCAGATCCCGGCGATGATCTATACCACTGGGCTTGCTGAAGCCAGCACCACTTTCTACATGAACCCTCAGATCGAGCGGATATTGGGCTTCACCCAGGCCGAGTGGATGGCCGGCCCTGATCTCTGGCTCAGACAACTTCACCCTGACGACCGCGCGCGCGTGCTGGCCGAACTGGCCCGCAGCCACGACAGCGGCGAGCCGTTCATCGCAGAATATCGCCTGCTCTCCCGCGACGACCAGGTATTGTGGTTCCACGATGAGGCAGTGGTGGTGCAGGACGACGATGGTACCCCTCTCTTCCTTCAGGGCGTCATGCTCGACATAACAGAGCGCAAGCGGGTGGAAGCGGCCCTGGAAGAAGAACGGGCCTCGCTGACCCGGCGGGTCACAGAACGAACAGCGGAATTGAGTGCGGCCAATGCCGAATTGGCCCGGGCCGCCCGCCTCAAGGATGAATTCCTGGCCAGCATGAGTCACG
>CAYVPU010000011.1:0-14915 GCA_964453885.1 uncultured Anaerolineae bacterium | reverse complement strand
GAATTGGCCCGGGCCGCCCGCCTCAAGGATGAATTCCTGGCCAGCATGAGTCACGAACTGCGCACGCCCCTGAACGCTATCCTGGGTCTGTCCGAGGCACTACAGGAAGAGGTCTATGGGCCACTCAGCGAGAAGCAATTCAAATCCTTGCATAGGATTGAGGAAAGTGGCCGCCACTTGCTGGCCCTGATCAACGACATTCTGGACGTTTCCAAGATTGAGGCGGGCAAATTGGAGTTGGAAATCGGCCCGGTCTCCGTCGAGTCGGTCTGTCGGGCCAGCCTGGGGCTCATCAAACAGACAGCCCACAAGAAACAACTCAAGGTATCCTCGACGTTCGACAGCCAGGTAACGACGATTCAGGCCGATGGGCGCCGCCTGAAGCAAATCCTGGTGAACCTGTTGAGCAACGCCGTCAACTTCACCCCTGAGGGTGGAACGATTGGCCTGGAAGTTGTGGGCGATGCGGAGAACGAGGCGGTCCATCTTACCGTTTGGGATACCGGCATCGGCATCTCGCAAGAGGATTTGCCTCGACTGTTTCAGCCCTTTGTTCAGTTAGACAGCAGCCTCTCGCGACAATATGCGGGCACGGGACTGGGACTGGCATTGGTGCACCGCATGGCCGAAATGCACCGTGGAAGCGTGTCTATGGAGAGTCAAAAAGGCGAGGGCAGTCGTTTTACTGTCTCACTCCCCTGGCGAGAATCGGTTAAAGATTCAAGGGATAAAGGTCCCAAGTTGCAGGATGAGGGTTTGTCAGTCACCAACCTTCGATCTTTAACCTTCCAACCTTCCGACCTGCAACCCCTGATTTTGCTGGCAGAAGACAACGAGGACAATATCAACACGCTCCTTGATTATTTACAGGTCAAGGGGTATCGGGTCATCGTTGCTCGGAACGGGCATGAGGCCATTGAGCGGGCCAGGGAAAAGAGACCCGACGTGATCTTGATGGACATTCAGATGCCAGGCATGGACGGGTTGGAGGCAACCCGCCACATTCGGGCCGACGCCGATGCCTCAACTGGACTCAGTACAGGCCTGGCGGCGGTCCCCATCATCGCGTTGACAGCGCTGGCCATGCCCGGTGACCGCGAGCGATGCCTGGAGGCCGGGGCGAACGAGTACCTGAGCAAGCCCGTCAGTTTGAGGGGATTGGTCAAGGTAATTGAGACTCAACTGAACCGAAACCTGACAGGGAAAGGCGGGGTGGCATGAAATACGATAGTACCATTCTGATCGTAGATGACGAACCGGTTGGACGGGAGACCCTGGAGGCACTGCTAATTTCCCAGGGCTACAATTTGGCGTTCGCCGGCAGTGGCGCGGAAACATTGGCAAAAGCAACGGAACTCAGGCCGGATGTGATCCTGCTGGACGTGATGATGCCGGGCATGGATGGCTTTGAAGTCTGCCAGCGCCTCAAAGCAGACGAGCGGTGGCGTCACATCCCGGTCATCATGGTCACAGCACTGGATAGCAAAGCCGACCTGGTCCGGGGACTTGATGCCGGGGCAGATGATCTTGTGTCCAAGCCAGTCAACAGCGTGGAACTCCGTGCCCGAGTCCGTTCGATGCTGCGCATCAAGGGTCTGTACGACGCGTTGGGGAAGCAGCTTGGGATTTTAGAGATCCTCCACAGCGCGGGGCTGCGCATGATGCGACACTTGGACATGGACTCTATAGTGGCCCTGATCTCTAAGACAGCTCTGGAACTCGTTTCAGAGGCAGCCGGCTGTATCCTGCATTTCCTGGCAAACTATGAGCAGCGATTGCTGTCGTTCGCTCTTGTCTTCGAGGATAGTTCCAAGGAGGTCCACTCCAACGTAGGCACAGAAGAAATCATCTGGCAGGTTATTGAGAACGGCATGGCGGTCTATGTGCCCGATGCGACGACTGATCCCCGCCATCTTCAGCCCCGGTTGCCAGAGATGCGATCCCTGCTGTCGGTTCCACTAGCCGACGATCAAGATTTGCGAGGCGTCCTGACGGTGTACAGCCCTAAAGTTGACGCCTTTGAGGAGGATCACCAAGTTGTTTTGTCGATCCTGGCCAGCCAGGTGACGGTGGCGATGATCAAGGTCCGATTCTTCGAGGAGGTGGAATTAGCCAAAGAGAGGGAAAAGCGAGCCATTCGAAACCTGTTCCAGCACTACGTTAGTCCGGCAGTCGTAGATCGTCTAGTTGACGGTGTAGAGGATCTGACTCTAGGCGGAAAGCGACAGGAAATCAGCGTGCTGTTTGCCGACATCCGCGGCTTTACTTCATATAGCGAAAATCTGGCCCCGGAACACCTGGTCGAGATACTGAATCAGTATCTCGCACTGGCGGTAGAAGCCATTTTGGCCCAGGAGGGTACGTTGGACAAGTTTGTAGGGGACGCGGTGATGGCCCTTTTCAACGCGCCGCTGCCTCAGCCCGACCATGCCTTGAGAGCAGTCCGGGCCGCGCTGGCCATGCAGCAGGCTATTGCCGACTATAATGTGGAGGGAGCAGACCATGCCCCCTTGAGTTTCGGCGTTGGCATCCACGTCGGTCAGGCCGTAGTGGGCAATGTGGGCACTGTGCAACAGATGAACTATACGGCTATCGGGGACACCGTCAATCTGGCCAAGCGGCTGCAAGAGCATGCCTCGGGCGGGCAGATCATTCTGAGCCGGGCGGTTTACGAAGCGGTGAAAGATAAAGTAACCGTCGCAGACCTGGGACCGATAATGGTCAAAGGACGGGCCGCAGCAGAACATGCTTACTCTTTGACTGGCTTGACTGGAAACGGACATGATTAAGGCAGGTGGGAGGAGGGCTTCCGCCCTTCCCGGCGACTAAAGTCGCTACTACGTTCCCTCCATTTCTTGGGAGAGAAAGGAGCAGCAAATGACTGAAAAAGCTCAGATACTGATCGTAGATGACGAGCCCAGCGCTCGCGAGACGCTGGAAGCACTCCTGTTTCGAGAGGGCTACGATCTGGCCTTCGCCGAGGATGGCCCAGAAGCGTTGGCCAAAGCAACGGAACTCACCCCCGATGTGATCCTGCTGGACGTGATGATGCCGGGCATGGATGGCTTTGAAGTCTGCCAGCGCCTCAAAGCAGACGAGCGGTGGCAGCATATTCCGGTGATCCTGGTCACCGCGCTCGACAGCAAAGAAGACCTGGTACGTGGTCTTGATGCCGGCGCCGATGAATTCTTGCCCAAGCCGGTGAGCGGTCCAGAACTGCGGGCGCGCGTGCGCTCGATGCTGCGCATCAAGAAACAGTTCGATGAACTGGAAGCGACTTTGCGTCTGAGAGAAGACCTGGCGAACATGATTGTGCACGATTTGAGAAACCCGCTGGCCGTGATTCTGGTGTGTAGCCATATGCTCAAAAAACAGACCCGTTCACCCCAAGATCTGAAAGTCGTAGACGGGATTCAAACACAAGCACGCCGTTTGGACGCGTTGCTGAACGATATGTTAACACAGGCCAAGATGAAAGAAGGTAAGCTACTCTTGAACCGCTTGATGGTTGATGTCAACCAAGTGGTGCGGGAGGTGAAAGAAAACCACAGCGTGATCGCCCAGTCGAGGGGGATCGATCTTGTCATCGAGTTGCCAGAGGAATCCCGACAAGTATCTCTCGATGCAAACCTGTTTCAAAGAACGCTGGATAACCTGGTTTCAAACGCACTAAAATTCTCACCACCCCAGGGTATCGTCACAGTCCGGGCAGAATATCCAGAGTCCGAGGCGGCATCATCCCTGGTCCGTATCCAAGTTCTGGACGAAGGCCCCGGCATCCCAGAAGAGCATCGTGATCGAATCTTTGACAAGTTTGAAATCGTCGAGGCAAAGAAAAGCGGAATCCCCCAGGTCGGCCTTGGCCTTGCCTTTTGCAAGATGGTGGTCGAAGCACACGGCGGACGCATCTTTGTAGATGCCAACGAGCCTGAGGGGACCATCTTTACTGTAGAGATTTGAGAAATGAGATATGGAACATATCCGCGAGTCTCCCCTGGGGAACAGCACCGTTCTTATTGTAGATGACGAACAATCCGGACGCGCCACTTTGGAGGCGCTGCTGTTTGCAGAAGGCTATCAGTTGGCCTTGGCCAGCAATGGCCCGGAAGCGTTGGCCAAAGCAGCAGAACTTACTCCCGATTTGATCCTCCTGGACGTGATGATGGCGGGTATGGATGGCTTTGAAGTTTGTCAGCGCCTGCGTGCTGATCCCCGCCTGACCGAAGTGCCCGTGATCATGGTCACAGCCCTGGATGATCGTGACTCTCGCCTGCGAGGCCTGGAGGCAGGGGCTGATGACTTTGTCTCCAAGCCCTTCGATCGGGTCGAGTTGCGGACGCGGGTGCGGACCATCACCCAGCTCAGTCGCCATCGTCGGCTGCGTACACTCGAGCTGCAAGCCGAGCGCGACCGCACCCGGTCTATCCTGGAGGCCCTGGGTGAAGCGGTTGTCGTCACCGACCTGGAAGGCACGATCCAGTATGTTAACCCAGTCATCGTCGCCTTAACAGGCTTTGCCAGCGAGGAGCTACTGGGACAGAGCTGGCGCTTGTGGCAGAGTGACCGCTATCCTGCCGATTTTTATGCTCAAATGGAGGAAACCGTCCGTGCCGGTCAGACGTGGCGCGGCGAGGTGACCAACAAACGTAGGGACGGTACTCTATATGATGCGATGTTGACCGTAGCCCCGCTGTTTGATCCCCACGACCTGAATCAGCCCGTCGGCTTTGTCAGCGTGCAGCGCGATATTACTCCACTGAAAGAGGCCGAGCGTCTCAAGGATCGGTTTGTCTCCAACGTCTCCCATGAATTAAGGACGCCGCTCTCAGTCATCACTCTCATCGCCGATAACCTGGATACCCTCCACCAGCGCCTGGATGACGACATACGGCGGCAAATGATCCAGGATATTCAGAAGCATGCGCAGGCACTGAACGATCTCATTGATGGCGTGCTGGAAGTTTCGCGCCTTGACAGCGGGTGTGTTTCGGTGGAGCGTGAGCGGTTGAACTTGGTCCAATTGTCCCGCGAAGAGGTGGCCAAGCAATTACCTCTGGCCCAGAAGAAATCCCAGAACTTGTGTGCGACCGGCGTCGAACAGTTGGTCGTATGGGGTAACGATGTCCAGTTGCGGCAGGTGATTCGCAACCTGGTCAACAACGCCATTAAATACACCCCTGAAGGTGGGCAGATCACCTGTGAGTGCCTGGTCCGGGGAGGGGGCGCGATTTCGGAAACAGCATGGCCGGGCAGTGCAGACCTCCCCCCCAGTCGCTGGGCAGCCCTGCGGGTGGTTGACAACGGCACCGGCATCAGCCGAGAAGATCTGCCTCACCTGTTTGAGCGTTTTTACCGGGTCAAGGCGCAGGGAAACATTCGGGGGGCAGGGTTGGGGTTGTCTATTGCCCGAGAGTTGATCGAGTTACATAGCGGACACATCGCCGTCGCTTCGACCTGGGGTGAGGGTAGTGTCTTTGCTATCTATTTGCCGCTACTGGAAGAGGGGTAGGGAAATATGAAAATGAATGTATCTATCCTGGTGGTTGATGACGAGGCGGATTTAGTAGACAACATAAGACTAGCTTTGGAAGCAGAAGGCTATCAAGTCCTGACCGCCGGCGACGGCGTCGAGGCCCTGGCTGTGCTGCAATCTCGACCGGTGGACTTGATCCTGGCAGACATTGCTATGCCGGATATGAACGGCTATCAACTGTATGGGCGGGTGCGTGAGTGCCCACAATGGGTGACGATCCCCTTTATCTTTTTGACGGCCCGGAAGCTGGACAGCGACATCCGGTATGGGAAAGAGCTAGGGGTTGACGACTATCTGACCAAGCCCTTTCGCGCTGCAGACCTGCTGGCGGTGGTGCGGGGCAAGCTGCGCCGCGCCCGACAATTGGTCCAATCCACCGCCCAGCTCGCCTCGCCGCTGGCATCTGAGCCGCGTTTGCTGACTGCTGGGCAATTGCAAATCGACTCAGACCAGCATCGGGCCTGGCTAGATGAACGGGAGATTAAACTGTCGGTCAAACAGTTTGCCTTGCTGGAACACCTGGCCCGGCAGGCGGACAAAGTGGTCTCGCCCCAAGAATTGATCCGGGTGACTCACGAGCTCGACACCGATCCAGTGGAAGCGGGGACGCTTCTGCGTCCCCTGGTCCGTTCCCTGCGTCGCAAGCTAGGCTATCCGGTGGGCGAGGTGGGCTGTCTTGAGAATGTGCGCGGCGTGGGCTATCGGTTGACTGTGCCCGATGTCTGAAAATAAACTGTGACTCCAAAACTGGACATCGGTGAGTCTTCATCTCAAGGGCGCGGTTACCACGCTCCTACTACGTACAAACAATTGCCGCCACAAGATCTTTTATCCTGGAACTCGATAGGCTCCTGTTTGGGTGTTGCTGGACCGTCGCCGGGTCGCCTGGGCTAAATCCCCAGGCTGAAGGGACAAGAGGGCCACCCGATCACACCATTTTGCTCTCGGAGGAAGGTTAACCGCCTGGGGAGCGAGTAATCAGTACAACCGAGCGGGAGTTCTTATCCGGTCATATTTCCTAGGAAATATGACCGGATTTTTTGTCTTCTGTTCTATGGTGCAAGTGAGATTCCCTCCAATGCACTTTCTTGCACCTTTTCGCACGAAACTCAATTACAACTCACCTGCGCGATCCATATACTTGCACGCCCGTGTGTGCTAGGATAGGAGTAGAAACTAGAGTGCGCAAAGTGAGCGAAAAGCAGGTGGCTCATTGAAGGATCAGGGTAAGACAAAAGAGCAGCTCATCAGTGAATTGGGAATTGGTGGAACCGCGCCGTCTGAGCGCCGGACTGCAAGTGCGTAACGAGGAGCCAAAAAATCGATGAAAACAGATATATCCATCTTGGTGGTTGACGACGAGCCGAATTTTCTGGACAACATTAGGCTGGCATTGGAAGCAGAAGGCTATCGGGTTCTGAGCGCTGGCAACGGTGTCGAGGCCCTGGCTGTGTTGCACTCGCAGCCAGTGAACTTGATCCTGGCAGACATTGCGATGCCGGATATGAACGGCTACCGACTGTATGAGCGGGTGCGTGAGCGTCCACAGTGGCTGACGATCCCCTTTGTCTTTCTGACGGCGCGGAAGTTGGACAGCGATATTCGCTACGGGAAAGAGTTGGGGGTGGATGGCTATCTGACCAAGCCCATTCGCGCGGCAGACCTGCTGGCGGTGGTGCGGGGCAAGCTGCGCCGTGCCCAACAACTGGTCCAATCAACCGCCTGACTCACCCCACCGCCACGATTTGGCGCCGACCCAACGGTATGGTCAAGCCTTCCCGATGCACCTTCTTGCACGTTTTTACATGAAACTTGGCAGCGGAGTCTCAGCACAAAGTACTACATAGGAGATTTGTATGTCCACAGTAATGGTAGCAGACGATAACCGAGTCTTCAGAGAGGTCCTCTCAGAGTTGTTCACCGAGCTTGGCTATGAGGTTTGCGAAGCAGAGGACGGCGAGCAGGCTGTGCAAGTCTACCGCTCGTCCCGCCCCGACGTGGTGCTCATGGACGTCATCATGCCGCGGAAGGATGGCCTGGCAGCCTTGGCCGAGATTCGCCAGTTCGACCCTCAGGCGAAGGTGATCATGCTCACGGCGCTGAACCAGGAATCGGTGATGATGAAGGCGGCGCAGCTTGGGGCCAGGGGCTTTCTGACAAAGCCGGTGAAGCCGGCCAAGTTGGAGGCGGCGCTGCAAAAAACGCTAGGATGGCATAGTTTGAAAGTTACTTGATTTCGACATGCCTCTGCTATCCTTCGACAAGCTCAGGACGGCGATCTATCGGTGCTCGCTCGTCTCCAATCTGAAAACCGAATGGCCCTGAGATCAGGGCGAGCAAGTTTTGACAAATCATCAACAATCACTACATAGGAGATTTGTATGTCCACAGTAATGGTGGCAGACGATAACCAAGTCTTTCGGAAGGGCCTCTCAGAGTTGCTCACCGAGAATGACTATGAGGTCTGCGAAGCAGAGGACGGCGAGCAGGCTGTGCAAGTCTACCGCTCGTCCCGCCCCGACGTGGTGCTCATGGACGTCACCATGCCGCGGAAGGATGGCCTGCAAGCGCTGGCCGAAATTTGCCAATTCGACCCCGAGGCCAAAGTGATCATGCTCACGGTGCTCAACCAGGAATCGGTGATGGTGAAAGCGACGCAGCTTGGGGCCAAGGACTTTCTGATCAAGTTCGTTGCTCTCGAGCGGCTGATAGCAACGCTGCAAAGAGTGTTGGGGTGTGGAATACCTAGAGGGAGGGACCGCGTCGCCGCTGCCCCCGCCCCTTGTCCGCATTCGAGTTCTGGACGGAGGCTCCGGCATTCCAGAAGAGCATCGTGACCGCATCTTTGACAAGTTTGAAATTGTTGCGTTGAAAAAGGCAAGCGTCCCTCAGGTCGGGCTTGGGCTTACTTTTTGCAATCAGAGGCAGGCGTCACAACTCGACAGAGCAGCCCAGGCCGGGCACATCCGTGGCGATGAGCCATCCTTCCTCAAAGCGAAAGCCGGGCACAGTGGGATCGTCTATCAAGTCAAAGTGGCCATCGAGGTCGCCGTAGCGCACGTTGGGGCTGCTCAAGGCAAGGCCCAGGCCGGCGGCGATAAGCAGCGCCGGTTCGTTGACACAGCCCACCATGGTGGACATCCGGGCCGCGCGGGCGACTGCATCCACCTGGCGGGCGCAGATCAATCCCCCGCACGTGACCAGCTTGACGCTCAGGCCGTGGGCGGCTCGACGGCCGGCGATCTCTAGCGCCGAGGGAGGTCCTGTAACGCTCTCGTCGGCCAGGATGGGCACCGGGCTGCGCTGGGTAACTTCTCGTAGGGCATCCAGGTCGGCGGCCGGGGTGGGTTGTTCCAGCATCTCTAGCCTGGCCTCCAGCGCGCGGGCCACGTCCAGCGCCTGGTGAACGGTGTACCCCTGGTCCGCGTCCAGGCGCAGGGTCAAACGGGGCATGGCGTCGTGGACTGCTTGCACTCGGCGGATGTCTTCCTGGGGATCGAGGCCACCCTTGATTTTGAGAATGCGGAATCCTTGCCGGGCGCGGTCGTGGGCCAGTTCGACAGTCTCCTTGACCGGCGCAATACCGATAGTAATGGAAGTCTGGATGCGGTGGCGGTAGCCGCCCAGCAAACGATAGAGAGGCAGTCCGGCAGCCAGGCCCAGGAGGTCGTGAAAGGCGATGTCAAAGGCGCACAGGGCCGATGGGTGACCCTCGGTGAGCTTGGCCAGTTCGGCCAGGGCGAACTCGATGTTCAACGGGTTCAGGTCGAGCGCGCGATCGGCACAGACCTGGCAGGCCCTGGTGACCCCTTCCATCGTCTCGCCGGTGATGGCGGAGTCAAAGGCGGCACAACCCCAGGCCGTCTCTCCCTGGCGCGTCTCGAGGCGCACGAACACGACGCCGACGCGATCCACTTTGGCGTGATAGGCCGTTCGATAGGGCAAGCGCAGGCTCAGTTCGACCGGGATGACTTTTACGTGGGTGATCTGCATGGTGTACCTCCCTCTTGTTTTGGAGCCGATTCGGTAACCTGCCTGTCAGGTGGGACGCTTCAATTGTAACATTGATTGGGGCGGAAGACAAGTCGAGAACTGTTTGCCGGTCAAATCATCGCCAAGAACGACTTGACAACCGAAACGTTTTGGGGTATAATAAGAACACGTCCAAAACGTTTCGGATTTCTCACCATTGCTCCAACCTCTCGACAACCTCCATCATAGGAACCTTTTTACTCTTTTTTGCAAAAGCCGGAATTCGCTACCAGGGAATCACATGCCCGTTACTCTCAAGGACATTGCCCGCGAGACGGGATTCTCTGTAACCACCGTATCGCGAGCGTTAAACGATTACGACGACGTCGCCGAAGAGACAAAGGCGAGAATCAAGCAAGTTGCCCAGGAGTTGGGCTACTATCCCAGCGCCACGGCCCAGCAACTGCAAAAGCGCAGGACCGACACCATCGGCTTTGTCATCCCCACCTTTGGCCCTCGCTTTTCCGATCCCTATTTCAGCGAGTTGTTGGCCGGCATTGGCAACGAGGCCGCTGAGCAAGATCTTGACCTGCTGGTTTCGACGCGCTCTCCCGACGAGGAGGAGGAGAGAGAAACCTATCGCCGCCTGGTGAATAGCCGGCGGGTGGATGGGTTGCTGGTGGTTCGCACGCGCCGAGAAGACTGGCGCGTCGCTTACCTGGCTGAGCAAGGGTTGCCCTTTGTGGCCTTTGGCCGTTCCGACCTGGCGCTGGATTTCCCCTGGCTGGATGTGGACGGGGCCAGCGGTATGGAGCAGGTGACCCAACACCTGATTGACCGGGGGCATCGCCGCATCGCCTGCATTTCGGCTCCAGAAAACTTGATGTTCTGCTATTACCGCATGGACGGCTACAAGAGGGCGATGGAGAAGGATGGCCTGTGCTTTTCTGAAGATATGGTGGCCATTGGCGATCTCACACAGCAAGGCGGGCGCCAGGCTGCCCATCAGTTGTTGAACCTCTCGCCGCCGCCCACAGCCATCGTCGTGTGCAACGATCTGATGGCCCTGGGTGCGTACAAGGCGGCTCACGAACAGAACCTGGTCATTGGCCAGGACATTGCCATCACCGGCTTTGACGACATTCCCCTGGCCGAACACGCTCACCCACCTTTGACCACCGTGCACCAGCCCATTTATCAGATCGGGACTACCATTTGCCGGACGTTGATACAACTCGTCCGGCAGGAAGAATTGGAGGAAAGGCACGTGCTCCTGGAACCTCAGCTCATCGTGCGTGAGTCCAGCTAGTTTTTCGTTCTGTCCTACGGGAGCCAAGCCATCCAAACCCTCAAAGAAAGAAAGGAGGTAGAGCTATCGGACAATTGGTACTACTGGGCGTGAAGGCCCAACATGGTCGTTCACTAACGTGGAGCAAAAAGCTCCCAAAACCATTTCAAAGCAACTTACGGAGGAAGAAAAAATGAAAAAGACACTCTCATTCGGTTTGCTGATAGTCATGCTGGCCGCGCTGCTGGCCGCCTGTGGCACGCCGACGCCTGAGGTCATCGAAAAGATCGTTAAGGAGACAGTGGTCGTCAAAGAAACTGTGGAGGTCAAGGTCCCCACTGGCGAGAAAACCATCGTCGAGTTCTGGTCTACCGACAACGAAGAAGAGCGGATAAACACCTACGAGGCGGTCGCCGCGCGGTTCATGGCCGAGCACCCCGAGATCGAAGTGCGCATCGTTCCCATCGAGGAAGCGGGCGTGACGCAGCGCGTAGCGACGGCGCTGGCCGCCAACCGTCCACCGGACATCATCCGCATGGGGGTCGAGCGAGTGGCGGCTTTTGCGGCTGACGAGATCCTGGACGAGGCCGCCGCCGAAGCGGTGATCAAGAGCGTGGGCCTGGATGACTTTCGTGCCGGCCCGCTGCAGATGGTCGTCAACCCCGCCACCGGCAAATACGCCGCTATCCCCTACGACGGCTGGATTCAGGCCATCTGGTACCGGGGTGACGTCTTTGAACAACTCGGCCTAAATGCGCCCGTAAGCTGGGATGACATCGAGGCCGCCTGCAAAGGCACTCCCGGCACCGGCGGGTTGCTCTACGGCATCACCCTGGGCACTGACCCCGGCCAGAACTATGGGCACCAGGTCTTTGAGCAGGTAGCCATATCCAACAACGCCTGGCCCTTTGACGAGGCCGGCAACGTCACCATGAACACAGCGGAAATGGTCGAGGCGCTGCGCTTCTACACCAGCCTACAGGACTGCGCGATGCCTGGCCCGCAATACTGGCGCGGGGCACGCGAAGCCTACGAGTTGGACCAGTCGGCCATGCTGTTCTACAGCACCTACATCATGGATGACCTGGTGGATGGCTCTGGCATGGAGGACGGCGGCAAGGTTCAGCTTGCTGTAGACGATCTGGCAGCCAAGACCGGCTTTGCACCGGAAATGAAGGGGCCGAATGGTTCCGCCTCCTACGGGCAGTTGGTCACCCTGGCTATCCCCAAGGGCGCCAAGCCTGAGGCGCAGATGGTCGCCGAGTATTTCTTGACCGACGGCTACATTGTTGTCCTCTCCCTGGCTCCCTTTGGCAAAGTGCCCGTGCTCAAGAGCGCGGTGGACGGCTGGAAAGACCTAAGCCCCTACTTTGCAAACTATGAGGCCGATACGCTGGCTCAGATCGCCAATGGTTACGAGACGATGCAGCGCTGGCTCTTCCGCCCGGACTATGATACGACAGAGCGCGCCGTGGTCGGCGACATTGAGGCCCGCCTGCTGATCCCGACAGTCATCAGCAACATTGCCCTGGAGGGTATCATGACGCCCGAAACCGGCGCCGAATGGCTCCAGGAGCAAGTCGAGATTCTGCTGGCCGACCGCCAGTAGTAGACCTGTCGTAAAGATCAATGGTGGGGACTGGGCCTCAGGCCCGTCCCCACCACCTGGCTTGTCTTTAGACCGCAGTCTGCGTGTCAAAGCTGCCAGGCTCCCCCGACTTTTCAAAGACCGAAAGGTGAAAAGACAATGACTGTTTCAGCTCAAGAGGCACGGCCGCCGGCGCGCCGGCGGTGGCATTCGGCTGAGGCCCAGGAAGCGCGTCTGGCCTGGGCGCTGATCTTACCTACGGCGTTGATTGTCTTTGGGGTGATTCTCTTTCCGGCAATTTTCAGCATCTGGATCAGTTTTCACGACGTGGGGCTTAAAGAACTGGGCAATGTCTTTCAGGCGGAATTTGTGGGCCTGGATAACTATCGCGCCGTCTTTAACGATTTTGCCTTCAAGTTCCAGGGCCTGAAGAGCTGGGGAGCAGCGGTCACCAGTGTGGTGTATTCCTTTATCTCGACTTTTGTGACGGTAGCTGTCGGCCTGGCTGCTGCCCTGTTGCTTAACCGCCCCTTTCGCGCCCGTGGGTTATCGCGGGCCATTTTTTTGTTCCCCTACGTGGCGCCCATTGTCAGTGTCGCTTTTGTCTGGAAGTGGATTCTGGACCCCCGCCCCTCAGGGGTGTTGAATGACATTCTGATAAGCTTGAGCCTCATTGACCTGCCCCAAGCCTATCTGGCAAAACGAGGGCTGGCGCTGCTGCTCGTCATCGTATTCACCGCCTGGCGCTACTTTCCCTTTGCCATGCTAATGATCCTGGCTCGCCTGCAAGCCATAGACAAAACCCTGTACGAAGCCGCCGATGTGGACGGGGCCGGCGAATTGGCCAAGTTCTGGTACGTGACCATACCCGAACTGCGTTATATATTAGGCTCGGTCTTTTTGCTGCGCCTGATCTGGACCTTTAACAAATTCGATGACATCTGGCTGCTTACCGGCGGGGGCTTTGGCACCAATGTCTTGCCGGTGCTTACCTATCAGTTCAGTTTCAAGATGAATGATTTTAGCAAGGGAGCAGCCAGCGCCATGATTCTGTTGCTCATCCTGATCGTGTTTCTGGCGTTCTATGTACTCGTCGTCATGCGCAATGTGGATGAGGAGTAAAGGGAGACAGCCATGAGTATGAATCGTACCACCGCCCGTTCAAGTGACGAAAAGTTGAATCTTTTCGAGCATCTGGCCCGTCAGTTTACCTTGCGCCAGCTTGTCTTTGCCATCGCGCTGACCTTCTTTTTGGTCAGTATTCTGTTTCCCTTTTACTGGATGGTCAGCTCTTCTTTCAAGACCTACGCCGAGATCGGCGGCCGTAAACCGGCCTACATCCCCAGCGCCCTGCGGCTGGACGCCTACAAGGAGCTGTTCGATCCCGCCAATCCGAGTTATCAGCGTTTCGGCATCAACATCATCAACACTGCTAAACTCTCGGTTCCCACGGCGCTCATTGCCGTGATTCTATCCACCCTGGGCGCGTACGCCGTAGCCAGGCTGCAATTTCGTGGTCGAGAGTTGTTGCTCAACAGCATTTTGATGGTCTATCTCTTTCCGGGAATTCTGCTCATCATTCCACTCTTTGCCATGCTGTCCCAGATCGGCGCCAAGATGGGCTTCGAAGTGCGCGATAACCTGGCAGTGTTGATGTTTACCTATCTGGCGCAGACGCTCCCTGTGGCGCTGTACATGCTGGCCAATTATTTTCGTACCATCCCCCGCGAGATCGAGCAGGCTGCCCTGATTGACGGCTGTACTCGCCTGAGTGTAATTTGGCGCGTCACCATTCCGCTCGCGGTTCCCGCACTGGTCTCGGTATTCATCTACACCTTTATGATCGCCTGGAACGAATATCTGTACGCTTTTGTGTTCCTGAACGACAAAGACATGTTCACCATGCCCATCGCCATCAATCGCATCTTTAACGATCCCCAACCGCGTCCGCACGTCGTCATGGCCGCATCTGCCATCATGACTCTGCCGGTAGTCATGCTCTTTCTGTCACTGGAACGATTCCTGGCCGAGGGGCTGGCGGCAGGCGGGGTGAAAGGCTAAAAGTCGGAGGTGGAAACTGAAAACAGGCATGGGGGCAAAAACCGCGCGGTCGCCTCGACCGGTGGGGAAAAAGCCCCCATTTTGCCTCATTGTTTTTTCTTTTTCTCAGCGCTCTCTGCGTCTCGGCGGTGAGTTCAGTCTTGTTGGTTTGAGGCGGAGCTTTGCCAGACGGCAATGCTGTTCGTGGTCACGCCTGACTTTGCCCTCGGCCTGCCCCAGGACAAGGTAGCCAAGGCCGGGCCTGGAGTGGCGGGTTGGAGGTGGTGTTGGGTGTCTGTCCCCAGGACATCTATGGGACGGCCCATGCCCCTGCCCTGGACAGATAACACCATCCGGGCCACTGTGGATGTGATGGAGTCTCTGGGCGACGCGGCGGTGGCGATGGTTATCGTTGGCCAGCAGATCTTCCAGTTCACGCTGCCGCCGGAAACGGAGGCCGAAACAGGCCGGCCGGTTGACCTTGTAGTGGACCT
>CAYVPU010000010.1:0-33477 GCA_964453885.1 uncultured Anaerolineae bacterium | reverse complement strand
CGCGGTCTCGCTCGATCCTCATTCGACCGCCGCCCCCGTAGCCCTTCTGTCGGCGGCGCAGCTGGATGTTGATGTTTTCTTTGGTGATACGCAAGCCGGCAGGCAACCCCTCCACAATAGCCGTAAGTGCGGGGCCGTGCGATTCGCCGGCAGTCAGGAATCGTAGCACGAGAGATCTCCTTTCAATGCCTCCTGGGCAGCAGCGCGCATCACGCTGACCGGCGCTGGCTCTCCGGTCCACAGCTCCAAGGCCAGCGCCCCCTGCCGGACGAGCATCTCCAGCCCGCCTATGGGGTGCGCGCCGGATTCCCGCGCCTGCCGCAGGAGCCGCGTCTCCAGCGGGTTGTAGACCAGGTCGAACACTGCCAGGTGCGCCGGGATGGGCACGCCCTCTGGCCAGATCGAGGCATCCGCATGAGGCCACATTCCGACCGTGGTGGCATTGACCAACAAGTCGGCAGTGTGGCCAGCCTCAACCAGCGTCTTTGGTGTGAAGGGCAGGGCACACATGCTGCCAGGCCACTCGTGGAGGTCTCCAAGGTCCGAGACGAGCGCCTGCGCTCGCTCCGGTGTGCGGTTGAGCACAGTGACCTCCCCGATGCCTGACCAGAGCAAGCCATAGACGACTGCCCGTGCTGCACCGCCTGCTCCTACAATGACGGCGTGTCCTCCTTCTTCCGGCTCAAACCCACCGTGTCGCAACGCGCTGACAAAGCCCTTGTCGTCGGTGTTGTAGCCGCCGATGATTGGCGTCCCGTCCACTCGCCGGCCGGTGACGAGGGTATTGACCGCGCCGAGTGCCCTGGCATTGGGAGCGATGGAGTCGAGGGCAGGCATCACCGCCTGCTTGTGGGGCACGGTGACGTTGGCCCCCCGGTAGTCTTGCGCTTTCAGTTGGGCCAACGTGGCTTTGACTTGCTCCGGCAGCGTGGGCAGGAGGATATAGCGCCAGCAAAGCCCCAGCGACTCAAAGGCGGCGTTATGCATGGCCGGCGAGACGCTGTGCTCCACCGGCCAGCCGATGAGGCCGACGAGTTGAATATCATTCTCGGTCATAGAGTATCTCTCCTATCCACGGACTCTGCTTTTGGGAAAGTTTTTTCTCCTCGCAGACCGGCTAGCACTGCCTCAAATCCCGGAAACGAATCGGCGATGCAGCCCACGTCCTGTACGCAAGTCTCTCCCTCGGCGATCAACCCCGCCACGGCCAGGGCCATCGCCAGGCGGTGATCGCCGTGACTGCGGACGGTGGCGCCCCGCAGTGGCGTCTGGCCGTGGACGATAAAGCCATCGGGCCGGGGTTCGATCTCGGCCCCGAGGCGGCACAGCTCCTGAACCGTCGTCGCGATCCGGTCGGTTTCTTTTACCCGCAACTCGGCGGCGTTGCGCACGACGGTTTCTCCTCGCGCCTGGGTGGCGGCTACGGCCAGAATGGGGAACTCGTCAATGGCCCGCACCACCAGCGCCCCGCCCACCTCCGCGCCGCGCAACCCCGAGGCGCGGACGGTCAGGTCGGCTACCGGCTCATTGCTCACCGTGCGCTCGTCCTGCAGCATCACGTCGGCGCCCATAGCCCGCAACACGTCCAGCAGCCCGGAGCGGGTAGGGTTCACCCCGACACCCTCGACGGTGATTTCTGATCCCGGCACCAGTGTTGCCGCCACGATGAGAAACGCCGCCGATGAAAAATCCCCCGGCACCGTGATGTCAATAGCTCGCAAGCGCTCTCCCGGCTCGATCTGCAATCTGCAATCTGCAATCTGCAATTTGCACCCCATGGCTGTAAGCATCCGTTCAGTGTGATCGCGGGCTGGGCCAGGTTCGCGGAGCGTCGTGGGGCTGTCGGCATAGAGGCCAGCCAGCAGGAGGGCGCTCTTGAGCTGGGCGCTGGCTACCGGCAGCGTATAATCCATCCCACGCAAGTTGCCACCCTGGAGGGCCAGCGGTAGGAGACTACCACCGTCGCGGCCCAGTACTATGGCCCCCATGCGGCGCAATGGCTCGACGACGCGGCCCATGGGGCGACGCCGCAGTTGAGGGCTGCCAGTGAGCACGCTGGTGAACGACTGCCCGGCCAGTATCCCACTCAACAGACGCATCGTCGTTCCGGATCGATCGCAATCCAGCACGTCGTCCGGCTCCCGCAGGCCGTGTAACCCCCGTCCGTGGACGATCAATGTCGTCGGCTTGTGTTCCTCGACCTCGACGCCCAGCGCCCGCACGGCGCGCAGCGTGGCCAGGCAGTCAGCGGCGGGCAGGAAATTCTCCACGCGGCTCGCCCCCTCGGCGATGGCGCCCAGCAGCAGCGCCCGATGCGAGATGGACTTGTCGCCCGATACGCGGACGCGACCCCGAAGGGGACCGCCGGGTTGTACAGTCAATTGGCTCACGGGAACATCTCTTTCCGTTTCTCACAGAGGGTGCTCAGTACAGTTCGCAAATTGCCTTCATCACCAGCCTCCACGAGGCGGGTCAGGTCGCGCAGTTGCGTCTGGTAAACCTTCAACGCTTTCAGCACTTCTTCCCGGTTGGTCAACAGGATGTCAATCATCATGGTCACATCGCTGCCAGCGACGCGCGATGTGTCGCGGAAACCACCGGCCACGATTTCCCATGCCGCTGGGTCGGCGGAGGTTGTGGCATCGGCCGTGCTGACGAGCGCGCAGGCCAACAGGTAAGGCAGGTGGCTGACAGTGGCGACCAGAAAGTCCTGGCGCTCCGCGGCAAGCACCAGCGGCTGCGCGCCGACGGCCTTGGCCAGTTCGCGGCCCAGCGCCAGTGCCGCCTCTGAGGTGCGCGGCAGCGGGGTGAGAATAAAGGTGCAGCCTTGGTAAAGTGCCGGGTCTGCCATCTCGATGCCTGATACTTCCTTGCCGCACATCGGGTGCCCGCCCAATGGCTGGATGTGGTCAGGCAGTCTCGCCATCTCGGCGATGATTTGCGTCTTGGTGCTGCCCAGGTCCATGAGAAGGCATCCCTCTGGCAAGAGCGGCCCAATCTCGGCCAGTTGTTGCATGATGACGCGCACAGGCGTTGCCAGGACAACTGCGTCTGCCTGGCGCACGCTGCTTGTGAGATCGGTTGTGCCCCGATCGATCAGACCGTGTGCCAGTGCCGTCTCAATTGTCTCTGCGCGTCGTGCGACACCGACGACAGTCCGACACTGGTTACGCAGTGCTCCGGCCAGCGATCCACCCATCAGGCCCAGGCCAACGACGGTGACCTGGGCGCCTTGTAGCTGGGGTGCCACGCACCGTAGCGGACTCGGTACGCTGTTCACAACTCCCGCCCCACGGCCCGGGCCACAGCCCGCAGTTCAGCCATCAGCTGGGCAAAAGTATCCGGCTTGAGGGACTGGGCGCCATCAGAGAGAGCACGACTGGGGTGAGGGTGGACTTCGACGAGCAGCCCATCGGCACCGGCAGCCACGGCTGCCTTGGACACGGCTCCCACCAGTTCCCATTTGCCTGTCCCGTGGCTCGGATCCACGACGACCGGCAGGTGGCTGAGTTGCTTGAGCAACGGTACGGCGCTAATGTCAAGCGTGTTGCGAGTGTATTTTTCAAAGGTACGGATGCCACGCTCGCACAGGATGATGCGGTCGTTGCCGTGCGATAGGATGTACTCGGCGGACATCAGAAACTCCTCGATCGTGGACATCATGCCACGCTTGAGCATCACAGGGTGTTGCGCCTCGCCGACGGCGTGCAGTAGGGCATAGTTCTGCATATTCCGCGCACCGATTTGGAGTATGTCGGCGTAGGTAGTGACCAGCGGCACCTGTTCGGGGGCCATCACTTCAGTGATGACCGGTAGCCCTGTCTCCTCACGCGCTGCGGCCAGGAATCGTAACCCCTCTTCCCCCAGACCCTGAAAACTGTAGGGAGAGGTGCGCGGTTTGAAAGCGCCACCGCGAAGCATTTGAGCGCCGGCACTTTTTACGGCTCGCGCAGCCTCCAGCAGTTGCTCATGACCCTCCACGGCACATGGGCCGGCCATCACGACCAACTGTTTGTCGCCTATCGTCACCCCGTTGATTGGGACGATGGTATCTTGCGGGTGAAACTCGCGACTGGCCAGTTTGAAAGGCCGCAGGACGGGCATCGTCCGCTCGACGCCATCCATCCTTTCGATTGGCTCGCGATCCAGTGGTCGCCCATTTCCAATGATACCGATGATGGTACGCTCTTTGCCTTCCGAGATGTGCGCCTGGCAACCTAACTGCTCGATGCGAGCAATGACGTTGACGATCTGGGCATGGGTCGCACCTTGTTTCATCACAACGATCATGTCATTACCTCCTCCTGCGGGGTCCAGCCTGGCACCATACCTGTATCATTGGGAACTGGCGTCATAGCCGCCGGGTACGAGCCAAGCAATTTGACGAACGAGGAGCGCCGCAGCAGCCCCATTATGGCCGCTTCGCACTCTGGGTCCTGACAGTGTCCCTCAAAGTCTAGATAAAAGATGTATTGCCAGGGTCGATTGAGGCGCGGGCGCGACTCGATCTTGGTGAGGTTGATGCGCCGTTTGGCAAACTCTCCCATGCACTCGTACAATGCGCCTGGTTCGTGACGGGTGGAAAAGATGAGAGATGTTTTGTTTCGTTGAGCGCGGGGTGGTTGTTGGAAGCTGAGGATGAAAAAGCGGGTATAGTTGTAGAACGAGTCTTCGATGCCATAATCGAGTTCTTCCAGCTCGTAGAGTTGACCGGCCAGCCGGCTGGCGATGACGGCCACACCGGGTTCGGGGGCGGCAGCTAGATCGCGAGCGCTGCCCGCGGTGTCGTGGACGGTCTCGGGCGTCCAGCCGCGATTGCTCAGGTAGCGTTCGCATTGGGCCAGAGCCTGGGGATGGGAGCGCACCCGGTGGATGTCGGCCAGTGTGGTGCCGGGTGGGGAGAGTAGTGCATGCCGCACTCGCAGGATGGCTTCACCCCAGATGCGGAGATCGTGATTGAGCAGTAGGTCGTAGGCCTGATTGATGGAGCCGGCTGTCGAGTTCTCCACCGGCTGCACGCCGTAATCGGCCGCCTCCGACTCTACGGCTTCAAAGATGTCCTCGAAGCGACAGCAAGGTAGAGTCTTCACCTCTGAGCCAAAAAACTGATAGATGGCTTCTTCGGAATAGGCTCCATTCTCTCCTTGGAAAGCTACTCTAATCATTGCTCTTCTCCCTCCTTCAGATCTGGACGCAGCGACGCGGCGCCGCGCAGGTAGACGTGACGGATCTCCGCCTGGGGCTTTTCTGTGTTCCAATGGATGAGTACGCGCACGCATCGAGGCAGGCTGCTTGGCACGGAGGCTTCCTGGGCGTCGAGCAGAGCCACGTGTTGCCAACCCAACTCTCGCGCGGCCTGCGCCGGGAAGGCGGCCGTCAGGTCGGAGGTGACGGTGAAAAAGGCACTGGCGATGTCCTGGATGGCGATATCGTTGGCTTTCACGATGCGGATCAGCAGTTCGCGGGTCGTGGTCAGGATGGCGGCAGCGATATCGCTTTTGACTGTTGTCGCGCCACGGACACCTCGGCAGGGCATGGTGCACCTCCTATAGTGCGGATTGGTGGAAAAACGCAGAAAAAAAGAGCGTGGGGCCGGTGGCTCCACGCTCGTCAGGATCTTTTATCAGCTAGGGCTACTGTTGGAAAAACCTCCCTGACGCGAAGCAACGGCCTGATGCCGGGGCACAGGCGTAATAAAAGTAGCTAAAATAGTCTTCACGCCAGGAAAGACGCAGGAGCACCTCACTCCCCGCAACCGTGCTTGGGAGTGAGGTTTCAATCTGATGTTGAGAGAGTGATCGACTGGACACTGCGCTACTCCTGCTGAAAGTGCGATAATCATAGCACAAAATAGAACGTTTGTCAACTTTTACTTTGAACGGGCGCCTGGCTCTTGTCCATCCCCGCGCGCAGCGATGCGACAAACGCGCTTGCCGCTGCTACCGGATGCTTGCTCGCGCCGATTGCCTTGAGGAATGCGCTTCCCACGATCACGCCGTCGGCCATACGGGCGACCCGTGCTGCCTGATCAGGCGTGCTGATGCCAAAGCCGACGGCGAGTGGCAGGTCGGTCACCGGCCGTACGCGCGCGACGAAGGATTCCAGGTCTGGCGGTAGCCAGTCACGTGCTCCAGTCACTCCGGTCAGTGAGACGAGATAGAGAAAGCCGCTGACACGCTCGGCCACGAGCCGCACGCGGCCGTCCTCCGACGTGGGTGCGAGCAAAAAGATCGAATCAATCCCTTGTGGACGAAGCACTGACTGCAAGGGGTCTGATTCCTCCGGTGGCAGGTCTGGGACGATGACACCGTCAATGCCGGCGGCGGCCGCGCGGAGGGCAAAGTGCTGCAGTCCCATTTGGAAGATTGGGTTATAGTAGCCCATCAAGACAAAAGGCACCGTCACTCCTCGGGCACGAAGCGTTGCTGTTTGTTCCAGGTAGAGCGACAGGGTCATACCGTTAGCGAGCGCCTGCTGGGAGGCGGCCTGGATGGTGGCCCCGTCGGCAAGCGGGTCGCTGAAAGGCGCGCCCAGTTCGATCAGGTCGGCACCAGCCTCGACAATCGCTGGCACTAGTGACAGCGCGCTCTCCCGATGCGGATAGCCCATCGCCAGGTAGGGCATCAGCGCTGCCCGCCCAACGCGCCGCAGGCTTTCGAACGTAGCTGTAATCCGGCTCATTTTGCACTCCCTACGCTTCAACACCCAACGCGGTTGCGACGGTCGGCATGTCCTTGTCGCCGCGTCCGCTGATGTTGACGATCATGATTTGGTCGGGGCGTAGACGTGGCGCGCGCTTGATGGCTTCGGCCACGGCGTGGGCGCTTTCGAGTGCTGAGATAATGCCTTCGAGTTCGCTCAAGCGTTGTAGTGCGTCCAGCGCCTCGGCGTCTGTGGCGTAGGCATATTCTGCGCGCCCGGTGTCACGCAGCCAGGCATGCTCCGGCCCGACTGCCGCGTAATCAAGCCCCGCCGAAATGCTGTGCGTCAGCGCGATCTGGCCATCTGGGTCTTGCAGGACGTAGGTCTGCGTCCCGTGGAGCACGCCCAGATGCCCCATCGTGGGGTCGGCAAAACGGGCCGCGTGACGCCCGCTCTCGATCCCCTCGCCACCCGCTTCGACGCCGATGAGCCTGACGTCTTTGGCTCCGAGAAAGGGGTAGAAAAGGCCGATTGCATTCGAACCGCCGCCGACACAAGCCACTAACACGTCGGGCAGGCGTCCCTCGGCGGCCAGAATCTGCTCGCGTGCCTCGTCGCCGATGACACGCTGAAAGTCACGGACAATGCGTGGGTAGGGATGCGGTCCCAACGCCGAGCCGAGCAGGTAGTGGGTGGTGCGCACGTTTGTCACCCAGTCGCGGATGGCTTCGTTGATCGCGTCTTTGAGCGTGCGGCTGCCGGCGTCCACTGGCCGCACCTCGGCGCCGAGAAGCTTCATCCGAAAGACGTTGAGCCGCTGTCGCTCGATATCCGTCGTGCCCATATAGACGACACACTGGAGCCCCAGCAGCGCGCAAACCGTTGCCGTCGCGACGCCATGCTGACCGGCCCCTGTTTCGGCCACGATGCGGTGCTTGCCCATCCGGTGGGCCAAGAGCGCCTGCCCCAGCGCATTGTTGATCTTGTGGGCTCCCGTGTGGGCCAGGTCCTCGCGCTTGAGGTAGATCCGTGCCCCGCCGAGCGCGTCGCTCAGTCGCCGGGCCAGCGTGAGCGGCGTGGGGCGTCCGGCATACTCGCGTAAGAGACGCTTCAACTCTCCGCAAAAGGCCGGATCGGCGATCGCCACATTGTAGGCCGCTTCTAGTTCCCGTACTGCCGGCACGAGCGTTTCGGGGATAAACGCACCGCCATAGGTCCCATAGCGTGGTCCGTTGGAAAGGGCGATAGAAGGTGCTGAATCACTCATCATTCTCCTCATGGGTGTGTTCATTTGTCTCGCTCCATCGTGGTGTCTATGGCGTGCACGGTCTTGATAAAGACCCGTACTCGTGCGTGGTCCTTGATGCCCTTGGCTGCCTCCACCCCGCTGGAGACGTCCACCCCCCACGGCTGCACCTGCTCGATGGCCGGGCCGACCGTCTCCGGCGTGAGCCCACCGGCCAGCAACAGCCGGAAACGGCGGGCGAGTGATTGGGCCACAGCCAGGTCAGCCGGGGTACCAGTACCGCCGAACTGTTGGGGGTGGTAGGCGTCCATCAGGAACTGTGGCAACGTGTCATCGTCGGGGACGACGTCACAATAGGTGGCCACCATCGCTTCGGCATCGCTGCGCGTTTGAGGCCGGATGGCCTTGAAGGCGCGTGGACGCAGCCTCCGTACCTCGACCGGCGGCTCGCTGCCGTGCAACTGGACCAGGTCGAGGCAGACGCTTGCTAGCACGGCCCGCACTCGGTCAACCGGCTCGTCCACAAAAACGCCCACGCAGCGCGGTGCGTGCACGCCGAACTCGCGCCGGATCGTCTGCGTGATAGCAGCGACCTGCTCCAGCGTGACAAAGCGCGGACTTTTGGGGTAAAAGATGAAGCCCAGGAGATCCGCGCCCACCTCGGCCGCGCAGCGGGCGTCGTCCAAGTTGGTGATGCCACAGATTTTGACGTATGTCATCCGACAAGCTCCTGTACTTTGCGCCCGACGTCTTGGGTCCGCACGAGCGATTCGCCGACGAGCATGGCGTCAGCGCCGATGGCCGCCAGGCGCGCGACGTCGGCACGGGTGTGAACGCCACTTTCGGCGACCAGGATAACGTCGGCAGGCACGAGTGGGCGTAGACGAGCTGTCGTCTCAAGGTCTACCTTAAAAGTGCGCAGGTCACGGTTGTTAACGCCAACGATGCGTGGGCCGATTTTGAGTGCTCGCTCCACTTCGGCTGCGTTGTGAACCTCGACCAGGGCGGCCATGCCCAACTCACAGATCAACTGATAAAGCGCCCTCAGGTCGCCGTCGTCCAGGGCTGCCACGATGAGCAAAACGGCATCGGCACCAGCAGCGCGAGTTTCGTAGACCTGGTATGGGTCGAGCATAAAATCCTTGCGCAGGAGCGGCAGGCCGGCGCTCCGCCGCACAACCTGCAGGTGACCGAGGTTGCCCTGAAAGAAATGATGATCGGTCAGCACGCTGATGGCGACTGCCCCGTTGGTCTCGTACTCACGGGCCAGCGCCACCGCGTCAAAGTCACGGCGGAGCAGGCCCTTGCTCGGCGACGCACGTTTGACCTCGGCGATGAGCGAAACGCCAGGGGTGCGCAAGGCTGCTGCAAAGTCACGCGGCGGCGGCGCCAGTGCCGTCTCGTCTCGCACGACTTCTATGGGTCTGGCGTGTTTGTGGTGCACAATTTCATCGCGCTTCCATTGGATGATCTTGTCGAGAATCGTTTTGGAAGTCATTTGGTTGGGGTGACGCGCTGGCTGTAGGCGATCAATGCCTCGAGAGTGCTCAAGGCAGCGCCACTATCAATGCTTTTGGCCCCGCGGGCAATACCCTCTTTGAGGTCGGTGGCGCAGCCGCCGACCACCAGGGCCGCCGACGCGTTGAGCAGCACGACGTCACGGCGCGGCCCACGGTCTTGGCCAGAAAGCACGCTGCGTAGGATGCGCGCATTCTCGTCGGGATCGCCGCCACGAAGGGCATCGGGCTGCGCAGGAGCGAGGCCGAGTTCGCCCGGGTCCAGCGTCTCGGTCACGACGTGTCCGCCTGGGGGTGCGACGCCGAAGCAACTCACCCTGTTGGGGCCTGTGGTCGTCAGTTCGTCCAGCCCGCCAAAGCCGTGCACCACGTAGGCGGCGCGGCTCCCCAGTTGCTGCAACACGCGGGCCAGCAACTCGGTCAGAGAAGCGTCGTAGACGCCCAGCAGTTGCGCCGTCGCTCCCGCCGGGTTGGTAAGCGGTCCCAGAATGTTAAAGACCGTGCGGACGCCCAGTTCACGGCGCGGCCCGATGGCATAGCGCATGGCAGGATGGAAGTTCGGCGCAAAGAGAAAGCCGATGCCGATTTCGTCAATTGCCTGCGCCACCTGTTCTGTCATCAGGTTGAGGTTGACATCCAGCGCTTCCAGTACGTCGGCGCTGCCCGATCGGCTGCTGACGCTGCGGTTGCCGTGCTTGGCCACCCCCAGCCCGGCCCCAGCCACCACAAAGGCGGTCGTTGTTGAGATGTTGAAGGTGCCTGCGTGGTCGCCGCCGGTGCCACAGGTGTCAACAACGTCGGTCCGCGCCGGGCGTACCGGCACGGCTGCCCGGCGCATCGCGCGGGCGCAGCCCGTGATTTCGTCTACCGTCTCCCCCTTGACGCGCAAGGCCACCAGGAACCCGGCAATCTGAGCCGGGGTGGCCGAGCCGGTCATGATTTCGTCCATCACCGATTCGGCCTGTTCTGCCGACAATGATTCGCCTTCCAGCAGTTGATTGATTGTTTCGCGGATCATGTAAGCCCTTCTTATAGTTAATAGTGGGTCAGAAAGTTGTGCAGTATTTTCTTTCCATACTCGGTTAGAATGCTCTCCGGATGAAATTGCAGACCAATCACCGGGGTCGTCTTGTGCTTGAGCGCCATCACTTCGCCCTCGACAGTGAAAGCGGTGACTTCCAGGCAGTCCGGCAACGGCTCATAGACGACCAGACTGTGGTAGCGCATGGCGTTGAACGGGCTGGGCACGCCGCTGAGAGCGCCGCGCTGGTCGTGATAGACGGGGCTGGTCTTGCCGTGCATGAGGCGCGGTGCGCGGTCAACTCGGCCGCCAAACGCGGCGGCAATACATTGGTGCCCCAGGCAGACGCCGAGAATGGGAGTCGTCGTGTGGAACTCGCGAATGACGTCGAGCGAAATGCCGCCGTCGCTTGGATCGCCCGGCCCCGGCGAGATGACGATGTGGCTGGGGGCCAGCGTCCGAATCTCCGCCAGCGTCGCTGCATCGTTACGGCGCACGACCGGTTCAGCCCCCAGTTCGCCTAGGTATTGGACCAGGTTGTAAGTGAACGAGTCGTAGTTATCTATGACCAAAATCATTTTCCCCCTCCTGTCAAGAATCTTGCTCTCAAATGCCTCGCTCGGCTATTTCGATTGCCTCACCCAGCGCGCGAGCTTTGTGGAGTGTCTCTTCCCACTCGCGCGTTGGGTGACTGTCGGCGACAATGCCACCCCCAGCTTGCAGATAGGCGACGTTGTTCCGCATCAAGATCGTGCGAATGGTGATGCAAGTATCCATGTTCCCGTTGAAGCCAAAGTACCCCACGGCACCCGCGTAGTGGCCGCGCCGCACGCCCTCCAGTTCTTCGATGATCTCCATCGCCCGCACTTTGGGCGCGCCGCTGACGGTGCCTGCCGGAAAGGTGGCCCGCAGCAGGTCGTAGGCGTCCAGGCCATCGCGCAGCCGCCCCGTGACGCGGCTGACGATGTGGATGACGTGCGAGTAGCGCTCTATGGTGAACAAGTCTGGCACTTGTACGGTGCCGAACTCACACACGCGGCCCAGGTCATTGCGTCCCAGGTCTACGAGCATCACGTGCTCGGCGCGCTCCTTGGGATCGGCCAGCAGCTCGGCTTCCAGTGCCTGGTCTTCATTCGCATTCTTGCCGCGCGGGCGCGTCCCCGCGATGGGACGCACCTCGGCCATACGCCCCTGCAAGCGCACCAAAACCTCGGGGGACGAGCCGATGAGATGGGTCGGCGGGTCGCCGCCGAGGTCCAGGAAAAACATGTAGGGTGACGGGTTAAGCCCACGGAGCGCGCGGTAGATGCTGAATGGAGCGGCCTGGGTCGGACGGGTCAACCGTTGAGAGGGGACAACCTGGAAGATGTCGCCCGCTGCAATGTATTCCTTCGCCTGTCGCACCGTTGCCTCGAACTGTTCGCGCGTCATGTTCGACGTCATCTCGACGCCGGGCTGCCTGGGCGGCGTGGGCAGGGGGGGCAACGAGGCTCGCACCTGCGCTTCGATCGCGTTCAGCCGTGCGATGGCGTCGTCGTAGGCCACATCGAGATCGCTTTCCGGCGGCACGCGGGCGTTGGCCACCACCAGCAGGCGATGCCGCACGTGGTCAAAGATGACGAGTGTGTCGGTCACGAGTAGGTGCAGATCGGGCAAGTTCAGCTCATCACGCGCTGTCTCGGGCAATCGCTCAAAGAAGCGTACCAGGTCATAGCTCAGATAGCCGACCGCGCCGCCGAAGAAGGGTGGCAGGTCATCTGCCATTTTGTGAAATGATGCCACGGGCTGATAGTGGCTCAACTCGGAAGCAACGACACGAAGCGGATCCTCGCCAGCCACAAGCTGGCGTGTCTCAGGTTGACCGTTGTCCAGGATCGTGACCTCACGGCCACGGACGATGATTTGCCGGCGGGGATTGAAGCCCAGAAAGGAATAACGTCCTACCTGCTCGGCCTTTTCTACGCTCTCCAACAAGAAACTCGGCCCCTGCCCGCGCAGTTTGAGATAGACCGAAACCGGTGTCTCAAGGTCGGCCGGCAGTTCGCGATAGACCGGTACCAACACGCCGCGTGCGGCAATGGCATTGAATTGTTCGCGTGATAAGACGTCCATATTCTTCACCTCTCAAATAAAAACGCCTCTCATCCCTTTGGGGACGAGAGGCGCAAAGCACATCCCGCGGTGCCACCCCGGTTAGGCTGGTTTCAGTGTAACAAAAAACGCGCCTGGGAGCGCGTTGTGAGCCAGCCTCACTCATTGCAGGTACGAACTATTGCCGGTCCATCCCGACAAATAGTTGATACCCTCGGCCCTGATAACGGTGGCATCTCCGGCCAGCCCTACTAGACATAGATGCAGGTTCAAGCGTCGTTCGGGCTGGCAGCTCCCCGGCCCATTCACACCTGCCGCTTGCGAGTGGACTTTCAGCACAAGGTCCACCTCTCTGGCGCGCGCTCAGGTGCTACTATTCCGGTTCATTGCTGTTTCAAGGTGTTTACTTGTGGCAAGTATACTAGAAAAACCGGAATTTGTCAACTCTGAATTCTATTCTACAAATGCTGCAATTCGTCCTCACCGGCGAGTCCCAGCGCGCCACGGGAAGCGCGGCTGTCCAGGCAGCCGGCGTGGTCTGCGGCCTAAAGGCGACTGGTGACCGGGACCTGGCGCTGATCTATCTATGCCAAGGACGCCTACACCGCAGCCGGCGTTCTTTGTGGAGGCCAAGCAGGTGGCTGAGGCTGAAAGTCCAGGCTCGACCTGGCCTGTGCCAGTTGCGCCTCGACTGCCGAGCGTGCCGTACCACCGACGACGTCTCGGCGTTCCACCGCTACCTCGAAACCAAGTTCTTCGTACAGGTCGGATTCAAAGGCAGGCGAGACGATCTGGAACGTCTTCAAAGACATCTCCCGCAGCGGAACGTCCAGCGTTTCGGCCCGGCGCACCGCCTGACCCACCAAGCCATGGCTCTCGCGGAAGGGAATGCCTTTGCGAACCAGGTAGTTGGCCAGCTCAGTCGCCAGCATGGCGTCGTTCGATTCCAGGGCGGCACTCATGCGGTCGGCGCGGATGCTCAAGGTGCGGATCACGCCTGCTGCCACCGGCAGAGCTAGTTTCAGGGTATCTATGGCGTCAAAGATGGGTTCCTTGTCCTCTTGCAGGTCCTTGTTGTAAGTGGAAGGCAGGCCCTTGAGGGTCGTCAGCAACGACACGAGGCTGCCGATGGTGCGGCCCACCTTGCCACGCAAGAGCTCTAGCGCATCGGGGTTCTTTTTCTGTGGCATCAGGCTGGAGCCGGTGGCGTAGGCGTCAGCGACTTCCACAAAGCCGTAGGCGGGGGAACTCCAGAGGATCAGGTCTTCCGCCAGGCGACTGAGGTGAGTTTGCAGCAGCGCGGCCCAGGCCAGGAACTCGACCAGGTAGTCACGATCAGAAACTGCGTCCATGCTG
The DNA here is from genome assembly GCA_964453885.1 of uncultured Anaerolineae bacterium. Taxonomy (GTDB): domain Bacteria; phylum Chloroflexota; class Anaerolineae; order CAYNKW01; family CAYNKW01; genus CAYNKW01. The sequence goes on along the minus strand of CAYVPU010000010.1, from coordinate 19,604 downwards.
TTCTGGCTCACGGCAGGAAAGCCGAGTTCGGCAGCGATAAAGTCACGATCTATGCACAGGGCATGCCCGGCCAGCGCCGCCGCGCCCAGTGGCAGGACGGCTGTCCGCTGCGCGACGCCGGCCAGGCGGTCGGCGTCGCGCTGGAACATCCAAAAAAAGGAAAGCAGCCAGTGGCTAAAGCGCACCGGCTGAGCCGGTTGCAGGTGGGTGTAGCCCGGCATTATTGCATCCAGGTGGGCGGCGGCTTTGTCCACTACGGCGACTTGCAGATCGTGCAAGAGGGTGCTCAGGATGGTCATCTCGTCTAGCAGGTAGAGCCGCATGTCGGTGGACACCTGGTCGTTGCGAGAGCGGCCAGTGTGCAGCTTGCCCGCCACCGGGCCGGCCACCTCGCCCAGGCGTCGCTCCACAGCGGTGTGGATGTCCTCGTCGCCTGGTCCAAAGATGAACGCTCCCGCCTCGAACTCGGCCAGCACGACTTCCAGCCCCTCTATGAGTGCATCGCGCTCGGCGTCGGTGATGAGATCGGCCCGCGCCAGTGCCTTTGCGTAGATGATGCTCCCTCGTACATCGGCCGCCCATAACCGCCGGTCGAACTCGATGGAGGCGTTGAATTGCCACATCAGTCTGTCCGTCTCTCCCTCAAACCGTCCGCCCCAGAGTTTCATTTGTCTCTCCCGTCAGTTTGCCATCTTTAACCTGCGATTTGCTCAGTCTCGCTTGAACTGGCTATAATCCGGCGCGCGATAGGACGACTTGCCAGAGCCCTCAATGTCCACCAGGGCTTTCACCTTGAGGGGCAGTCCGAACAGGTTGATGAATCCCTGGGCATCCGACTGGTCATAGACGTCGTCCTGGCCAAAGGTAGCAAAGTCCTCGCGGTAGAGGCTGTAGGGGGCTTTGCGGCCTACTATCTGGCAGTTGCCCTTGAACAGCTTGAGCCGCACGGTACCGGTGACGGTCTCCTGGGTCTTTTGGACAAAGGCGTCCAGGGCCTCGCGCAGTGGCGTGAACCAGAGGCCATAGTAGACCAATTCGGCGTAACGTTGGGCGACGATCTGTTTGTAGTGGAGGGTTTCCCGATCGAGGCACAAACTCTCCAGTTCCTGATGGGCGGTGTAAAGGATGGTGCCGCCAGGGGTCTCGTAGACACCGCGCGATTTCATGCCCACCAGGCGGTTCTCCACCATGTCGCAGCGGCCCACGCCGTGGCGTCCACCCAGCTCGTTGAGTTTGATCAGCAGTTCCACCGGCCCGTAGACGATGCCATTGATCTTTTTGGGAACACCCTGCTTGAACTCAATCTCGACGTATTCGGGCTGATCGGGCGTCGCCTCCGGGGCAACCGTGAGCTGATACATAGACTCTTCCGGCTCCTGCCAGGGGTCTTCCAGGATGCCTCCCTCGTGGCTCATGTGCCAGATGTTGCGGTCGCGACTGTAGATGGTCCTTTCGGCGGCCTGGACGGGGATGCCCCGCTCGTGGCAGTAGGTCAGGGCATCTTCCCGCGAGCGGATGTCCCACTCGCGCCAGGGGGCAATGACCTTGAGCCGGGGATTGAGGGCTTTGAAGGTCAGTTCAAAGCGCACCTGGTCGTTGCCCTTGCCGGTGCAGCCGTGGGCCACAGCATCGGCGCCCTCCATCTCGGCCACTTCGACCTGGCCTTTGGCGATGATGGGGCGGGCAAAGGAGGTGCCCAGCAGGTACTTGTGCTCATAGACGGCGCCGGCCTGCAAGGTGGGAAAGACGTATTCGGTGAGGAACTCTTCGCGCAAGTCCTGGATGTAAATTTTGCTGGCCCCGCTGGCCAGGGCTTTCTCTTCCAGGTCTTCCAGTTCCTCACCCTGGCCGACGTTGGCGGTGTAGCAGATGACTTGGCAGCCATAGTTCTCTTTGAGCCAGGGAACGATGGTGGAGGTGTCCAGGCCGCCAGAGTAGGCCAGGACAACTCGGGTGATTTGAGATTTCATGGGATTTCTCTCCTGATTAGTTGGTCGTTCAGGCTGTGCTTAGGTTGATTTGAACCTCGTGTACGACGGCAGGCAGGCCCGGCAGGGTTTGAGGAATGGTAGCGCCGTTCTCCAGCATGTTGAGGCAGTAGCAGCGGATCGCTTCTTCAATGCGATCCTGAGTCTGAGTCATGGAGGAGCCGCTGGCCTGGCAGGCTGGCAGCGTCGGCACCCATGCCTGATAGCTTCCATCGTGGAGCCTTTCGTACAGCACTTTGAAGTGATATTGATGGTTCATGCTTTCCTCCTTTCCGGACAAAAAAAGCTCTCCATCTGGAGAGCTTTTGTCCAAAATTCTGTGGAAATGAATCCGACCCAAGCCAAACGGAACTATCCAGATGGAATCTCCGGTAGTTTCGCCAGGCTTCGTCGGTTGAGGGAGTAGGTGGTCAGTAAGACGCCAAACAACATATCAAATCCCTGCCCAAAAGTGACCATAGTCTACCATCGATCTGAGAATCTGTCAACTTTGCTTCTCGCTCACCGCCCAATTGCCTGGTCAATTGCCTCGCTCACTGCCGAATAGTCGGCTGGCAATTCCAGCGGCGGGTTGGCGTGGCGGGAGACGACGTCCTCCAGAGTTTGGTCGTGATAGCCGACTTTGAAATTGGTGAACTTGAGGCCATGCGCGGTCGAAATGACCACGACTCGATCGGATGATTTGATCTCGCCGCGTTCTACCAACTTGAAAAGAACGGCCAGCGCCACGCCGGTATGCGGGCAGTTATACATCCCCGTCCGGTCGGCGCGGGCGGCAGCGTTGGCCAGTTCGTCCTCGGTGGCCTGTTCGACGATCCCATCAAAGGCTCGCAGCACCTTTACCGCTCGTTCGTAACTGACCGGTGCGCCGATCTGAATGGCGCTGGCCAGTGTCTTTTGCGCGGTCACCGTCCGGTACCCCTCGAATCCCGTCAGGTAACTCAGGTAGAGCGGGTTGGCATTTGCGGCCTGGGCACAGGCGATGCGCGGCAGTCTGTCTGTCAGCCCCAGTTTCTTCATCATCAGCAAGCCCTTGCCCAGGGCGCTGACGTTACCCAGGTTGCCCGCCGGAATGATGATCCAGTCTGGCCCCTCCCAATCGAACTGCTGAACGATCTCGATGCCGACCGTCTTTTGGCCCTCCATGCGCAGCGAGTTCATCGAGTTTGCCAGGTAAACGGTAGTGTCGGCGGTTAATTCCTGAACAATCTGCATACAGCCGTCAAAATCGGTGTCGAGCGCCAGCACTAGCGCGCCATTGGCGATAGGCTGGACCAGTTGCGCGGTGGAGACTTTGCCCCGGGGCAACAAGATGACGGCGGGGATACCGGCCGCGGCCGCGTAGGCCGCCAGCGCCGCCGACGTGTCGCCGGTGGAAGCACAGGCCACCGCCCGGATCGGCTTCCCGTAGGCCCTCATCTGTCGCACCACCGAGATCAGCACCGTCATACCCAGGTCTTTGAATGACCCGGTGTGGCTGTTGCCGCACAACTTGACCCACAGATCGGGCACGCCGATCTCCTGCCCCAGCCGCTCCGCCCAGAAGCAATTTGTGTGCCCCTCGTACATAGAGACGATATTCTCGTTCTCCACCTGGGGACAAACCCACTCCTTCTTGCCCCACACGCCGCTGCCGTAGGGCCACTCGTTGGTCCGCGTCCGCTGGTCAAAGATTTGTCTCCATTCGGCAGGGCTGTGGTCCTTCAGCGCTTCCAGATCGTGCTCCATGTCGAGCAATCCACCGCAGTCCTCGCAGCGGTAGACGACGTCAAAAATAGAGTGGCAGCGGCCACAGCCACGGATGCACTCGAGCCAACTATGATAAGACATCGCTCAACCTCCAAGTGCGTGGGTCTCCACCCGGTGGATGGGCCGGTAGCCCTGGGCTGCCAGGTCGTCCGTTGGGACGGAGGCTTCGTCGGGTTTGTCCGAAAGGCCAAAGAGCAGCGCGCCCCGCTCCCGCCAGGCCAGCGTCACCTCCCGCACCTCCTGCGTGATGACGATCTCTTTCTCCAGCAACTCCGCCACCGGTGCATCGTCGTCCAGCCAGCCCATCCGCCCGACGGTGGTCTGGTACTCGTTGTAGCGAAAAGCCTTAAAGGGGGTGGGGTCGCCCTGCCGCACGCGAGCGTAAACACTGCTGTGGATGCAGCGCAGGGCAGCGGGCAGTTCCTCGGCGCGGTCGTTTACCCCTGTGATGAACTGCTCAAAGGTCGTCAGCCGCCCGGCGCGCACCTCTTTCACCAGCGATTTCAGCGCGTACAGCCCGCTGCCCAGGATCAAGCAGGTGTAGGCTAGGTAGTCCTGGTTGTCGGCGGTGAAGGGATGGAACTCGGGCTGGTTGAGGCAATCGTAGGCGGCCTGAAAGCCCTCTGGATCAAAGCCGTCCCCCAGCAGGTCGCCGACAGTGCGACGTACCGCCTCGACACGCGCCCGGTCAATGACGTGATCGTTGCGCCCCCGTGCTCCCAATGCTGTCTTGTCCAGGTCCACGATCACCGCTGTCCGTTCGTCCAGCGGAAATCCCCGCCGGCGGCAGAAGCGGTAAAAGTCCGAAAGCGCCGCCCAGCGGTTGGCCAGGTAAAGTGTCCCTTCTTCCTGCTCGACAATTTCCACGCGCGCCGGATCGTCGCGCTCAGACCCGATGAAGGCCAGACCGGGCCAGCCCCCGGCGCGGCAGACGTTGGTGAAAGCGGTGCCGTCGTTCAGCCGCGTGTCGCCCAGGTAGACCAACCGCTCGATGGGAGTGCCGGGCGCGTCCAACGCCCGCGCCTGCTGCAGCAGGTGGACGATGACGCGGGCGTACTCTGGAGCACTCTTGCGCGGGATGACCCCTTCTGGCAGCTCCACCTGGGGCCTGACTCTTGCCAGCGGCGGCAGCCTGGAATCGGCGGGGATCAGGTTTCGATAGACGACAAAATCGGCTAAAAATTCGTGGATAGATGTACGTCCCAAGTTTTCCATGCGACGTGACCTCCCAGTAAGGACTGTACCGTATAACGAGCCGTTTGCAAAAAGTATCTGCTCAAAAACTTGGGGCAATTGAGCTACAGAGCGTAGGTCGGATTGGCAATCCGACTTACTTGCCCCAAAATATTGAGAGGATACTGCAAAAACATCGGATTCTCTTTCCATGTCAGGGTATTGCACAATTGGAATCCCGAACGAGTTCGGGGTGCTCCGGCTGACCCAAAGTCAGTTTATCAGAGCCATTCCGCAACAGTTGCGGATTCCGGAGCGACTCAGCAAGTGGAAAAGTCCTTCAAGGCACTTGTGCAACACTAAACGTCCACGACGTCGCTCCGGCGTTCCATCAAGACCACATCCCTCCAAACGCCGTTTAACTGACCCAGACGCTCTCGATGGCCGACTATTCGGAAACCACAAGCTTTGTGCAGGGCGATGCTGGCGACGTTCTCGGGGAAAATGCTCGCCTGCAGCGTCCAGATGCCCTGGCGTTCTGAGCACTGAACAAGAGTGCGAAGGAGGGCTTTTCCAATGCCTTTGCCTCTCGCCGAAGCAGCGACGTAGACACTCACCTCGGCGACTCCGGCATGAACGCACCGGCTTGAAACCGGGCTGAGTGCTGCCCAACCGACGACCTGCCCCGATTTGCTGGCGACTAATCGGCAATCGGGCAGGTGACTCTTGTCCCACCCTTGCCGCGCGGGCACGTTTGTCTCAAAGGTTGCGTTGCCCGTGGCAATGCCCTCGCTATAGATGGCGCGCACGGTTTCCCGATCATTGTTTCGCATTTTTTTCACGACCAAGTCCATGGTTCCCTCCGCTCCTTCGTTGTCGGATAGGCTCCCCCTTTCCTCAGTGTTCTCGGCGCTCTCTGCGGTGAATCGAAAAACGTCAGGCAAATGGTGTGGCCGTCGAGCACCGGCACGCAGTTGGCCTGCGCGCTGACGATCACGTTGGCCTCGACCCGCCGGCCGTCCACGACCCGGCCATCTGCGCTCCGCCTGCTGCCGCTCGATGAGCGCCGTGTGGTCGGCGTTGACCTCCGGGATGAGCAGCGGAACGTCCGGCTCGTAACAGAAGGCGGCGGGTCGCCCGGTATGACCCAGTTGCAGGCATCAGCGTAGGGGTGGCCGGCGCTCCGTTCAGAAGCCGCCAGCGCCGCGGTCTCGAACCAGGGATGGTCAGTCAGGAGATGGACGAAGCGTTGCCCGACCGCGCCAGTCGCGCCCAGGATAGCCACAGGTATCTTTGGCTCAAGTGCTCCTGCTGGATTGCCAAATCCAGCAGGTGGCGGATTTGGCAATCCGCCGCGAGCGTTTTGTGAACTGTTGGTCTTAGCTATTGAGAATCACCTCGCTATGAATCTGTTGCACCGCGTCGGCGGCGTCGTCGGCCGCGACGACGAGAGAGACGCTGCAATCGGAGGAACCCTGGGCAATGGCGATGATGTTGATGTTGCCCCGACCCAGTGCGCCAAAGACGCGGGCGGCGACGCCTGGCGAGCTGCGCATTCCCGCGCCCACGGCGGTCACGATCACCACGTCGTCCAGCGACCAGACCCGGTCCACGTCTCGCCGCGCCAGTTCCAGGGCCATCTCTTCCTCGATAGCACGGATGACCGGTGGCGCTGTCTCTGTGGGGATGATGAAGCAGATGGACTGCTCCGACGAGGCCTGAGAGATCATCAGCACGCTGGCCCCCTGGCTAGCCACGGCGGCAAAGGTGCGGGCGGCGATGCCGGGCACACCCATCATCCCCCGCCCCTCGACCGTCACCATGCTCAACCCCTTGATTGCGGTGACAGCCTTGACCGTGCCGGGCGTGCTCTCTGGCTCGCGGACGATGCGGGTCCCAGGGGAGGTGGGATTGAAGGTATTCTTGACCCACAGCGGGATGCCACGCTCAACAACGGGCCTGATGGTCCGGGGATGCAGCACTTTGGCGCCAAAGTAGGCCAGCTCGCTCACCTCGCTGTAAGAGAGGGTCGGAATTACTCGAGCATCGGGCACGGTGCGGGGGTCGGCGGTCATTACGCCGTCCACGTCGGTCCAAGTCCAGACCTCGTCGGCGTTCAGGCAGTCGCCCAGGATGGCGGCGCTAAAGTCGCCGCCGCCACGCCCCAGTGTCGTCGTGATGCCGCTCTCCGTGGCCCCGATAAAGCCGGTCACGACAGGGATGATGCCCTCATCCAGCAGCGGGGTCAGGTGGGCAGAGACCCGGGCGCGGGTGGCATCCATCAGTGGCGCGGCGTTCTGGTAAGTATCGTCGGTGACAATCAGCTCGGTGGCGTCCACTGCCTTGCTGCGAGTTCCCCGCTGGCGAAGCAGGGCAGCCAGGACGCGGGCGTTGATCCGCTCGCCCAGCGAGGTGATAGCGTCCATCGCGCGTGGGGTGACTTCGCCCAGGACGTGGACGCTGCGGCAAAAGGCGGCAAACTCGTCCAGGTATCCGTCCACCGTGGCCAGTAGTTGGGCGCGCTCGCCGTCGGGGCCCGGTAGTGCATCCACAGCGCGGTAGTGGCGAATGCGGAGATTAGCGACGGTAGCGCGGTAGGTCTGTTCGTCACCAGAGACGGCGGTCAGCGCACCTTGGGTCAGCGCATCGGTCACGCCGCTCATCGCCGAGACAACGACGGCCAGGCGGTCCCACTTTTGGATCTGCTCCAGCACAATGTCAGCGGCCTGGACAAGTGCTTTGGCACTACCGACCGAGGTGCCGCCAAATTTCATCGTCAGCGTGGTCATTGTTGTCTCTCCTATGTGTTGTGTGGTATATAGCTAGGAGGATGGTAATGGGAACTTGCAATCCTCTCATTTGTGGGCCTCGTCATATACAAAACCCCCCACGCCCTGGGGCGCGGGGGGTTCCCACGTGGTTCCACCCAAGTTCTACAGCGGAAAAACAAAACGCTATAACACTCTGGCTATAACGGGCCGTCCCGGGCCCCCATACTCTCGCTTCATTACGATTTGAGGGGTCCACTCACGGGTGGTTTTCCCGCCCGTTTGGTCAAGGGGGCTTTCAGCCCGTGACCCCCTCTCTCTTTGACCTTTACCAGGCGGTACTCGTCCCGATCAACGCTTTCATATACTCAATTGTATTATAGACAAGATTATACCATCTGTGTCGAAACTTGGCAAATATTTGCGATCATTTGACTTTTCTCCTTTTCTGTGCTATCATCCGCCTCAGGTTTTTGGCGACAGGAGCAGCAGACGTGGTGCAAACCTCAAAGAATAACCGGCAACAGCACACTTTGCGCCAAAGGGCAGCCTGGCGGTCGGCCCTCTTGTTCGCCATTCATCATCATAAGCCATAGGGATGGGACCTGGCGCCCCGGCGGGGCGTGCGCGTTTGCCCACTGGCCTCATCCTCAAAGACTGGTCAACAGACCGGTCTTTTTTGTTACCTACAGGGAGATCGCTAACCCATGATATCCACAACCACAACCTTTACGCCAGACTTGCGTAGCCAACTCCCACACGGCGTGCAAGATTGCTTCCTGGTCGACGCAGCCCGCCGGCGACGGGCGGAAGCCGCACTGTGCGAGTGCTTTGCTCGCTGGGGCTACCAGGAGATTATACCTCCGTCCTTTGAGTATTACGAGAACCTGAGCGTGGGCGCGAGCGCTGAACTGCAACAGGCGATGTATCGCTTCTTTGACCGGGAAGGACACACGCTGGCGCTGCGAGCCGACTTTACACCCCAGGTGGCGCGCATGGTCGCCACCAAGCTGTTCGACCAACCCATGCCGTTGCGCTATTTTTACGTGGGCAGCCTCTTTCGCTACGAGGAGCCCCAGGCCGGCCGCAAGCGCGAGTTCACCCAGGCGGGCGTCGAACTCATTGGCGCTGACACCCCCGCTGCCGACGCTAAAGTTGTTGCTCTGGCCATCGCTGCACTAGAAGCGCTGGAGTTGCGCTACTTCCAGGTCAACCTGGGACAGATGGCCTTCTTTCGTGCCCTGACAGACAACCTTTCCGCCGACGCTTTGGACTGCATCCGGGAGGCCATAGATCACAAGAATAGTGCATGCCTGAGGGATGCGTTGACCCAGGCTGGAGTGACCGGCAAACAGCGCGACCTGTTGCGCCGCCTGCCCGATCTCGTCGGTGGGCCGGAGGTCCTGGATGAAGCACGGACCTTGAGCGCTGGCCTGGCCAGGGCTTCTGGAATCATCGCTGCCATTGAGCGGTTGGCGCAGGTCTACCGCCTGCTACAGGCCTACGGCGTTGCCGACCGGGTGATCCTGGATCTGGGCGAGGTGCGCGGCATGGACTATTACACCGGCATCACCTTTCGGGGTGTGGCACCCGGCCTGGGTTGGCCGGTGATCAGCGGCGGTCGTTACGATGACCTCATCGCCCGCTTTGGTCGCCCACTGGCTGCCGTCGGTTTTGGCCTGGGCATCGAACGCGCGCTGCTGGTCCAAAGCCAGCAGGGATCGCTGTCGTCGCACGTGCTGGTGCGTGGCTGCGACCAGGTGGATCCCTTGACCATCGCTTTGCCCAAAGGTCGCCTGCTGGAACCTGCGGCCGACCTGTTCCGCTGCCTGGGCTGGCGCTGTGACCTGCTGGGCAACGGCTCTCGGCAACTGCTGGTCACGGAAACCAATGAGGCCAATGGCGCTGAGAAGTCTATGCGCTTCCTGCTGGTCAAGCCAGCCGATGTGCCGGTCTACGTCGAATACGGTGCAGCCGATCTGGGCATCGTTGGACAGGACGTGCTCTGGGAGAGTGGGCGCGACGTGTACGAGCCACTACAACTTGGCTTCGGTCGCTGCCGGCTGGTACTGGCCGGCACACCGTCTCAACGGGGCCGCGACTTTTGCTTGGCGACGGGCCTCCGCGTGGCGACCAAGTACCCCCGGCTGGTACGGGCCTACTTCCAACAGCGGGGCCTCTCCGTCGAGGTCATTCCCCTTGCCGGATCCATCGAACTCGCCCCGCTGGTCGGTCTGGCCGACTTGCTGGTGGACGTCGTCGAAACCGGCCGCACCCTCCGCGAAAACGGCCTGGTCGAACTGGAAGAGATCGCCGCCTGCCAGGCGACCCTCATCGTCAACCGCGTCGTCCACCGTCTCCGCCTGGCCGAAATCCGCCAACTGATCGCCAACCTTCAAACTTTAAACATTGAACAATCTAACAGGAGTCGCTCATGAATATGGATCCAAACCAACGCATTGACCTGCATACTCATTCGTTTTTCAGCGATGGCGTCCTGCTGCCCAGCGAGCAACTGCGTCGGGCCGCCGTCAAGAGCCACGCCGCCCTGGCCATCACCGACCACGCCGACGCCTCCAACCTGGAAGACCTATTGGCCCGCCTGCTGCGCTTTGCCCGCCAGCAGTGGGACGATTTCCCGCTGGTTTTCCTGCCCGGCGTCGAGCTGACCCACGTCGCGCCCCAGAGCATTGCGCCGCTGGCACGGCAGGCAAAGGAACTGGGCGCGGCGCTGGTCGTTGTCCACGGCGAAACCATCGTCGAGCCGGTGGCTCCGGGCACCAACGCCGCCGCCGTCGGCTGCCCTGACGTGGACATCCTGGCCCATCCGGGGCTCGTCACCGTTGAAGAAGCGCGGCTGGCCACGGCCAACGGCGTCTACCTGGAAATCTCGGCCCGGGGCGGGCACGGTTTGGCCAACGGACACGTCGCCCGCGTGGCCCGTAAAGCCGGTGCCAGCCTGGTGCTTAACACAGACATGCACACCCCCAGCGATCTGATCGATCAGGAAACCGCTCGCCGTGTCGCTGCTGCCACCGGCATGGACGCCGACGAGGTCTACGCTGCCACCGTCACGAATCCCCAAACCCTGGTCGAACGCGCTGTTGCTTGCATGAGAATTGTGCATTGAAAGAAGCGTCATATGACAATTCGCATCATCAAAGGTCTGTCCGCTGCCCGTGCCCATGTGGCCCGGCTGCGGTCTGGAGAGGAAACAGTGTTGCCGGAGAGCATGACGGCCCGGCTGCGCGCCATCTTTGGCCGCGAGACTGCCCCCCAGGAAGCAGTGGCTCAGATTGTGGCCGACGTCCGCCGTGACGGCGACGCTGCTCTGCGCGATTATACTCGCCGCATTGAGGGCGTCTCTCTTGACACATTCGCCCTCGGCGCGGAGGCCATCGAAGCTGCTTACCACGCCGCGCCGCTCGATTTGCGCGACGCGCTACACCTGGCCGCTGACCGCATCCGCGCCTTCCACGAGCGCGAGCCGTGCCATTCCTGGCTGGCCTGGGACGACAAAGGGGGCACGCTGGGGCAGATGATTCGCCCGCTACGGCGGGTGGGCATCTACGCGCCGGGCGGCACGGCGGCTTACCCCTCGTCATTGCTCATGGCGGTGGTCCCGGCACAGGTGGCGGGGGTTAAAGAGATCGTCGTCACCACGCCCCCAGGCCCCCAGGGCGCCGGCGCAGCGGTGATCCTGGCAGCGGCCCACGTTGTGGGCTTGGATCGAGTCTTTCTGCTGGGCGGAGCGCAGGCGATTGCCGCCCTGGCCTTCGGCACGGAGAGCGTTCCCCGCGTGGACAAAATCCTTGGCGCCGGTGGCTTGTTCGTCACTCTGGCCAAAAAGCTGGTCTATGGCGAGGTGGGAATTGATGGCCTGTACGGCCCTACCGAGACGCTGCTCATCGCCGACGAGTCCGCGAACCCGGCGCTGGTCGCCGCCGACCTGCTGGCCCAGGCGGAACACGACCCACTGGCCACGGCGCTGCTGATCACCCCCTCGGCGCGGCTGGCAGAGGCGGTGCAGGCCGAGGTGACCCGCCAAATTCTACCGTCGGCGCGGCGGACGATCATCGAAGCATCACTGGCCGGTCAGGGTGCGATCCTGGTCGTCGCCGACGTGGACGAGGCGTTGGCCCTGGCCAATGAGTATGCGCCAGAGCACCTCTGCCTGCTCGTCGCCGACCCATGGTCGCTGGTGGGACGGGTGCAGAACGCAGGCGGAATCTTTGTTGGCGAAGGCTCGTCGGAGGCGCTGGGCGATTACGTCGTCGGCCCCAGCCATATTATGCCCACGCGAGGCACGGCTCGCTTTGCGTCGCCGCTGCACGTGGGCGACTTTGTCAAGGTGACCAGCATCTTTGCTGTGGGCGATGCCACCGCCCGGCGACTGGCGCCGGCGGCTCAGACCCTCGCCCAGGCCGAGGGTCTCATAGCCCACGCTGCCGCCGTTGCCGCCCGCGAAAAATGATAAGGAGTATCGCATGACGCTTGACGACTTGAAACGCATCGCCGCGTCGGTCGGCGAACGCCGGGGAGGGGATTTCTCAAAAGTACGGGATGACCGCGATCCCGTTCCCTGGGACTATGCCGATGTGGTGCGCCGCTATCTTCAGCCCTCTCACCGCGTTCTGGACATCGGCACGGGGGGAGGCAAGCGATTCCTCGCCCTGACCCCCTATTTTGGCGCTGGCGTGGGTATTGATGCCGATCCGACCATGATCCAGGTAGCCCAGGAGAATACACCACCCTCATTGACAGATCAAGTCTCCTTTGAGGTGATGCGCGCCGAGACCCTTCAATTTCCCGACACCGCCTTTGATGTCATGTTGAATCGGCACGTGCCTGTGTTCGTTGACCAGATCGTTCGCGTACTCCGGCCCGATGGAATCTTTATCACGCAGCAGGTCGGCGGAAGAAACACCCGGAGCATCTTTTCCGCCTTCGGTTGGGGGTCGAATGGTGAGTACTGGAGCAAGTACTGGAGGGGAAGGGGTTTCTTTCCCCAGGACGTTGCCACGCTGAGCGAGTCATTCCGTCAGGCTGGATGCACAGTGATCGCCCGCGCAGAGTACGACGTGGGCTACTACTTTCTCGATGTGGAATCCTTCGTCTTTTGGCTCAAGGCCGCCCCTCTGCCAGAGGATTTCGACGTCGAGAAGCACTGGCAGCAGGTTAATCAGCTTATCAAAGAGTACCGCACGCCGAGGGGGATTGAGACGAACGAGCATCGGGAACTCTTGATTGTGCAGAAACGATAGCTATACGCAACACGCAATACGCAACACAAATCGGAGTATAACATGAACATAGAGTTGCTTATCTGCTCCCACGTCAAAGAATTAGAACCCTACGAGCCGCCCGACTGGGAGGCACTGGCCGCACGCGCTGGTGTGCCGCCTGACCGCCTCATCCGGCTGGACGCCAACGAGAATCCCTACGGTCCCTCGCCCCGCGTCGCCGAGGCGCTGGCCCGCTTCGACGGCTATGGTTTTTATCCCAACTACCGGGCGCTGACGGCGGCCGTGGCCCGCTACGCTGGCGTCGCGCCGGAGAACGTCGTCCTGGGCAACGGTGGTGACGAGATCATTGACCTGACAGTGCGCCTGTTCGTCGCGCCGGACGAGGGGGGCATCGTCTGCCCGCCGGCCTTTGGTATGTACGCCGTCAGCACGGCTGCCCATAGGGGCCGGGTGCTGAGCGTTCCCCGTCGCGACGATTTCTCACTGGACGTGGAAGTGATCGAGACCCTGGTCAGCCGTGGCGAAGCAGGTGTCCGACCGAGATTGCTCTTTCTGACCTCACCGGGCAATCCGGAGGGGCTGGCGATCCCGCAGGAGACGATCCGTCGCCTGTTGCAACTCCCATTGGCCATCGTCGTGGACGAAGCTTACGTCGAATTTGGTAAAGAAAGTACTGTTCCACTGCTGGACGCGCACCCCAATCTGGTTGTGCTGCGTACCTTCAGCAAATGGGCAGGCATGGCCGGACTGCGTCTGGGCTACGCCGTGGCCTCGCCCGAGATCGCCGGTGCAATGGCACGGTTGCGACCGCCGTACAGCGTCAACACGGCAGCGGTCGTGGCAGCGCTGGCCACTTTTGATGACCTGGGCCACGTCCAGGCCACGATTGCTCGAATCGTCGCCGAGCGCGACCGGCTGTACGCGGCGTTAGCCGACTTGCCGGGCGTGCGTCCCATCCCCAGCCAGGCTAATTTCATCCTCTGCCGCCTAAACAGTCACTCCGGGCAGGAGGTGGCCGACGCGCTGGCGGTGCAGGGTGTCCTCATCCGCAGCTTTTCTGATCCTTCGCTGGCCGACGCCGTCCGTATCACCGTTGGTCGCCCCGACCAGAACGACGCTCTCATCGCTGCTCTCAAATCCACAATTCTCAATTCCCGACTCCCAATTTTCGATTCTCAATTCGCTCAATCTGCACCCCGTCGCGCCCAGATCCACCGCCGCACTCGCGAAACCGACGTCGCCGTGACTTTGCACCTCAATGGCACGGGCCGTTATGAGACCGACACCGGCCTGGGCTTTCTGGACCACATGCTGGCCCAGGTCGCCGTCCACGGCTTGTTCGACCTGACAGTGCGAGCGAGGGGCGACCTGGAGGTGGACGAGCATCATACCGTCGAAGACGTAGCTATTGGGTTGGGGCAGGCGCTGGACGCGGCGCTGGGCGACCGGCGGGGGACCGTCCGCATAGGGCACGCCTACGCGCCGCTGGACGAAGCACTGGCTCACATCGTCGTGGATCTTAGCGGGCGGCCCTACGCGGTGGTCGAGGCTGAATTCGCCACGCTCCGCCTCGGGGCGGTGGGCACCGACCTAATTGTTCACTTTTTGGAGACATTGGCTTTTCATGCCCGCATGAGTCTGCACGCCCGCGTGCTTTACGGTCGCAATGACCATCACAAGGCCGAGGCACTGTTCAAGGCCCTGGGCCGGGCACTGGACGCCGCCACCTGCCTGGATCCCCGCCGCGAGAGCGTGCCATCTACGAAGGGAGTGTTGTAAAATGCGCGCCGAAATCGCGATTGTGGATTACGGTATGGGCAACCTGAGAAGTGTGCAAAAGGCGTTGGAGCGAACGGGCGCGGTGGCGGTCGTGATCGACGACCCTGCGGCGCTGGGCGCAGCCCAGGGGGTGGTGCTGCCCGGTGTGGGCGCTTTCGGTGATGCGGTGGCAAACCTGCGGGCGCGGCGGCTGATCGAACCGCTGCTGCGCCAGGTGTCACGGGGCAAGCCGCTGCTGGGTATCTGTCTGGGGATGCAACTGCTGTTCGATGAAAGCGAAGAGATGGGTCACCACCGGGGCCTGGGGTTACTGCCTGGACGGGTGGTGCGTTTCCCCGAAGGCGATCTAGGATATCATCTCAATGTTTCGGGGAACACGACTTCCAGAGTCCACGGAAGCGGGACGAAATCAGTAGCCACACTTTCCACAGCGCGCCAGGCCCACGAGGCATGGGAACCTCGGCTACCTTGCCCCCACCTAAAGGTGCCCCACGTGGGCTGGAATCAGTTGCAGATTGCAGATTGCAGACTGCAAATTGCCAGGAGGGGATTGCTGGCGGGAATAGCGGACGGAGTGCACGCTTACTTTGTACATTCATATTACGTGGTACCGCAAGATCCCGCCGACGTGCTGGCGACGACGGAATACGGGATCGAGTTTGCGTCGGTGGTGGGACGAAGGGCGATTTGGGGCGCGCAGTTTCACCCGGAAAAGAGCCAAGAGGTGGGGCTGCGCCTGTTGAAGAATTTTTCGCAGGCGGTGAGCAATGGAGGGATAGGCAATGATTGTGTTTCCGGCGATTGATTTGCGACACGGAAGGTGCGTGCGGCTGCGGCAGGGACGGCCAGAAGAGGAAAAGGTGTACGACGACGACCCGGCGGCAGTGGCTCGCCGCTGGGTGGCCCAGGGCGCGCAGTGGCTCCACATCGTCAACCTGGACGGCGCCTTTGGAGAGCCACGCAACACACAACACGCAACATGCCTTCCCCTCAACCTGCAGCGCCTGGCTGAAATTCGCGCGACGGTACCGGAGACACCGATCCAGTTCGGTGGGGGAGTGCGCTCGCTGGCAGACGTAGAGACAGCCCTAAGCCTGGGAGCGACGCGGGTCATCTTGGGTACCGTCGCCGTGCGGAACCCCGACCTGGTGGCGGAAGCAGTGCGGCGTTTTGGCGCGGAACGGATCGTCGCTGGTATTGATGCTCGCAACGGCCAGGTAGCCACCCACGGCTGGCAGCAGACGAGCGGCACGACAGCCGTGGCGCTGGGCCGGGCGATGCGCCTGCGAGGCGTGATCCGCGCTGTCTATACCGATATTGCCCGCGATGGAATGTTGACCGGCGTGAACGTCGAGGCGACGGCAGCACTGGCTCGCTTCACTGGCCTGCGGGTCATCGCTTCGGGTGGCGTGGCCTCGTTGGTGGACGTCACGCGACTCGAGGCCAAGTCGGACCGAGACATTGAGGGTGTCATTGTTGGACAGGCCCTTTACACGGGAGTAGTGTCTCTGCCAGAGGTGATCCAGGCGGCAAGGGAGGGATGAGTGCGGATCGGCGGAAGGACGCGGATCAACTAACCCTTCGCGCCAGTTCCGCCTCCACATCGGCCCAGGGCAGGTCGCGGGCAGCCAGCAACACCAGGGCATGGTAGGTCAAGTCTGCCAGCTCGCTGACCAGCCGCTCGTCGCTTTCATTCTGGGCGGCGATGATGACCTCGATCGCTTCCTCGCCTACTTTTTTGAGGATGCGTGGCAGCCCGGCATCGAGGAGTTGGCGGGTGTACGATCCGGGCCGAGGATTGGCCTTTCGATCCCGAATGACAGCTTCCAGGCGAGCCATAATACCATCGGACGGCGGGGTCCTTTTCACTCTGGCCTGGTCGGACAGGCAGCGGTAGAAGCAACTCTGGTGGCCGGTATGACAGGCCGGGCCGGCCGGCTCGACGCGCAGGAGGAGCGCGTCGGCGTCGCAATCATATCGAATCTCCAATACTTGCTGTGTATTGCCAGAGGTAGCTCCCTTGTGCCACAACTCGCCCCGGCTGCGGCTCCAGAACCAGCTCTCACCAGTCTCCAGCGTCCGTTCTAAAGACGCCTGGTTCATGTAAGCCAACGTCAATACCTGGCCCGTGCTCGCGTCTTGCACGATGGCTGGAACTAGTTCCTGCTCATCCCATTTGATATCCATTGCCATCTCTACTTTCTTGTTTTGCCTTGCCCCTTCGATCTTTTCTCACTTTCTCACCGGTACGCCCTGTTCTGCCAGATATGCCTTGACCCGGCCGATGGTTAGCTGTTTGTAGTGAAACAACGATGCGGCCAGGGCTGCGCTGGCCCCGCCGTCAGTCAATGCCTCGTAAAAGTGCTCCAGCCGTCCTGCGCCGCCAGAGGCAATGACCGGAATTCGCACGGCGTTGGCTACGGTCCGCGTCAGTTCAACGTCGTAACCTTTTTGGGTGCCGTCGGCGTCCATACTGGTGAGCAGGATCTCGCCCGCGCCCCGATCCTCGGCTTCCTTTGCCCAGGTGACGGCGTCCAGGTCGGTGGGCACTCGCCCGCCGTTGATGTAGACCTCCCAACGTGGCAGGTCACCCTGGCTTGCTGGGAGCTGTTTAGCGTCTATGGCGACGACGATGCATTGGCTACCGAAACGTTTTGCCCCTTCAGTGATAAGGGACGGTCGGTGAACGACAGCGCTGTTGATCGAGATTTTGTCGGCCCCAGCGACCAGCATTTGGCGAATGTCCTCCACGGTCCGCAGCCCACCGCCGACGGTGAAAGGAATAAAAACCGCCTCGGCCACTCGACGCACCATGTCGCGCACGATCTCTCGGCGCTCGTGAGAGGCTGTTATATCGAGAAAGACAAGTTCGTCGGCTCGCTCCGCATCGTAGACCATCGCCTGTTCCACCGGATCGCCAGCATCGCGCAGGTCCACAAAGCGTACACCTTTCACGACTCGTCCGTCTTTTACGTCCAGGCAGGGAATGATCCGCTTTGACAGCATCTTTTTTCTCCTTCTTTGCTTCCTTCCTCGAGTCTCAGTAGATCCAAAATCGCTCCAAGGGGATTGCCAAATCCCCGGTTCTGGTCTGTCTGCCCCACCTGAAGTGGGGGATGGTTCGGCTGGCTCACCACAGGTCTGGCGATCCAGGCCGAGCAAAATTGGATCTGCCGAGTCTGTATCTTAGCATAGGTACAGGTTTCTGCCAAGTAGCGCACCTGCTTCCAAGGCAGGCTGTCGTGGGTTCGAATCCCGCCACAAGTCGGCTGAGAAAGTACGCTAGTATCTGAGAAAGAGGTTCCCGCCTATGTGGGTCGAGAGCTTTTGTTTTGTGATGAGGCCAGCCAAAATCATTCGAGTGAACCATACCGCTCTGGTAACGTTTTACGTGAATGAATACGCCGATTTGACGAAAATGCCAATCTGCACTACAATTGTGCCTTGTGTGAGGACCGTCGGAGGATGAGAGGCGATGTTTGAAAGCCTGACCGAAAGATTGCAGGGGGTTTTTGACAAACTCGGCAAGCGAGGCAAACTTTCCGAGGCGGATGTGGACGCCGCCTCGCGCGAGGTGCGGCTGGCCTTGCTGGAAGCCGACGTCAACTACAAAGTGGTCAAGGACTTTACCAAGCGGGTCAGGGAGCGGGCGGTGGGACACGAGGTGATGCGCAGCCTGACCCCGGCCCAACAGGTGATCAAGATCGTCAACCAGGAACTCGTCGCCACGTTGGGCGAACCGGCTCGCCTGGACCTCTCTGGCCCGACGCCCCTCGTCGTCATGCTGGTGGGGCTGCAGGGCTCCGGCAAGACGACCACGGCGGCCAAGCTGGCGGTAAAGCTGCGCAAATCGGGCCAGCGACCGCTGCTGGTGGCTGCCGATACGTACCGCCCGGCGGCTGTCACCCAGCTCGAGGTGCTGGGCAAGCAGGTGGACGTGCCGGTGCACAGCGAGGGCACGGAGCCACCGCCACTGCGAATCTGCGCCAACGCTCTCAAACGCGCCCGCGAGTCGGCGTATACCGTCGTCCTCATGGACACGGCCGGTCGTCTGCACGTGGACGACAATATGATGCGCGAACTGGAGGAGATCAAAGCGCGCACCTCGCCGCGGGAGGTATTGCTGGTGGCCGATGCCATGACCGGGCAGGACGCCGTCCGCGTGGCCAGCGATTTTCACCAGCGCCTGGGCCTCACAGGGTTGATTCTCACCAAGGTGGACGGCGATGCCCGGGGTGGTGCGTCCATCTCGATGCGTGCCGTGACCGGCGTTCCTATAAAGTACCTGGGCGTGGGCGAAAAGACCGATGCGCTGGAAGATTTTCACCCCGACCGCCTGGCCTCTCGCATCCTGGGCATGGGTGACGTGCTGACGCTCATCGAAAAAGCACAGTCGTCGCTGGACCAGGAGCAGGCGATGGGCATGGCCCAAAAGCTGGTCAAGGGCGAATTTGACCTGGAAGACTTTCTTCAGCAACTTCAGCAGATAAAAAAGCTCGGCCCCCTGAGCCAGTTGCTGGACATGATCCCAGGTCTCTCTCAGTCGGCCAAGGGGATAGCGCCAGAAGTCACTGACAGGCAGATGAGATCGATCGAGGCCGTCATCAATTCCATGACGCTGCAAGAGCGGCGTAATCCGCGCGTCATCAATGCCAGCCGCAAGCGACGTATCGCACGGGGCAGCGGCACTACTGTTCAAGAGGTCAACGCCTTGTTGTCGCAGTTCCGCCAGACCCAGCGATTGATGAAGCAACTGAGCGGGGGCAAGGGCAAAGGCATGGGATTGCTTTCGCAATTACTCAGATAGGCATCTAACCAAAGCAGTTCAGTTCAGGTTCGGAATCGAGGCTTTAGCCGGATTTTTCCGCCTGAAGGCTCCACTCGATTGTTCGTAGACTGCA
>CAYVPU010000009.1:6393-33824 GCA_964453885.1 uncultured Anaerolineae bacterium | reverse complement strand
CCTCAACCCGTTTAACCTTAAAATTCTCGCATTGTTCCACATTGCGCCTGGTTTCACAAACAGAGAACAAAGAGCAAAAAATTATGGCTACGGTTACGACCTTGAAGATTCTGTGGTATAATGGGGGAGGCGGCTGTTTTTCGATGAGGCAGGGTGGTGCAGTACGTCGGCGCGCTATCCCAACGAGCCACTGCTGGCCGCCGACTATATCGGCTTTCGCGTCGCGAGAGTACTTGCCCTGAGCCCAGTCGCTTGTACTGAGCCCTCAGTCCTTGGGCCTGAGGACCAAGGGCTTGTCGAAGTGAAGGGGTAGAAGAGGAGGTCACCGATGGCGCATCTTGAGCGATTGGTCGAACGGGCTAGAGTGGGCCAGTTGGTATTGCTGGTGGGCTCTGACCCGCCGCCGGCGGCTACCGGGCTGCCTTCGGGCCAGGAACTGGCCCACGGCCTGGCGGCTCGCTGGAACCTGGCAGCGTCCGATCCTTCGACAGGGCTCAGGACAGGTTCGCTGGCCGCGGTGGCCCAGGGACTAAAGACGCGCAACCAGCAATGGAAATACGCCGGTTACCTGGAACAAGCCTTGCCCGCCGGCGGCGAGGCGGGACCGCTGCACAGGGCCGTCGCCGCCCTGCCGGTGCCCTTTCTCCTGACGGCCACCTACGACGACCGCCTGGCCCGCGCGCTGGAGGATGCCGGTCGCCCGGCCAACCTGTTGATTGAGGACAGCGATTTGGCACGGCGGGAGTTCGACCGCCCCGATCTGATCAAACTCTGCGGCGGCCTGGGCCGCCCCCACACCCTGGTCGTCGCCGAGGACGAGTACGCCGATCTGCTGCTGGACGGCGACCGGCGCGCTCTCTTTGACCGGGCCGGTGAGTGGCTGGCGGAAAAGACAGTGCTGCTGGTGGGCTGCGATCCGGGGGAGAGGGGCGACTTTGAGAACTGGCTCTACTGGGAGGTCCTGGAGCGGCTGGGGGCCTTTGGCGTGGAGGGGTACCTGGTCTGGCCCTTCGACCCTTCGACAGCGCTCAGGGCAGGCCGGGCTCAGGACAGGCCCAATCCCGCAGCGGACGACGTCGCGCGTTGGGCCGACCGGGGCGTGACAGCAATAGACGCCGAGCCAGTCGCCTTTCTCGAATCGCTGAGGGCAGAGTTGGCTGGCACGCAGGTTTCGCTTCCTGAAGACAAAGAGATGGCCCGGCTCAAAGCGCTGGTTGAGATGTTGCACGGCGAATCGAGCGATGAGCAGGTGGCTGTGGTAGCGGACGAGGTGCCTTCTGACCAACGGCTCAAGTCGATCCGGGTCACTTTTCGCTTCCGGCTTTCGGACGACAGAAAGCTGCGGGCCGCACTCGACCTGGACTACGATCCGGACATTGATCATTACGCCGGTGAGTTTAGGGATACGGGCATCACTTTGCAACGGCTGCGAAACTGGGCCGCCAAAGCGGAGGAGGGCCGAAAGGCGTGGAAACTGCCCCAGGCCTGCCCTGAGCACGGTCGAAGGGACAGCCCCGTCGAGCAGAGAGGTATCGAGTTCTTTGACGCAGTTCTGCCGCCCGGCTCCGGTGAGCGACAGGTGTACGAGCGAGCGCTATATCTCCGCCAGACCTTTGCCGACGCGCTGTACGTCGTGTTTGAGCCAGAGGATGACCGCGGGCGGCTATCGCCGATTCCCTGGGAGTTGCTTCACGACGGGCGTGTGACCATGGGGCGTGGCTTTTTGGGCCTCAAGTACCCCGTCTACCGGCGGATGCATTCGGTGGCCAGCCCCGGTCGGGTCACGGGCCGCATCCGGAAGGCTCTCGTCGTGGCCGCCGATCCCACTCAGCGGCTCACCGAACTGGACGCCGAGGTGGACTGGCTCGTCGCAGCGTTGAAGGATGCAGGCGTGGCCCGGGTGGACGTGCGTCGCCCGGCCGACGAGGACGTGAGCGATCCGGAGGCGATCAAGCGGCTGATCCGCGACGGCGGCTATCACCTCTTTCACTTCACGGGGCATGGCCTATTCAACGACGACGACCCAGCCCGCAGCAAGCTGTTACTCGGCCGGGCCCGGGAGCGGGGCAAGGAGCTTACCGCCGCTGCCCTGGCCCAGGTCGCTCGCGAGAGTGACCTCATCCTCGTCTTCCTGAGTGCCTGCGAGGTGGGGTTGACGGCCGGACAAGCGGAGGCCCGGCCCTGGAAAGAGGCTGGCATCGTGGATGCCCTGACCCGTGCCGGCGTGCCGGCTGCCGTCGGCATGAGGTGGATCGTCGGCGACCAGAACGGCCGCATGCTGGCCCAGACTTTTTACACCGAATTGTTGAGCGGCAAACCGGCCGAGCGAGCTTTGATGATCGCCCGCCAGGCAGTGGCGGATCAACCCGATTGGGCGAATCCGATCCTCACCAAACGCCACGGTGTGCTGTGAAACGTGAAACGTGATTTACCGATTTTTATCAATTGGAGGTGCGTTATGAGAATTCTCTCAAAGGCTCCCGTTCCCGTTGTCCTGCCCGACGTGCCAGACCCCGACGACAAGCTGGACTTTGCGCCCTATGCCAACACACTGCGAGACATCATTCTCAATCCCAACACCCAGACGCCGCTGACCATCGGCATCTTTGGCAGTTGGGGCAGCGGCAAGACCAGCCTGATGAAAATGATCGAGGCCGGCCTAAAGCGCGCCACCCTTCGGCAAGGCGAATCCGGTCGGCAGACCTACACCGTCTGGTTCAACGCCTGGCTCTATAGCAAGGAAGAGACCCTCTGGCGGGCGCTGGTAATGCAGGTGCTGACAGGCGTGCGTAGGATCCGGGGCCTCGACACCGCGGCGAGAGTCGAGTTGAATGACCTGGCCGATCAGCTCTGCCGGGCAGCGGGACCATTGGAGGTGGGCCGTCTTTCTATCACCGCCGCCGACTTGTTGAAGGAGGATAGCACTGGCAGCGCGCGCATCGAATTGAGCCTCCAACACGGCCTGGACTTTCTGGAAAACATTGCCAAAGCGCGCCAACAAGGCGAGTTGGCGGCGGCCCAAACCCTGCGCCATCAGGTGCAACGGGCGACGGCAGTCCTGGAACAGGAGAGGATTGAATCGCTGGAAAGGTTTCAGAAACAATTCGAGGCATTGGTTGAAAAGTACGTCAAGCCGCGCGGCTGCCTGGTGATCTTTGTGGACGATCTGGATCGCTGCCTGCCAGACAAGGCGGTGGAGGTGCTGGAAGCAATCAAGCTCTTCCTCGATGTGCCCGGCTGTATCTTTATCCTGGGCATTGACCGGGAAGTGATCGAGCGGGGCATCCGCCTGCGCTACGGCGACCTGGGTGGCGCGGGAGGTCGCGGGACCTTGCCGCTCCTGGTGAGCGAGGAGATGCTTGATGATGGCGCGGCGCGATACCGGGCTTTTCTGCAGGATCTTTTGGCAGAAGACGAGGACATTATAGACGGTGGGCGCTACCTGGAAAAGATCATCCAGATCCCGTTCGTTCTGCCGCCTATCGGCCCTGAAGCGATGGGTCGCTTTACCGCCCGACTGGCCCCCAACCTGCCGGATCCAGAATGTGGTATCGTCTTTGCCCAGGGACTGGAACCCAACCCGCGCCAGGTCAAACGCGCCATCAATATTTTTACCTTGCTATGGGAACTTTCTCGGAACAAGCCGGGGTTGGCTTCCCTGATCAAGCCGGTGCGCCTGGCCAAGTTGGTCGTCCTTCAGCAACGACATCCCGACCTTTACGAGATGCTGCGCCAGGACCCCGGACAGCTCGTCGCCTGGGAACGCGCTTTCCGACAGGAACGGGACATGGAGGGATTCAGGGAATGGGAACGGAGCCAGGGACGACCGGAGACGCACGAGAGGCCGCTCCCCCAGGAAGTAGAGGCATACGAGTTGTTGCCAGCATTAAAATCGTTTCTGACCATGCATCCACTGACGGGCAAAGCCGCTGCCGAGACCAACTTTGTGGACCTGACAGCCGACGAGGTGCGCACCTATATCTTTCTCACTCGCACCGTCAAGGAGTCTGTTCCAGAGACGGAACCTTCTCCGGCCATCACGGAAGAATGGATATTCAAGGCGCCGCCAGTCGGCCTATCATTCGACCTGATGGAAGGGATAGGCCGACCCCCTGTGGAGGAGGAGTACGGCGTCTCGATCGAGGTTGGCATCAGTGCTGAAAGGCGTGGCTTTATCACCGGTAGGGTCTACAGCGGCCTGGCTCCTCTCTCAGAGCAGGCCACCAGCGAAGGCAAGTTCCCTTCTAACTTGCGCCGAATAGTCTTAGACTCTCTGGCCATGGCTGGTAGCAGTATATACGCTGAGGCTGCCAGCGACCCCAAAAGCCGGGCTGAATTGAAGGCCTTGCTGGAAGAGCCTACGCTTATCCGGATCTCTGGAGCTCGGAATGAAGCACAAATTCCGTGGGAAACCGTCTACGACCGCCCTCGTCCGTATGGCCTTGTGCTGAAGGCGGTCTATCCAGAACAGAGCGTAGAAGTAGACGTCGAAGGCTTTTGGGGATTCAAACACGTCATCGAGCGACCGTTGGTCTCGGGTCTCGCCGAGCGGGCCTTGTCACCGCCCGAGATCCCGGTGAGTGGACTGCCGCTGGTCACCCTGGGACTGGACATCGCTGCGCCACGGTTTGGAGAGGTGCGCGAGACCTTTCAACAGTGGGCCGATGAGGGCCGTATTGATTTGGTTGGAGTTGACTATCCGAGCGACTTGCGGGATGTCCTGGTTAAACGCCCCGCCGACGTTGTCGTTATCCACGGCCGTGGCGGTATAGAGGGCGGCGAAACCTGGATCGGCTTTGGAAAAGAGCGGCTGACTCGCCGGATGCTGGAAAGCTGGAAGACCGGAGAAAGGGGCGGCGCCCTGTTCTTCCTGGACGTGACGGCGGGGCTTGGGCAGAGCAGTGACTGGTGGGCCTGGCTGGACCTGTTCAGTGAGCTAGGGGCTGGCGGCGTGGTGGCGCCCATGGTGGCTCCTCATGCCAGTTGGTCGTCGGATTTTTTGACCCGGTTCATGGAGATCTTGTTGGGAGGAAAGGAGGCTGGCGCAGCTTTGCGGGATGCCCGGCGCGAATTTTTTGAGGAGACCGGCAACCCCCTGGGATTGTTCTACGCTCATTTTGGCCCGGCGGCGCAGCGATTGGTCCGACCGGACGAGGACGAAGCAGAGGCGGACTGAGACTCAGCGCAATTCCCTCTTGACTAAAAGCGGTGTTTTGTAGTATAATGTATGTGCGAATAGAACATTTGTTCTGTTCGCACATTATCTCTTTCGCCGAGCTAACCGAAATTGAGTGTGTATCAAAGTTCTCACGAGGTGCAACATGCGGAAGCAAACATCTACCATCGTGTTGGTGACCCTGATGCTGTCCTGCGGCCTGGCCTTTGTGCTGGGTCTGGTGCTGGCTGGCAATTGGGGAGTCTCATCAGAATACCAGGCAGCTATAGAGTCGTTGCACCTGGATACGGCGGTCAAGATGAACTGGATCAAAACTGGCTTCTGGGGTGGGCTGGCGGTCATCACCATCCTTGGACTGGGCGGAGTGGTGAGCGGGCTAGTGCGCACCACGTGGCGGCGTTCGCGGCTCATTCGCCCCCACCCGACCGGCCTCTTTCCCATCGTCGAAGGCCGGGCCGGCGGCCAGACCTACTATCACGATCCCAATCGCCAGTGGGCCGGGACGACCGCCTATGGAGCTGGCCCGGAGGGAACCCTCGTCCGCCACCTGGCCCCGCCCGGCCAGGAGGAGGCCCAGTTCCAGATCGCTACCCAGGCGCAGGCGACCCAGTTTGTGGCAGCGGCCAGCCAGGGGGGAGGGCTCACTGCCCCAACGAGCCGCCTCGTCGAGCGGGTGGCGCTGGCGGCTTCCGCGCAGCCTGCGCCCCGCCTGCCGGAAGTCGTCCTCCTCGACGAGTCCATCCCTCAAGAGCGCCGTCTGCTTGCTGCTTTGAGCCAGGATTGGGAGGAAGGAAAGTAAGGATATGAGATCAGTGATGCCAACGCTGACCGCCAGCGAGGTGCGCCATCTCGAGACGCTGTTCCGGGGCGTGCGACACACGCTGCTCAACCGGGGTCTTTACGGCAAGCGCGACGGCGGCATCCAGGAGGTGTCCTGGAAGCGAACCATTTTGCTGGACGATCTGGGCGTCGTCGCCTTTGAGGTAGACGTGGGGCGGTTGCCGGTCAAGATCGAGCGGTTGCTGAACCCCGAGGTGGCGCACCAGATGCAGGCCAGCCTGGGCGGGCGCCGGGTCAAGGTCGCCAACTCGCAGGGCCTCCTCTTTGGCGTGGCGTTGGAACCGGAAGAGCCACGACTGGCGACGCGCCTGCCCCGGCAGGTCGTCCTGGACCTGGGTAGCCGGCCCGCGGGCAAGTATCTCGTCCCCATTGGACAGGGAGCCAACGGCCCGGTGTGGCGCAGCCTGTTGGAGACGGGGCATACCCTGGTGGGCGGCGAGAGCGGCAGTGGCAAGAGCACCTGGTTGCACACCATGCTCACCGCACTGCTATCTGTCCACCCGCCCGACGAACTCTGGGTGGCGTTGGTGGACCCCAAGCAAGTAGAGTTCCAAATCTACCAGAGCCTGCCCCACCTGATGGCTCCGGTCGCCACCGAGGCCAGGGAGGCGTCGGTCTTGACCGATCTCCTGTTGGCCGAGTTGAACCGTCGTCGGGCGCTCTTTGCCAGGGTAGGAGCGCGTAACCTGGTCAACTATTGCCATCTGACCGGAAGCCCGCTGCCGTTGATACTGCTGGTCGTAGACGAGGTGACGGACATTACGCTGGAGGCAGGGCTAAAGAGCTCGTTTTACAAAAATCTGATCCGCCTGGTGAGCAAAGGGCGGGCCTTTGGCCTGGTCGTTGTGATGGCCACGCAGAACCCCAAGGCCGAAGTGCTCAATACCCTTATCCGGGGCAACATGAGCACCCGGATCGCCTTCCGCGTAGCGACGGCCAATCATTCGCGCACCATCCTGGGCATGTCGGGCGCGGAAAAGATCCCCCGCTCCGTGCGTGGGCGGCTGGTGGCCCGGTTGGACCAGGACCTGGAGAATCTCCAGGGTTTTGGAGTAACGGACGACCGGATTCGCGCCCTGGTGTCGAGGTTGCGAGGGTGAGATGCGAAGAGGCTTGGATTTAGCAATTCAAGCCGAGCAGGGTATAGTTACCCTGGGGAGGAAATGACGGGATGGGTTTAGAAGTTTATTATCCGAAGGACATTCTCAACGCACTGTTGGCAGCCGAGCAAGCTAGCAGCACAGCGTTGATGGCAGCCAGCCAACAGGATGACGAATTTGCAAAAGGCTACCGGGAAGGGTACCATGCCGCGCTGACCACCATAGCCCTGGCTTTTGGATTGATTTCGTCCGACCATCACTACGAGAGCCACAACTGGCAGCCTACTCTTCTGCCGGTGTCTCACCGGCGCAACGGGGAAGGGCGGGCATACGATTCGTCCCCTGGATCGAGTCCCGGCCGGCAAAGCGCGCTCCCCAGAGCATGAGCAGCGCGGCCAGCAGGCCCAGGCCCGGCATGACGGCCATGCTGCTCCGTAGATCCCGGCCGCCGTCGGACAGCCAGCCGACCAGGGGAGCCGAGGGCAGGTTACCCAGGTAATGAGAGAGAAGCAGATAAACAGCCTGGGCCGTCGTCCGAAGATCAGGGGGCGTCACATCGTGGATCTGCGGCCCGGTGCAGGGAAAGCCAAAGGCGTAGAAAAAGAGCGCCAGGCCAGCGGTTGCCAGGAACAGAGGGCGGCTCGGTGTGAGGATGGCCAAGATGCCTAGCGGTGTAGCCAACGCCAGGCCCAGGCTCATGGTCAGCAGCCGGCCACCGGGATGTCGCTGCACCAGGCGGTCTCCCAGCCAGCCGCCGGCCAGCACCCCGGCCACGCCCGCCGCTACCTGAGCCGCGCCGCCCACCGCCGCCGCCGACGCCAGCGTGTAGCCGTGAAAGCGCTGCATGAACGTGGGCAACCAAAAGATCAGTCCGCCGGTGGCCAGGTAAACGAGAACGCCGCTGGCGTAGACGAGGCGTAGCGTCGGCACGGCAAAGAGTTGGCGCAACGTGTCGGTGGCGAGTTGAGGTATGGGCAGATGAGAAGTGGAAAGAGAAGGAGAGGTAGCAAGAGATCTAGGGCGCAGCCCCCAGATGAGCCAGGCCAGCAGCAAGCCGGGCAACCCGGCGACAAAGAACGAAACGCGCCAGCCGGCCGCCCCGGCGATCAGGCCGCCCAACAGGTAACCCGCCGCCGACCCTAGCATCAGGCCTACCTCGTGAACGGCCACAGCCCGGGCGCGGTATGCGCCGGGAAAGACCTCTGCCAGCGTGGCCACCGCCGGAGAGCCATAGCCACCCTGTCCCACGCCCACACCCAGGCGCGCCAGCACCAGGGCCAGATAGGAGCCAGCCGTAGCGCTAAGAGCCGTCGCCACGCTCCAGAGGGCGACAGTCAGGGCGATGACCCTCTGCCGGCCCCAACGGTCGGCTACCATCGCCAGCGCCACCGCCGCCAGGGGATAGGTAAGCTCGAAGGCACTGTTCAGCCCGCCTACCTGCGCGTCCGTCAGGGCGAACTCGGCCTTGATCGCCTCCGCCAGGGCCGAGACGATCTGCCGGCTGTAAAAGTTCATCAGGTTGGCCAGAGAGAGCAGGCCCAGCGCGCGCCGGGCATAGCGACTGATCATTTGGACTTCCGGCATTGGAGGTTGGGAGTTCTGCTGGTTTCAGGGACTCGGGGGTTCCGCATTGTAACACAGAATCTTTCACCTGTCCAGCTCCGAGGTCCTGGTGATTACCTTGACAATGTCGCATTTCGCGCCCTGGGAGAGAGTGATGCTCAGCAGAAACTATTCTGCCGCTGGCAGAGCGTCCAAGGCCGCCGGCAGGTCGGCCAGGTCCTCGAGGACGCGGCCCAGGGGATGGGCGTCCACGGCCTGGGCACACCAGGTGGGGGTATACGGCGTATGGACGAGGAAGAACGGAATGTCCATCATTAGCGGCAGCGCACCGGGCAGCGAAAAGGTGTCGGCCACCACTGCCAGCCCCGTGCCGGGACGGTGCCGCGAACCAGGCCCGCCGGCCGCAGCCTGGACCAGCGCCCGATAATAGACCGGGCGACGCAGGTCCACTCGATATTTCTCCCCTACTGGCCAGATCTGTATCTCACCAAGTTCTGGATGCAAAAAACGGTGCGTCCAGCCGGGATCCATCTCGTACTGGCGCGTGTCGCCCAGCACGGCGACCTCGTCGTCCAACGCCAGCGTTGCCAGGTGACGGCGCACCTTGTCGCCCAGCGAATTGGTGAGGATAACCGGTGTGCGGTCAGGATGATGGGCCAGGGAAGCCAACACGTCGCGGGCGGCGGGGCGAAAGCGAGGGGGCAACTCGGCCGTGTGACGGTGAAACAAATAGTTGATACAGTCCACCACCGGATCGTACTCGGCCTGGGGAAAGGCAGCAGCCACGGCCTGGGCGTAGGCCGGGTTTTCACACAGCATCATTTGCAGCGTCGTCGTGTTGAGGATAAAAGCGCCCTCGTTGCAGTAGGAAGCGATCAGGCCGTTGACCTCCCACCAGTAGCGGTGCGGCGCACCCAGCAGGCGCGCTCTCGTGGCGGCATAGTCAGCCGCCAACGCCTGGCGCGGCGCGCCGACGATTTCATTTGCCAGCGTGTCCAGCGACTTTTTCGCCAGCGCCACCACTTGCGTTTCCTCGGCGGTCAACGTGCCGTCGAAATCTATGATGACTTTTAAGGATGGTTCCATCTTTTTCCTCCCTGGAATCTCGTTTGCTACCGGACATTTTTTATGATAGAGTCGACTGAAAAGATGACGTTTTTCGCATCACAGAGGGCCTTGAAAGCAACAATTTGCCCACTCTAGCAGGAAAAGACCGGGTTTCTCCAAAAGCGTGCAGCAATGATTATACAATAAAAAGAGGGTCTATGCCACAATGCTACCGGCGAATCGTCGCCCTGAACTACCTCAGTTTCCTGTCCCTGGGCCTCATATCGGGCGTCTTTGGTCCCAGCCTGCCCAGCCTGGCACGCCGGATGGACATCGGCCTGGGCATGGCAGGTGGGCTCATCAGCGGCCTTTCCGTTGGCTATCTGATCGGCGGCCTGGTGGCTGGCGCAGTCGCGGATGCTTTCGGTCGCCGTCCGGTATACCTGACAGCACTGGGGCTCACAGGGATCAGTCTGTTGGCCATTCTGGGCGCGCCCAGCCTGGCAATGGGACTGCTGGCAGCCTTTTTCCTGGGCCTGGGCCAAGGGAGCATTGACGTGGTCGTCCACGTCGTCACGGGCGATGCCACCCTCGAGGACAGGAGCGCAGCGCTCAACCGGTTGCACGTTTTTTTTGGCCTTGGCGCGCTGATCGGACCTGTTTGGGCGGGCTACGGGCTAAAGGCCCTGGACAGCCTCTGGCCCGCCTTTGTACCCATAGCGGTGTTGACCCTGCTGATCGCGTTTGGCGTAGCGCTTGCGCGGCTGCCGGCCCACTCACCCACGCACGAGACGGCCGCCTCAAATGCCAGGGCGATAGTCAGCAGCCGCACGTTCTGGGCGCTGGCGGCCTTTTTTTTCCTGTACGTCGGCGTAGAAGTGGGGGTCGGCACGTGGACGTTCGCCTTCCTGAGCGAAAAACTGGGCACCGGGGTCACTCTGGCCTCCTGGGCCACCTCTGGCTTTTACCTGGCGCTGACGGCGGGGCGCTTGGCCGGATCGAGACTGGTAGGGCGCAGAATGGCCGACGAGAAATTGGTGCTGCTTGGCGTGGGAGGCGCAGTTGCAGGCGCGCTGCTGCTATGGGCGGCGGGAGTATCAGCCGCCATTGCCCCCTTTGTCGTGGCCGTGCTGTTAATGGGATTCTGCTTCGGCCCCGTCTACCCCACGGCCATGGGTGTGGCCCAGCGGCGCTACGCAGAGACGATCGGTACCGCCGTCGGGCTGATCACCGTGGGATCCAGCCTGGGGGCCACGTCTCTCCCCTGGTTCCAGGGCTGGCTGCTGGAGCGCGGCGGGTTGCTGGGGGGCGTGGGAGTTACAGGTGTGGGGATGCTGGCCTTGTTGGTCGTAGGGTGCGCAGTGTTTCGGTTGAGCAGTAAACAATAAGCACTGTCCTGGACGGTCAGCACTGTCCTGGACGACAGTACAGGGTACAGGGCAATGCAGTTGAGCTTTACGTCAAAATCGGTTATAATGGTGCAGCGTAATAACGAGGCAATAATGCACTGTCCTGGACGGTCAGTACAGGGATGAACGATAAATAAGAGGAGGAACACTATGCGTATCATCAACCACATCGTCTTTTTCCTGGCCTTGTTGGGGATCATTATCTTTGCCGTAGTCAATTGGGGCTACCTGTGGACCTTTACTTACGTCTACTACTACTTTGGCACGGCCCAAGTTCCCCTGAATCTCGTCCTTCTTGTAGCCTGCCTGGGAGTTCTCTTTTTCCAGTGGCTGGTCGTGCAGGGCGCCTGGATTTTTCGCCACAGGAAGCTCGAACGGGCAGAGAAAGAAGTCGTCCGGTTGAAAGCCAAGCTGTACGACTTGACCGAGGGCTCCTGGTTGGACGAGATCAAAAAGTCTATTGTCGAGACCAGAACGGAGCTTCGGGAGGACATCAAGTGGTTGGCTGCCCAACCGTACTACAATGTTTCCGCTCAGCTGGGAGAAGGGCAGCCAGAGCGGCGGGGGTTGCCCCCCTTGCTGAACGAAGGTGAATAATGAAAAAGCGCCTGGCATAGAAAAGTCGGAGAATGACCAACGAACCAAAAACCAACGGCCCAATTCATGTCCTACCGCCGGAACTCGCCGCCCGCATCGCCGCCGGAGAGGTGGTGGGGCGGCCAGCCTCGGTGGTCAAGGAACTGATCGAGAACAGCCTGGACGCTGGCGCCTACAAGATCAGCGTCGAGATTCAGGACGG
Organism: uncultured Anaerolineae bacterium; assembly: GCA_964453885.1. Classification (GTDB taxonomy): domain Bacteria; phylum Chloroflexota; class Anaerolineae; order CAYNKW01; family CAYNKW01; genus CAYNKW01. The sequence goes on along the minus strand of CAYVPU010000009.1, from coordinate 21,890 downwards.
CGGCCTGGTGCTGATTCGGGTCTCCGACGATGGGTGCGGCATCGCCCGCGCCGACGCACCGCTGGCGCTGAAAAGGTTTGCCACCAGCAAGATCCGTGCGCCGGAAGACCTGGCGGCCATCCGCACGCTGGGCTTTCGGGGCGAGGCGCTCTCTAGCATCGCCGCTGTGGCCCGGCTAGAGATCCTCACCCGTACAGAGGACGAGTTGGAAGGCTCTCGACTGGTGGCGACAGATGATCAGGTGCAAGTGACGCCGGCAGCCAGCCAGGTGGGGGCCAGCGTGACGGTACGCGAGTTGTTCTACAACACGCCCGCCCGGCGCAAATTCCTCAAGAGTCCCCTGCGCGAAGGTGAACTCGTCCGCAAGACCATCGTCCGTTACGCGCTGGCCCGGCCAGGGGTCGCCTTCCGGCTGGTCGTCAACGGCAAGGAGACATTTGTCGCGCCACAGGCGGCGCCGTTGGAGCGGCTGGGCGCCGCCCTGGGCCGGGAAAGTGCCGCCGAGATGCTCGAGATTGGCTGGGAGGCCGGCGATTTGCAAGTGACGGGTCACGTTAGCGAGCCGGCCGTGGGGCGGAGCAACCGCCAGGGGCAGTTTTTGATCCTCAACGGGCGGCCTATCCGCAGTGGGCTGCTGGCGGTGATGCTAGAGCGACCCTATGCCGGGCGGATGCCGCCGGGCCGTCACCCTCTGGCCGTCGTGCGAATCGAGATAGATCCGCGCCAGGTAGACGTAAATGTCCACCCGCGCAAGGCAGAGGTGCGTTTTGCCCAGGAGCGAGCGGTGTACCAGGCGCTCCTCTGGGCGGTGGAAGCGGGGCTGTCGGCTTTCCCTCGCCAGGAGGAATACCCTGCTTTAGATTGGATCTTTGGCGACGTGACGGTCGCGCCGGGGGTGATGGCCCGCGAGCCGGAGCCGGAATACGTCGTCGCCGGGGGGCTGCGGGTTGTGGGGCAACTGCGTTACACGTACATCATTGCCCAGGGCAGCGAGGGCCTGGCGGTGATCGATCAGCACGCGGCCCACGAGCAAGTGCTTTTCGAGACGCTGCTGCACGGCGGCCAGCAGGCCAGCCTGGAGCCGCCCGCTCAGTTGGAACTTGGCCCCCGCGAAGCGGAACGGTTGACCGGCAGTCTGAATCTCCTGGCCGACCTGGGCCTGGAGATCAAGCCCTTGGGCAAAAAGAGTTTCCTGCTGCGCGCTCTGCCGCCGGTGCTGGTACACGTCTCACCGTTGGAACTGGTGACCGCTTTGCTGGGCGAGCTGGAGCGCGACTGGCACCTGGACGAGGAACGCCTCCGTGAACGGATCGCCGCCAAAGCTGCCTGCACCGCGGCCATCAAAGCTGGCGATCGCCTTTCGATGGAGACGATGCAAGACCTGGTGGACGACCTGCTGTCCGTCTGGTCGCCGGCCACCTGCCCCCACGGGCGGCCGGCCTTTGTCACTCTCAGCGTCGAGGAGTTGGAGCGGCGCTTTTTGCGGCGTTAGTTTTCGTCCTTCGTTCTCCATCCTTCGTCACTTTCTTCACCACATTTCCCCCACCTCTTCATAATTTCTTCACAGGTTTGCGGCATACTGGGGTTAAACAAACACCCAGGGCAATGACTGATTGCCCCAACCAAGAAAGTGAGTGAGGAGGTACAAAATGTCTCAGAAACGGATTACAATGGTAGGGCTGGCAGCACTGGCGGCGCTGATTGTTTGTGGCTGCCTGGTCGTGGGCGGATTCGCGGTCTATCGCAGCGGGCAGTCGCAGGGCTACATGATGGGCCGCCTGTCGGCCAGCGGTGACGATGGCGCGATAGCGCCCTATGGCTTTGGTTACCCCAGCCGGCACTCTAGTTTCGCGCCCTTTCTGTGCGGCGCAGGGCTGTTTGTCTTGCTGCTCGTCGCGGCCGGCAAATTCTTCCGCTTCCGGGCCTGGAAAGCAGCCGGCGGGCCAGAGGGCGAGCGCTGGGCCAGGCACTGGCCCTTCGACAGAGCACCGGACTGGCATCGGCGCCACGGCCCCATGCCCCCCTGGTGCTGGGGCTGGGAAAAACCGCCCGAGGAAAAGGCCGAGGAGGCCGAGCCGGATAAGGACGTATCATGAATAAACCAATGTCCAATCTGGCATTTAACGGAATGTCTTTTTTCTTCAAATTGCGCTACTTCTTGTTCCCCCGTAGGGACGTCCTGAAAGAGGTAGGCATAAAACCGGGGTTTCACGTACTCGATTATGGCTGTGGGCCTGGAGGCTACCTGCTCGACACCGTGGAACTGGTCGGCCAATCGGGCACCGTCTATGCCCTGGATATCCATCCACTGGCCGTTCGAAAAGTACAAAACATCGTCAAGAAAAAGAGATTGACGAACGTGAAAACCATCTGTTCCGACTGCCAAACCGGATTGCCGGATAACAGCATAGACGTCGTTTTGTTATACGATGTCTTTCACTCATTAAGCGAGCCACACGCTGTACTGGCAGAGCTTTATCGAGTTTTGAAACCCGGTGGAATCCTATCCTTTACGGCCGATCACATGGGAAAAGATAAAGCCATCTCCAGGGTGACAAGCAGCCGGTTGTTCAGGTTGTTGAAGGACGGCCAGAAAACGCTCAGTTTCTCGAAACAGGGATGATGACCGTAACTACCTTGACAATGCCACATCAGGTTCGTAGTCACGCACGAAGCGTAGCGGAGTGCGGTTTTTGCGCTACTCCGCTGCGCTTCGTAGCGCACTACGAGCATCACTCCTCACACGGAGCGTTGATACAACGAAACCCGTTGAAACAGGTTAGGAAGCTGCGTTCCAGTGCGTTTTAACGCACTTGCTGTGCTAGCCGATGGTTTCAACCATCGGCGGGGCTTACAGCGCAGGTACGATAGGGAGAAATTACATGCTACAGGATCATTCCATTGTCCAAGAAGCCGGCGTGAACGAGGATTGGCCAGGCGTGCTCGACGAGTACGGTGTTCAGTTCCTGATACTGGACATCCACAGCGACGGTGATCTGTTAAAACTCTTCCAGTCACAACCCGGCTGGAAGGTTGACTTTCAAGATGAAGAAGCAGTCATATTCGCTCGCGCTGACACTGCCCCATCTCCCAATTTCCCAATCCACCAACCTTTCAACCTTCCAACCGAACGAGATTTGCATATTTGAGCCGTTTGTGGTACAAAGATACCCGGCGGAGCAGGGCATGAACGAAACGATTCTGGTTGTAGACGACGAACCGAAAATCGTCAAGCTGGCGCGGGATTACCTGGAACGGGGCGGGTTCCGCGTCGTTACGGCTGCCGACGGGACAACAGCGCTGGCTGTGTCGCGTCACGAGCGGCCTGATCTGATTGTGCTCGACCTGAACCTGCCGGGAATGGATGGCCTGGACGTCTGCCGCGCGCTGCGGCGCGGGTCGGACGTGCCGATCATTATGCTCACCGCCCGCGTCGAAGAGACCGACCGCCTCATCGGCCTGGAGCTGGGCGCGGACGACTATATCACCAAGCCCTTCTCGCCGCGTGAGCTTGTGGCCCGCGTGCGAGCAGTGCTGCGCCGCGTGCGGGGCGGCGTCCACCAGCCGGGACTCGTACGCGCCGGCGATCTGGAGATCGATCTCAACGGCCACCGCGTTACCCGCGCCGGAGAGCCGATCCGCCTCTCCCGCACCGAGTTCAACCTGCTGGCCGTGCTGGCCCAGCACCCGGGGCAGACCTTTTCCCGCGCCCAGTTGCTCGACCGGCTGCACGGCGTCGCTTACGACGGCTTTGACCGCAGCATAGACGCCCACGTCAAGAACCTGCGCCGCAAGCTGGAAGTCAACCCCGCCGAGCCGCGTTACGTGCTCACCGTCTATGGCGTCGGCTACAAGTTCACCGACGAGTAAGGGCGAGGCAGGTTGACTTGTACTGAGCCTGGTCGAAGTATATGAAAAAATCCTGGAGACACCACAAACGTAGGCCGCGCCCGCCCTGGGGTTCGTGGGATCACGATCGCGAGTTTCCCCAGTGGCCGCGAGCATGGCCTCACAGGCGGCACTCTCTCTTTTTCCGCTTTGCCGGGGCCTTTGGCTTTATGGTCTTGCTGGTATTGGGCGGCATGGCGGCGCTGGCGTTTCTGCTCTCACGGCTGTTCGGAGGCGGCGGGCAGACGGCGGTGTTGGTGTGGGTCGGGGGCTGTGGCCTATCGTTGGCCCTGCCGATGCTGGCAGGGGCGGTGGCGCTGCGGGTCTTTAGAGACATCGCCACGCCGCTGGCCGACGTCATGGCTGCCGCCGACGCCGTGGCCCAGGGCGACTTGAGCGTCCAGGTGACGGTGCCGCTACATGGCCCCAAGGCGTTCCGCCGGCTGGCCGAATCCTTCAATCACATGACCGAAGAACTGGAACGCGCCGACCGGCGACGCCGCAACCTCACCGCCGACGTGGCCCACGAGCTTCGCACGCCACTGCACGTCATCCAGGGTAACCTGGAGGGGGTGCTCGACGGCGTGTACGAGCCGGTGGCGGAGCACATTGGCGCCACGCTGGACGAAACGCGCACCCTGGCGCGGCTGGTGGACGATCTGCGGACGCTCTCGCTGGCGGAGGCCGGCCAGTTGCCGCTGACCTGGGAGCCAGTAGACGTGATCGAGTTGCTGGCCGACGTGGGCACCAGTTTCAGCGGCCAGGCCGAAGCGGCGGGCATAGATTTGCGTATTGAGCCCGCCCTGAGGTTGCCGAATGGGAGTGACGGTGATCCTTCCATGCTCACCATCATCGCCGACGTGGGACGGCTGGACCAGGTGCTGGGCAACCTGATGGCCAACGCACTGCGCCACACGCCTCCCGGTGGAGCCATCACGCTCCGGGCGGAATCTGTTCGAGACGGCGTCCGCATTATCGTGCGCGACACCGGCATGGGCATCCTGGCCGAGGATTTGCCCTACATTTTCGACCGCTTCTGGCGCGGCGACCGGTCTCGTTCCCACGTCGGCGGGGCAGGGAGCGGCCTGGGGCTGGCCATTGCCCGGCAGTTGGTGCAGGCCCACGGCGGCCGAATCGGCGTCGAGAGTGAGCCAGGGCAGGGCACGACGTTTACCATCGAGCTGCCGGCGAGCAGGAATCACGAATGACACGAGATGAAACTCATCTCCGCATCAACGACCAACTGAGCATCCCCCTGGCCGAACTGCGCTTTCGTTTCACGCCCAGCAGCGGGCCAGGCGGCCAACACGCCAACCGATCCGCCACGCGGGTGGAACTCTTTTTTGACGTGGCCAATTCACCCAGCCTGAGCGAGACGCAGCGCGAGCGGGTGCTGGCCGAGATCAAGACGCACATTGACGGCGAGGGAGTGCTGCGGCTGGTCTCCCAAGTGAGCCGTAGCCAGGTGCAGAACCGTCAAGAAGCGACAGCCCGGTTCCAGGAATTGCTGATCCAGGCGCTAAAGCCCCGAAAGCGCCGCCGTGGCACGCGCGTGCCACGCGCCGAGCGGGAGCGCCGCCGGGGCGAGAAACGTCGCCAGAGCGAGAAGAAGCAGCGGCGAAAACCTGTGTCGCCAGAGGAGTAGGAGTATCGTGTTTGATGATACGGACAAAGCCCTGGAGCAGGCCATCGCCCTGGCCGAACGCTACGACTATGAGGTGGAACACTCACACCAGGATGCCCGCCTGGCGCTGTGCATCTTTGACCTGACAACCAGCCTCCATGACCTGGACGACGAGTACCGTGACCTGCTCCACTACGCGGCGATTCTGCACGACATCGGCTATTGGTACGACTATGAGAACCACCACAAGCACGCCTTCCGTATGATCATGGAGGCCGGTCTGCCGGCGCTCACGTCCCGCGAAAAGCTCATCGTGGCCAACGTGGCCCGTTATCACCGCAGCGCCCGGCCCAAGCTCAAGCACAAGGGTTTCGTCGCCCTTGACCCCGACGACCGGGAGATCGTGACTCGGCTGGCCGCCATCCTCCGTTTCGCCGACGGCCTGGATCGTAGTCATACCAACGCCGTGGAAGACCTGGATTGCTGGATTCACGGGGACGCGGTAGTCTTTACGGTGTACCCGCCAGAGGGCAACGACCTGGAACGGTGGGCCGGCGGCAAAAAATCCCGCTTTTTTGCCGAGGTGTTTGGTGTGACGGTAATGATTCGTTGAAATTCTGTGGCGAGTCGTGATGAAAGTGCTTGTACTGAGCCTTGTCGAAGTGTTGGTGCGACCATGAAAGCCGAGAGATTGCATATTGAAATCGAAATAGACGACCGAGAGTTCAAAGGTTATAGTTTTCTAACTTTTCATTGACACGGAGCCATGTCTTGTTGTATAATGATACCGTAATACTTTTTCCCCACTTCTATACATTCCAACAACATTCAGAACATTCAGGATAACTCGTCATACGGCGCCTATAACAACAACAGCAGCAATATCATCAACGTGGAAAACAACTGGTGGGGCGCCACTCTAGTAACCCCAGTGGCACCGGTGACCCAGTAAGCGATTACCTGGACTTTGACCCGTGGAGCAGCACTCCAAATTGAGAGGCTGTGGGAGTTGCGCAATCAGCGGATGCGCGATGCTGGACATGAGCGTTCTCTGCAGGTGAAGGAGGGAAGTAGCATGAAAAGCAGAAAAGTCGGGTTTTCAATGACAGTCAGTCTGGGGATGGCCATCGTGTTGCTCTTGGGCCTTATGACCCCAGTGGCTGGCTCATCGCCGCCGTCGCGTGACCCTGACGACTTTGAGATCGGGCTGCAGTCGAGGCGGTTCACTCCAGCGCCGGGAATCAGCCCTGAGGTGCGGAGGGCGTTGGAGGATAGAGGTGGGAAAGCATTGACGCAGGGAGCTGTCAAAATCCACACCATCCTCCAGTTGGACTATATCCCCACCCCGGAGCAAAAAGAGCAGCTTCGCCAACAAGGGATAGAGTTACTGACCTATATCCCCAACTATGCCTGGTTGGCCGCTGTTCCTGCCACCAATCCGGCCCAGGTAGCAGATGTCTCCGGCGTGCGCTGGGTGGGAAGTCTGACCGTACAAGATAAACTTCAGCCCGAGCTCCAGGCCCAGGAACTGCAACCCTGGGCCTACGACCCGGCAAGTGAGCTGATCGCCCTGTTGATCCAATTCCACAGAGACATCAGCCTGGAGCAGGGCAGCGCTGTGGTGAAAGCGCACGGCGGGAAAGTTGTAGACCAGGTAACCTTGATCAATACCCTGATCGTGCATCTCCACAAAGATAAAGTGTCAGCCCTGGCTGCCGAGGACACCGTTGAGTGGATTGAGCAGCCGCTACCGCTACTGGAGCCCATTAACGATGGCAACCGTGCCAGGGCAGGAGCCGACACCTTGCAAGCCCCTCCCTACAACCTGGACGGCACGGATGTGGACGTTCTGGTCTACGACGGGGGGCGGGTCTACAGCCACAGCGATCTCGATAGTAAGCGGACGTGGGGCGACACGGCCCTGTTCTCTGAGCACGCCACCCACGTAGCCTGCACTGTGCTTGGTGATGGCACCATTAACTCCACCTATCGCGGGATGGCTCCCAACGCCGAGTTGCTGTCCATGGGCTTCGAAGACGATGGCACGGGGGTCTTTCTCTACACCAATCCCGGTGACATTCAGAACGACCTGGATTACGCCAAGAACACCTGGTCCCCATCGGCCGACCTGTTCAATGCTTCCATAGGCACCAATACCGCTCCTAACGGCTTCCCTTGCTCCCTTGAAGGCAACTATGGGGCCACGGCGCAACTGGTGGATGCCATTGTGGGCGGTAGCCTGGGTGAAGCCTTTATCGCCGCCTGGGCCAATGGTAACGAACGGGGAAGTGGCAGGTGCGGCACGACCTACCGCACTACCGCCCCGCCAGCCTGTGCCAAGAACCCCATTCACTCCGGGGCGACCGACTCCACTGACGATTCCATGTCCTCGTTCAGTAGCTGGGGGCCCTGCGACGACGGTCGTCTCAAGCCCACCATCTCCTCCCCCGGCGTGAGTGTTATGTCCTGCAACGACTCCAACGGCTACACGAGCATGAGCGGCACCTCTATGGCCTCGCCCACCACGGCGGGCGTCATCGCCCTGATGTTGGAGCAGTATCGAGCCACCTACTCTACCAGCGGCGAGTTCCTCCCCTCGACGGTCAAGGCTCTATTGATGCATACAGCGGTAGACCTGGGCAATGCCGGCCCCGACTACCAGTTCGGCTACGGTCGGATTGATGGTGTGGCTGCTGTGGATGCCATCATGGCCAGGGATTTCCGCGAGGAGACGATCACCGCTCATGGTCAAATAGACGAGTATACCATCACCGTAAGTGGCAGCCCGAGTGAACTGCGGGCCAGCCTGGCCTGGGACGACCCGACGGGGAGCCTGGCGGCCCTCAAAAAGCTGGTCAATGACCTGGATCTGGAACTGCAGGCTCCAGATGGCACCATCTACTATCCCTGGGTGCTGGATCCGAGCAATCCGACCAGCCCTGCCGCCACGGGGGTGGACGACATCAACAACCAGGAACAGGTAGTAGTCAACAGCCCCATGAATGGCACCTGGACGGTGCGCGTAAAGGCCGCCACCGTGCCCGAGGCCCCGCAAGACTATTCCCTCGCCTTCCCCGGGGCCGACACTGCCCCCAAGAGTACCACACCCGGTGGGGGGCCACCCCCTCCTCCTCCGACTTTTTGCAGCGAGGCCATAACTAACGGCGACTTTGAAAGCGGTCCGAGCCCCTGGGTGTGGAGCGGCTCTGCAGCGCAGAGTTCCACTTACGCCCACAGCGGGACGTACAGTGGTGAGGTCGGTGGCACCAGTAATGGTTATTTTTACCAGCAGATTGTCTTGCCCAGCGACTTTTATACAGGTACCCTCACTTACTGGATAAGAATGGACACCACCACAGGTGGAGGCTACTATGATTGGTTCGAGGCCGAGATCCTGGACGAGAGTGACAACACACTTACAACTTTGCAGGTATTGCATGACGGTGATTCGTATTACCAGGGCACCTGGCGCCAGGAAACTTTTACGTTGGACTCCGAGTACGCCGGGCAGACCATCCGTCTTTACTTCGAAGCCGACGTGACGACCGTTTCGCCCACCTATTGGTATATTGACGACGTCAGCCTGGATGCCTGCCACGCCACGGGCGGCAACACGCCGCCCATCCTCTCTGGCCTGCCCGACCAGACGGTGCCCTCGAACAGCAGTGCCAATAACGCCATTGACCTGTGGGCCTATGCCGACGACGCTCAGGATGAGGACTCTGACCTGACCTTCACTATTGACAACACTCCCGACCCCAATGCCGGGGTGAGCATTGATTCCAACCGCTACATTGACATCAACCCGACGCCGGGTTGGGCAGGCCAGACCACTGTCATCATCCGCGTAACGGACACTGGGGACCTGTCCGACACCGACATGTTTCAGGCGACAGTCATCGCCGTCGCCAGCTTTCCTTTCTGTGACGGTTTCGAGTCAGGTATCCTGGGCACCGGCTGGATGACCTACACCACCAACGAGGGACGGGTGCAGGTCAGTCCGAGCTACCCTTATTCAGGCACGTACAGTGTCCTGCTCGACGATAGCACCGGCAACACGACTTACTCCTACGCGGCCATCATCTTGACCATAGACCTGTCTGGTCAGTCCAATGTCGTCCTCGACTTTTGGTGGCGAGACTTTGGCGATGAGGATCATGCCGACGACGGCGTGTTCTTTAGCGACGACTTGGGCAGCACATGGGTCACCGCCATGAACTTTACCGGTAGTCAGAGCAGCTACACAAACAAAGTCATTGGCGTGGATGCCAACGGCTTGACCCTCAACGATCATTTCCAGATCAAGCTCCAATTCTACGACAATTATCCTATCACATCGGACGGCTACGCCATAGACGAGGTATGCGTTTACGAACCTCCCGCTCCCGACATCCAAGTCTCCCCCATTTCCTTTGAGGAGACGGTACACGAGGGTAACAGAGTCACCAGAACCTTGACCATCAGCAACACTGGCACGACTTCTCTCACGTTCAATATCAGTGAACAAGCAGGAGGGTTCACTCCCGCAATGGTCACGTCCTCGTCGGTAGACAACACGGGCCCCATACCTCCCGGGCCAGCTCCAGTCACAGTTGTGCCGCCGGCATCCTTCCCTCCGGGTTGGGATGACCCGGATGTGGGGCCGGCCGTCGCGGTGATGCCCATGGATGTTCCCAGCCTGGGGCCCCTGGCCTGGACCGGCGCAGCGTCCATGCCCACCGCCCGGGCCCGGCTGGCCAGTGCCACAGACCAAGGCTGCTTGCTGTATGCTATCGGCGGTATGCTGATGGGGGACGGTGGCTATTTTAACCACAACGAGGTATATGACCCTCAATCTGATAGCTGGGCCACCCTGACCCCCATGCCCACCGCTCGCTCCAACGTGGGGGCTGCCGTGGTGGACGGGGTTATCTATGTGCCGGGTGGGTACTATGACGGCTCCTATCTCAACACCCACGAAGCCTACGATATTGCTGGCGATTCATGGTCGAGCAAGGCCCCGCTGCCTACAGCCTATTCGGGTGGGGTTGTGGCTGCCGTCAACGGCAGGATCTACCACATGGGTGGCAGTCCCAGCGGTGGGCACACCAATGCCAATTATGAATACGACCCGATCACTGATTCCTGGAGCACCAAGACGGCCGCACCGGAAGTCTTCGCCTATGCCGGAGGCACGGTGTTGAATGGTCACATCTATATCGCTGGTGGGTGGCTTTCGAGTAGCTCTGCCAGCACTCGTTTTTTGCGCTATGACCCAGTTGGAGATAGCTGGACAGTGCTGACCCCGATGAATCAGGGGCGGCAATCGCCAGGGTTGGTCGCTGCCGGAGGCTACGTATACGCCTTCGGTGGCGGCGTGGGATGGACAGCTCTCAACAGCACAGAACAATATGACCCTTCTACAAACACCTGGACATCCCGTCCTGACATTCCGTTGAATGTGGGACGCCTCGGCATGGCCACGGGATGGGTGCGTGGCATGATTTGGGGCGCTGGCGGTTACTCAGGTAGCGCCACTGAGGATGACAACGAATATCTGGACGAAGGCTATGCTGACAATTGTGGCAGCGACGACGTGCCCTGGCTGAGCGAAGACCCCATTACCGGCACGGTGCCGGTCAGTAGCTCATTGCCAGTGGACGTGATCTTTGACGCCACGGGACTGGCTCCGGGAGCCTATACTGCTGACCTCGTCATCCACAACAACGACCCTGACGAGAACCCCGTGATCGTGCCAGTGACGATGACGGTGCCGCCGGAGCCCAACATGGGAAAACTGTTCGGGGTAGTGACCAGTGACCGGCCCGCTGGCCCGCTGGAGGATGCCCTCGTGGAGGTACTCTTTGACACGACTCGCATCATCTCCGGCACCACCGACGCCGACGGTTCCTACGGCCCCTGGTGGCTGATAAACGGCACCTACACTGTGACCATCTCCGCCGACGACTACTTTACCGACACTCAGAGCGTGACCATCACCGCCCAGCAGACAACGACCCACAACGTGATGCTGATCCTGAACGCGCCGCAGATCGAGGTCGCACCCGCTTCTTTCGATGAGGAGCTCGACTGGGAAGAGGTGGTCACGCGCACGCTGACCATCAGCAACGCCGGCACACTCCCCCTTGACTTTGAGATGTACGAGATACCGGGCGGTTTCGGCCCGCTGGTGGGAACTCTGGGAGCCGACGGCGATTCGGCGTGGCTGCCGGACGACATCCCAACCGTGCAGGTGGTGAAATCCACCAGGGACGAACTGGTGCTGGATGTCCGCATTGCCGGCCTCGCCACTAGCGAGGTCCAGCAGAACGACACCGTATACCGTCGTCTGCACCTGCCTTACAGCGGCGCGACCACCGAGGTCGGCAAGCCGGAATTGCCCACCTTCGGACGCTTCCTGGCCCTCCCGCAAGGCGCGCAGGTCGAGGTAGAGGTACTGGACGCCATCTCCGAAACCATTGGCGATGTGCTGATCTACCCCGCCCAGGAGCCACAACCTGACGGACCGGCTTTGCAGGAAGAGCCTCCCTTCGTCATTGACGAGGACTTTTATGCCCAGGATTTCCTCTATCCCGGTCGGGTAGCGACAGTGGACGAAGCAAAGACCTTGCGCGGCTGCCGGAGCACGGTGGTCCGCCTCTACCCCTTCCAGTACAACCCCGCCCGCCGCGAACTGACCAGCTATTCGCGCCTGCGAGTGCGACTGCGTTTCGTCGGAGCCGAGGGGCCGTTCGTCAACGAACGCTACCGGGCACCTTCCTTCGAGAACCTCTACCGTCGCCTGTTCCTCAACTACGAACAACTTGGAGCGCCGCAGCCCACACCGGCTCCTGAAAGCGCCACCGGCGCCGAGTTTCTGATCATCACGCATCCTGACTTTCAGGCTGCCGCGGACGACCTGGCCGCCTGGCGCAACATACAGAGCATTGACACTCGGGTGCGTACCACGGCCGAGACCGGCTCCACCGCCACCGAAATCCGCGCCTACATCCAGGATGCCTACGACACCTGGAGCCCGCCGCCAGAGTTCGTGCTCTTCCTGGGCGATGCCGAGTTCGTGCCCACCAACTACCAGACTACCCATCCCTACCACGGCACTCTCACCGGCACCGACCTCTACTACGCCACAGTGGACGGCAGCGACTACTACCCGGACATCCACACCGGCCGTATCTCGGTGGATACGGTGTCGGAAGCGCAAAAGGCCATCAACGACATCATTGACTTCGACCGCAACCCGGTCACCGACGAGGCTTTCTATGAGAACGTCTCAATGGCCGCCTACTTCCAGGACGACGACTTTGACGGCTACGAAGATCGGCGTTTCGTGCTCACCTCCGAGGAGATCCGCGATTACTTGCTGACGCAGGGCTACACAGTGGAGCGCATCTACCACACCGAGCCGGGCGTTAATCCCACCAACTACAACGACGACCTATACGCCAACGGCGAGCCACTGCCTCCGGAACTACTGCGACCTACCTTTGCCTGGGATGGCGACGCGGACGACGTCACCGCTGCGATCGCTGCCGGGCGCTTCATCCTCAACCACCGTGACCACGGTGCGACCTGGGGTTGGGGCGATCCATACTACCACACCAGCCACGTGCAGTCGCTGGCCAACGGCAACGAGCTGCCGGTGGTGTTCAGCATGAACTGCCAGACGGGCTGGTTCGACAACGAGACCGATGATCCATCTGACGGCACGGGATATACCACCATCCACTTCAGCGAGGCCTGGCAGCGCAACCCAAACGGCGGGGCAGTAGGTGTGATCGGCGCAACGAGGGTCAGCTACAGTGGCTACAATGACTGGATGACAGAGGGCTTTTACGACGCCATCTGGCCTGACTTCCTGGCCTACAACGACCCAGGGTTCTCGCTGCCCGAGTACCGCATGGGCGTAGTGCTCAACTACGGCAAACTGGCCATGGAGACTTTATGGGGAGATGCGTGGGGTTATCAAGAGGTAGGATTTGAAATCTTTCACTACTTTGGCGATCCAACGACCAAGATCCACACTGCTCTGCCGACGGGCGCCGAGGTGACCTGGTTGAGCGAGTATCCTATCAGCGACACAGTGACCGTGGACGACGCGAAGAATGTGAACGTGGTGTTTGACGCCGGGGCAGTGGATCAGCCGGGTGAGTACACCGCCCAACTCCAGATCTCCAGCAACGATCTCTACAACCGCTGGGTATACATCCCGGTGACCATGACCGTGCGCCCGCCGGACGACTGGGGCGAACTGCTGGGCACGGTGACGAGCGACCGACCAGGCGGGGCGTTGGAAGGGGCACTGGTTGACGTCATCTCGGGCACGACCAGCGTCATTTCTGACACCGCAGATGCCTACGGTCCCTGGTGGCTGGAGGCAGGTGACTATACCATCATCGTCTCCGCTGAGGGGTATCAGACCGATGCACAGATCGTGACAATCATTGCCCAACAGACAACGACCCATAATGTAACGTTGATGCTGGACGCACCTCAGATCGAGGTCACGCCTACCTCGATGGAAGAGACCGTGGCACCGACCCGGACTGTGACAAAGACGCTCGTCATTTCCAACACCGGCACACAACCCCTGGATTTTGAGATTAGGGAACGGGACAAGGGCTACGTGCCGACGCTGCTGTTCGGTCCAGAGGTGCTCAACCCGCCTCAGGCCGATAACGAGGTCGCACCCAGCTCCCGCTCTCTGCTCAGTCCCCTCGCCATGGGTGATGAGCTGTTCCAGATAAACGCAAGCTCCAGCACCGGCCACGCCGCGCTGCTGGGGGTAGAATATGCCCTCGATAGCTACTGGGTGACGTCCGCTGGCCAGACTGGCAGCAGCGATCCAAACTATCTGTTCCAGTTAGATGGCAGCGGCGCAGTCCTCAACTCCTGGGCTCAGCCCACCGCTTCCACCTGGGGTTGGCGCGACCTGGCCTTCGACGGCACCTACCTGTACGCCAGCGACTCCGACGTCGTTGAGCAGATCAACCCGGCTGACGGACAACCGACAGGGGTCACCGTCCCTTGCCCGACGAACCCCTGCCGCGCCCTGGCGTACGACCCTGCCACAGATCACTTCTGGACGGCCAATTTCAGCAGCGACGTCTGGGAGTTTGACCGCAGTGGCACAATCATAAACACCTACCCCAACACGCTGTCCATCTACGGCATGGCATGGGACAGTTGGTCGCCGGGTGGTCCCTATCTGTGGGCCTGGTCACAGGATGGCACCCCTCCCGTGCTGGCAACGCAAATAGACCCAACCACAGGAGCACTCACCGGGGTGGCTTTCACAGGCTCGACCCTGCCTGGATTGAATATCGCCGGTGGTGCTACCATCAGCCCCGATATCATCCCTGATAGTCTGGTGTTCGTCGGCATGCACCAGGCAGACTCTAACATCATCGTAGGCTACGACATGGATGTGGTGCCAACGAGTGACGTGCCCTGGCTGCGCGAAGACCCCATCACTGACACGGTGTCAGCCAGTGACTCGCTGTCCGCGGATGTGATCTTGGATGCCACAGGGCTGGACCTGGGGGACTATTACGCCGACCTCGTCATCTACAACACCGACCCCTACGAGAACCCCGTGACCGTGCCGATCACGCTGCATGTCACTTCCAACAACCCGCCCTACGAACCCAGCGATCCCTCGCCCGCCGACGGCGCCACCGGTCAGGACCTCGACGTAGACCTGAGTTGGACCGGCGGTGACCCCGACCCGGGTGATACGGTCACCTACGCCGTCTACTTTGAGGCCGGCGACAGCACGCCCGACGACCTCCTCACCTGCGACGATGCAGCCACGCCGGCCTGTGACCCGGGCATCCTGGACCACAGCACTCCCCACTTCTGGTTCGTCGTCGCCACCGACAACCACGGCGCTTCCATCACCGGTACCACCTGGGTCTTTACCACCACTCTGCTGCCCTACGAACCCAGCGATCCCTCGCCCGCCGACGGCGCCACCGGTCAGGACCTC
>CAYVPU010000009.1:0-6293 GCA_964453885.1 uncultured Anaerolineae bacterium | reverse complement strand
CGACAACCACGGCGCTTCCATCACCGGTACCACCTGGGTCTTTACCACCACTCTGGCGCCTGCACCAGCGCCGGGAAGCATCAATCCCTCCTGGGGATATAACGGTCAAGTGGTGCATATCACCAATCTGGCGGGTAGCAATTTTCAGACGACGGGGACCACCATCGTCGAGCTGACCAAAAGCGGGGAATCGGACATCGTGGCCACCAACGTTGACGTAGTAAGCGCCTTCAAGATCACTTGCGATCTTGACTTGAGGGGGGCGGCCTCTGGTCAGTGGACGGTTGTGGTGATCAATCCTGACAGTCAGCGCAGAGACCTCCCGGATGCCTTTACAGTGAAAATAGTCGTGTATCTGCCTGTCATTTTGAGAAACTGGCATTGATCGCCCAGGTAGCGGGGGCACCATTACGAAGCCCTCCTCGAGAAAGTTGGGTTTCTTGCCAACAACAACAATGGAAGCCTATCTGCCGGCGCTCACGCCTCGCGAAAAGCTCATCGTGGCCAACGTGGCCCGTTATCACCGCAGTGCCCGGCCAAAGCTCAAGCACAAGGGTTTCGCCGCCCTCGATCCCGACGACCGGGAGATCGTGACTCGGCTGGCCGCCATCCTCCGCTTGGCCGACGGCCTGGATCGTAGTCACACCAACGCCGTGGAAGACCTGGATTGCTGGATTCACGGGGACACGGCGGTCTTTACGGTGTACCCGCCAGAGGGCAACGACCTGGAACGGTGGGCCGGCGGCAAGAAATCCCGCTTTTTTGCCGAGGTGTTTGGTGTGACAGTAATGATTCGTTATTGAGAGGCGGACAGAATCTTGCCTACCCCTCATACGTGCGCTACCGGCGGCGCAGGTTGCTCGTTGACGATCAGTTGAAAAACATCTGGTCGGGCATAGTGACCCACTACGTCAAAGTCGAGCTTGCTTCGAGCGATTTCGGCCAGATCGAGGTCAGCAAACAATATACCTTCCTGAGCATATAGGGGACCAGCCAGAACCTCGCCCAGCGGAGAGATGACGGCGCTTCCACCCCGACAAATGACATCTGGCTGGTCGGCGAGTTCATCAAGTCCTTCTAAATCCTCTGGGTACATGTCTTTCGTCACGAACTGATTACAGCCCAGGACAAAGCAGCGCCCCTCGCAGGCGATATGGCGTAGGGTAGCCTGCCAGGTATCGCGAGCGTCGGCAGTGGGAGCCAGATAGAGTTCGACTCCCTTGCTGTACATATCCATCCGCGCTAGCGGCATATAGTTCTCCCAGCAGATTAGCCCGCCAATCTTGCCCAGTTCAGTCTCAAGTACGATCAGGGTGCTGCCGTCCCCCTCGCCCCAAATCAATCGTTCGGCAGCGGTTGGTTTGAGCTTGCGATGTTTACCAATTAATCGTCCATCGGGGGCAAAGTAGAGCAAAGTGCAGTAGAGTGTTCCTCGACTGAACTGGCTGTCCCGCTCGATGACGCCGATGGCCAGGTGGATTCCAGCCTGACGGGCAGCTATCCCCAAGGCTTCAGTAGTGGGACCAGGCACGTCAACAGCGTTCGCCCAATAGCGCTGCCAGGTGCGCCGTCCCATCGGGCTGCGACCGCCAACCACCGTGCCAAAGCTCAAACCGCGAGGATAAGCCGGGATGAAGGCTTCGGGGAAAAGAACCAATTGCACACCTTGCGTTGCCGCTTCGCTTATCAGGTGACAGGCCTTAGCTACGGTAGCCTCACGATCAAAAAGGATAGGCGCAGCCTGCACCACTGCCACTTTTACCACAGGGAAATTGTCAGTCATTTTTACCTCCTCAATCAAGATTGACGCCATCGCGCATGGAGACGTACAGGGATTGGGTGGTCGTGATATCCGCACCTGAGCCGGCGCCCACAACCCGTGAAACACCTTCTCCTGATGAGATCCTGCGGCTGGCAACTCAGGTCTACACTGTCCTGGACGGTCATCACTGTCCTGGACGACAGTACAGGGTACAGGGCAATGGCTTATCGCCTGACGATGTGGACGAGATCGAGCACCTGGCCCTGGATCGCAGTCGTTTCTTCCGGTCGCCCAGGTGCGGCAAAGCTGGGCGGCAACGGCACCCCTGAACCCGTGCGGAGACCGGCCACAGCTTGCGTACCACCGCAGCGCAATACTTTAGCGCCGTCCCTTCATCCAACCCTGGATATCAGCCTCCATCCGCTCCAGAGTCACCAACCTGGCATTCAGCTTCCTGGCTTCTTCCTGAGCAGTGGCCGTAAACCCTTGCCTGGCAAAGAATACGTAATGGACGTTCCATCGGTCGCCGGGCAGCACCTTGCCTGTTTTGGCCACCAGGGCCCGGATTACGCTCCGTCCCACCGCATCGGCACCCCATTTGCACTCCCCCAGCAGAATATCTTTGGTCCGCCAGTTGACTGCCACCACATCCACCTGGGCTTCTTTTGACCAGAAACTCCCGATCCGCTCCGGCAGGAAAGGTAACGCACCGGTATCTGCCTGGACCGCTACCCAGTCCCGACAAAGCTCCTCAAAAGTGTGCGTTCCAATAAAGTCAATGAGATGGTCTCGCATCAGGTTGACCACCTGTTCCACCATTCCCCGCTCAATAAAGCCGAGGTTGGGCGCCAGAAAGCGAAAGTAGAAGCGGAGATAGGGGTCTACGATGACGTAGCGCCCCTTGCGGCTCCTTTCCGGCCGTCGAACCGTGGCCGGCACCTGGCGCTCAACGTACCCGAGTTCCTGCAACACGCCCAGGTATTTGACAATGTTGGTGCGGGCGATGCCAGACATCCTGGCGATGTCCGATAAGGCGTGGTACCCGGCCGCAATCGCTTCGATGATGGCCATGTAGTTGCGCGGTTCATCGAGCTGTTCGTGGAGCAAAAAGACCGCATCCCCCAGCATCACGTTGGCCGGGGTGACGATGCGCTGCTTCAGATTCTCGGTGATGGTCAACCGGTCATCAAATAGCTCTATGTAGGTCGGCACGCCACCGGTAATAGCATAGACAGCCACCCGTTGGTCCGGCCGGTAACGGGGCAGGAGTTCCGCCAACGCACCGAACGATAGTGATTGCAGACGGATTCTACCCGTCGCACGGCCGTACAAGGGAGCCTGGTAATCCAGCACGTGCCGCTGGATCATACCGGCCAGTGATCCGGTTAGTATCAGAAACACGGCTGATTGCTCTTTGAGTTGATGGTCCCACGCACCCTGGATCAGGCTCGGCACTTCGGGGTTGGCCTGCATCACGTAGGTGAACTCGTCCAGAACCAGAACCAATCGCTCCTGGGCGGCCGTTCGTCGGACCTCATCAAAGGCTGCCTCCCACGAGGCATAGCTGAATGTCGGCTCAATCCGGACGCCCGGGTTGAGGAATTTGAACAAGGATTGCGAAAAGGCGCGGAGTTGATTGGTAGCCGAGGTCTGCGTGGCCATCCAATACAGGAACGTCCCCGGTTTGCCCGGGGAGAGGTGACGCTCCCCCAGCCGGGATAGCCAATGGGTCACCAGGCGCGTTTTTCCAATCCTCCGCCGACCGTATAGGATGAGGAATTGAGCGCCCTGACGCTGATACAGGTCATCCAGCAGATTCAGTTCCATCTCACGGTCTACAAAATCCATGACCTCTCTCCTGGTTGGCGGATGCTAGATTTAGGAGTACGAATGGTATTATACTCTACTTACACCTTATGAGCAATTCGAGACCAATAGGTCCGAGCTTTTTCACCGCTCACCCACCCAACATCCGCGCCAGCAGCGGCTGTTGCAGCTTGATGGCATCGTTGGGACACAATTCCTGGCAGCAGTAACAGTAAATGCACTTGCCATAGTCAAAGGTTGGCTGCCGCTCGTTTTTGGAAAGCGCCCCGGCCGGACAATGCTCCACGCACACCCAGCACCCCTGGCACCGTTCGGCCACCAACACAGGCTTGGCCACCAGCCGGCCTTGTAAGAAGCGCAGCAGGCCCGTGGCGCGGAAAGAGGCTGCCGACCCCGAAGGGAGCCGAAAGTCGGCCACCCGCATCGCCTCCAGCGGCTCGCCCAGCAGTTCGATCCGGGCCAGGTCGCCCACCCCTACCCCCTGCTCGTGGGCCAGGCGGGTGGTAGGCACCATCAGCGGCTCAATGCCGACCATCGCGCAGGCCACGGCATCCAGGGCCACCGGGTCGGCGCCGGCCAGGATGGCACCGATTTGCTTCGGCCGGCCGTTGCGTGGGCCGTCGCCGTCCATACCCACCACTGCGTCCATCACCGTAAGGGCGGGCCGGACGGCCAGCAGCAAGTCCACCAGCATCTGGGAAAAGTGCTCGGCCCCCTGGGCGCGCAGGTGCATCTGGGCCTTGTGCAGCCCCGGCAGGCAGCCAAAGTTGTTCTTGACCCCGCCGGTGAACAGGGTCAGGCCGTGGGTCTTGAGCTTGGGCAAGTTGATGACCACGTCAGCATCCACCACGCCTTTGGCCAGGGTGAAGCGCTTAAAGGCCTGACCCTGGGGATTATCCATCTCGACTGACTCGGCGCTGAGGTGCACCAGTTCCACCCCCTCCTCCTGGCAAACCTGTTGGATGCCCGCCTGGCGGCAGCCGCCGAGGTAGCGGCCCCGGATGGGCGGCCCCTCGTGACCGCTGCAATCACCCACCAGGGGGGTGGCGCCGGCCGCTCGCACCTGGCCGATCATGGCCCGCACCACTGCCGGGTGGGTGGTGACGGCCTTTTCCGGCGCGGTTCCCGCCAGCAGGTTGATCTTGAGCAGAGCCCGGTCGCCGGGACGCACATGCTGCCCGATGCCGCCGAGCAAGTCTATCGCTTCCTGAACCGCGCCGTCCACTTTTGCCTGCTCATAGTCGGAACATTTGACGATGGATACTGTGGACATTTGTTACCTCTCCTCAAAGTGCCTCTTGAATTGGTCGGACAATTGGAGCCCCGCCCGCCGCAGGAGTTTGGCGTGCAGGACACGCCGCAGTTCGTCGGTCAGTTCCTCCACGTGCAGGGTCTCGGCTATACCCCGCTCGGCCACGATCTTGGTAAGCATCAGCCGCATCTCCTCCTCGACTATGGTTTCGATGTGCTCTACATAGAAGGCCAGGTCGGCCGGCTCCAGCCCATACTCCACCAGTCCCTTCATCGCCCTGGCCGATTGCAGATCGTCCTCGTCGTACTGGCCCTCGGCTGAAGGGGAGATCATGCCCAGCGCCTCCATCTCGGCCAGCCGGGTCTCGTCCAGCCCGGAGACCTGCGCCAACCCTGCCGGGCTGAGGGGCACAAAGTCGGGGTCGTAGTGCAGGGGACGGAAGAAGAGCTTTTCTCCCTTTTCCTTCTTGTGGTTGGTCTTGCGCAGCATCTCACCGATGACGTTGAGGGGAAAAAAGCGCTTCTGCATTTCCTTGATAAAGCGCACCCGCTCGACGTCGGCCTGGGTGTAGCGGCGGTGACCACCGGCCGTGCGCTCTGGTGTCACCAGCCCCTCCCTTTCCAGAAAGCGCAGGCTACTGACGGTCAGGTCTGGGAACTCGTTCAGCATCTCTGCTGCCTGGCTGATAGTAAAGTATTCCTCGCTCACCACATCTCTCTCCTTACTAAACCTTAACTTCAACCTAAGCTTCATATTCATTGTACCATAACTCGAACCTGCTGTCAAGGTTTAACTCCCTGAGCGGTTCCAGAGAACAAAAGGCCCCAACCCGGTATTTCGCACCCGGTTGGGACTTGGGCCGTGTAGGGAAAGCCAATAGCCGCCAGCCCTGGCTGGGGCTGCCAGTACCCCCGCATAGCGCGGCAAGAGGACAATGAAAGACTAATCCAATTTCCTTGACATAGCAACTGATTATGTTGTATAATGACAATATAGTAGCATATTCTCCTCACTTGCTGCCCGCTCCTTACTGCATCGCTGTTTCTCTGCATTGTCTCACGTCATATCCACGGGTTATCACAGCATCAACACAGAACTCGAGCAACGACGGAGGTCCCCGAGATTCCAGCGAGGGAACTCATCATGGTCTGCACGGCTTGGTTTGTGGTCACAGCACCCACGGCGATTGCCATCTTTTTGGGACTGGCGATCCATGTCGTCACACATAAAACGCGCCGACCTGTTCGTTCGGTCTTTGGCGCGTCTTACCTTACTTCACCCGTTTCATTGATGACCCATCTGCCCAGGGGAGGACGCTAGAATGGAGTTAAATCTAAGACGGCATGCGTACGTGATCTCACCCGCAAACTTGCTCAACGAAGACTTGCGCACACGGGGCATTGATTCAGCCTGCATCTTTACGAACTCGTTTGGATCACCGTCTTTCACCAA
>CAYVPU010000008.1:25228-34317 GCA_964453885.1 uncultured Anaerolineae bacterium | reverse complement strand
TCGCCAACCACCCATCAAACCGCTCAACGCGGAAAGGACTGACGTCGGCTGAGGTGGCCTCTCCGTCCACGATCAACTCGGCCATCAACAACCCCCCGGCCGGCGCATGCATGACACCGTGCCCATCCCAGCCGCAGTCGTTGAAAAAGCCTGGCAGGTGAGGCGCTTCGCCCAGAATGGGGTTGTCATCGGGCGTCATGGGACGCAGGCCCGCCCAGCCCCCCTTGATCTCGGCATCGGCCAACGCCGGGGCGCGATGCATGGTGTGTTCGCCTATTACGTCGAGGAACGCCCAGTCCACTTGAGGATCTTTTTCATCGCTCTCCGTCGCCCCCATGCCAATGAGCACGCCCGGCCCCTCGCGGCGGATGTACCATCCCACCTCGTATTCGTAAGTGAAGGGAATGGACCGAGAGTAGAGCGTCACAGGGCCAGTGAAAAAGATGTGGCGCTTCAAGTTTCTGATGGGCAGGGCCATGCCTGCCCAGGCTCCTACCTCGCGGGCACAAAAGCCGGCCGCATTGATCACGCGCGGGGTGGCAATGAACCCGGCCGTAGTGTGAACACACCGCAGCCGTCCCCCCTCGATCTCGAGTCCCGTTGCCTTTACCCTTTGCGCGATCTGAACCCCCATGCCGCGCGCACTTTGGGCGTAGGCCATCAGGATTGAGTGCGGCTCAATGCTGCCGTCGCACGGTACGTACAATCCTACCTCAATGTCCTCCAGATTCAATCCGGGCGTCAAGTCGCTGATCGTTTCCCGATCCACCAATTGGCTTTCGATCCCCCGACCCCGCAACAACTCGTGGCGGCAACGTAAGTGGGGGGCGCCCCGTTCGCCAGCCAACCGCAGGCAGCCGATGGGATCGTATTCCGGATCGCCGTCCAGCTCTTCCTGAAAGCGCATCAAGGCAGCAAAAGAGAGTTCAGTGAGCGGCAGACAGGATTCAGGGGGTGAGGCAAAGGTGATGAGGGATGCTGACCGTCCTGACGATCCGCTGCCCAGATCATTCATTTCAACCAGGCACACGTCGGTGAGACCACGCCGGGCCAGGTGGTAGGCCAGGCTGACTCCCTGGATGCCGCCGCCGATGATGACAGCCTCGGCCAAGGGTTTCATTTTCATGGAATGATACTACTTTAGGTGCTTGTCAAAGAACGCCCGCACCCTCTCAATGGCCAACTCCCACCCCTCTCCCTGGAAAGTGTGCGGTTGACGCGGATAGGTAAAATACTCCACTGGTCGACCCGCCTCCTGCATATTCTTGTACAGCTTTTCCGAGAACTCTATGGGGACGACGTCGTCCGCCTCGCCGTGGTGAATGCTCATGGGCGGTGCAGCACCCAGGTAATTGATAGGCGACAGTCTATAATAGGGGCCAGGGTTCTGCTCTGGCAGGCCGAATATTTGATGAACTCGAGAACGGGTAGCGCCGTCCCAATAATAATTGTCCTTCTCGTCCGCGCCCACAGAACCGAACAGTGCCACCGCCTTGATCTGGTTGCTGACGACGCACGCCTTGATGGCAATGCCGCCCCCCATGCTGTGCCCCCACATGCCGATGCGCGATGGATCGGCCTTGTCTATCGTCCTCACCGAGTTGACCAGATTCAGCACGTCCTGCATGTAACCTACCCGCAGCAGGCTATCACCGGCGCTGGATTCACCATAGTTGCGATAGTCGGGCGCAACCGTCAGATAGCCGTGGCGCGCCAAATAGTCCGCTTCACGCTGGGTGCCGGTGCCAGTAAAGTACAGTTCCGAGTCGTAATAGCAATGGTTGAGAACAACCACCGGGAACGGCCCCGACCCTTGGGGCACGTACATGTAGCCAGTGATGGTCAACCTGCCGCTGGGATAGGAGATATAGAACCCGGCATAGTCTTCGTTCTCTGCAATGTCGCCGGTGATCTTGACCGTGCCGCCCCTGTACATCTGTTTCCGAAGACGGGCAATGTAGTAAGACAGGCGCGGATTGGGTGTGTTGGTGGGCGTCGGCGGGTGGCGGGTAGGCGTGCTGGTCGGCGTGGGGGTGATCGTAGGTGTCGGCGTGTGCGTGCCGGTGGCGGTGGGCGTCCAGGTGGGAGGCCAGGTCTCTGCAGGCCCAGCCAGACGGGTGGCCCAGGCAGCGATGGCAACCGGTGTCCTGGGCGGCGGCAGCGGATTCCACAGGCCAGCCGGATTCACAGCGATGAGCAGATACCAAATCAGAACCAGTACCGAAGCTATCAGTAGCAAAAGGGAAAAGGCCGCTGACGCCCGGTCGCTCCAAAAGCGTCTCATGGACAATCTGACTCCTTACCCCACCAACTCTGCCCGGACCATCTTGCGTTCCAGGCGGCGCAGCCGATGGGCCAACTCGGCCAGAGCCTCCTGGCCCTGCCGATCTGGCGGGGCGCTCTCTAGCAAGGCCATCGCCTGGCGCGTCACGGCCGCTGCGGCAGGCAGGTCACGGGTGTGCCACTCGTAGTGTTTGGCCAATTCCACGTGGGCATACACGCCTCTTGCACCGCTATTCTCCGCTACTTTGCGCCAGATGACCTCTGCCTCCTCACGCCGATCCTGCCGCTTGAGCAGAAACGAGAGATGCCGCCACGCAGCCTGCTCCACCTCACCGGGAAGCGATCTAGACAATGCGGACCGGTAAGCGGCCTCTCCTTCCGTCACCATACCCAACCGCTCATACCACCATCCCAGGCTGAAAAGGTCTACACCGTCGAGCAGCTCGGCAGCCTGTGGTTCGCCAAAGACCGCCCCCAACCGCGCTGCTAGCGTCACCATCGAAAGGATGTCCACCAGATTGTGATAAAAAACTCCAACCAGTCCGCTGGCGTCGCCGGTCTGTACGTAATCGAGATACAGGCGGGGTACCAGCCAGCCTGGCACATCTTCATCTGCCCGGCGCACGCCCAGGACCTCCTGCTCCAGCGAGCCAAGCGAACAGGATTCCAGACGACGGCGCCAAAGCCGACGCGAGGGCCTGAGCAAGTCCAGATGAGGCGCGCCGATAAGGCGAAGAGGCTGCCGCGCCAGCGTAAAGCGCGTGTTGATCAACGGCAAGTCAAAAGCGCGGCCGTTAAAACTGACCACGGCATCGAACCGGTCCAATACCTCGCCGACCTGACGAAGCATCGCGGGTTCCTCGGTCACATCCCGCATGAAGAACTGCTGCACGCGTAAGGTGTCGCCGTCGAAAAAGCCCACCCCGACGAGAAAAACGTAGGTGCCGGTGCCACCCGACAGCCCAGAGGTCTCCACGTCAAAGAAGACAGCCCGGCGAAGGTCGAATGACACATCGTCGGGCAAGCTGGCCAGGCGGGCCAGCGTCGCAGGCGCAACTTTCAACGCTGCTGCCACAGGCAGGTCGCCGTGGCGATGTGACAGGGACCAACTCTCCTCAGCCACAAAGCAGGTGCCCAACCGAGTTTCACATACCTGGCCGGCCACCACCGCTTCGATGCCGGGACCGCGCTTCCCAGCCGACGCGGCTAGTCCCGCTTTTGGCGGGGATGCGTCCCGCTTCGGCTGAAGGTGAGCAACGCCTCTGCGCAACCCCAGACGTCGCAGACGAGCCAAACGTCCTTGCAAACCAATCGCTTTGGACATACCCTGGTTCTTACCGCTTTCTGAAGCCAAAGTAAGCCACGCCAACTCCCAACAGGCACAGAATCACTCCCGGCGCGAAACAGGTCACCGCGAAGCCAATATCTTCTCCGGCCGTCATCGAATCCGTGGGAACGAGCATCAAGCCTCCCAGGCCACACAGGCAAAGGGACCCCAGCAGAAGGCTGATAGCTGCTACAACAGTTATGATCCGTGGGGCAGTCCAGTCGCTTTTTCTCCTCTCAGCAGGAGGCGGGGGGATGTACTCGCCGGCCGCAGGCACGGTTACCGCAACTGGCCCTTCGACCCGTGGCTCTTCCACGGCCTCGGCAGGGACGTCGTCGGGCAGTGTAGCCGGTGGAACATCATAGTCTGCCTCCTGCATCCGCATCCCACATTCGCCGCAGAAAATATCACCCGGCATCAATGCCGCACCACAGTTCGGGCAGGTCTTCTCGCTCATCCTTGTACTCCTTTCGCTTTTCTTGCCACGTCTTTAGCCCTTCGACAGACTCGGGTTAAACCTTGCGCGATCCAGGTGTCTATTATACCAGCGAACGGGCGAAAGGAAAAGAACGAACACAAAAAGACACCCAGCGGGTCAGTGTTCGCAGGGCGTCTTGGTCTGTTCCAGCAGGATTTAGCGCTTGCCATACAATCCTATCGCACTGTCGGCGTTTGCCCCCCCGCCAAAAGCGGGACTAGCCGCACTTGGGGTGGGGTTTGTCACTGCGTATCTTCCCCTTGCTGCGGCCGAAAGTCTACGAAGCGATAGCCCACGCCTCGCTCAGTGAGGATGTACTGGGGGTTGGCGGGGTCCGCTTCGATCTTTTTGCGCAGATAGGTGATGTATAACCTCAGCAAGTTAGACTCGTCCCGGTATTCACGTCCCCACACTTTCGACAGCAGAGTTTCGTGTGACATGACCCAACCGGGATTGCTAATCAGGTGGTAGAGCAAACGATACTCTGTAGGCCGGAGACTGACCGGTTCTCCGTCTACGACGACTTGATAGCGAGAAAAATCTACTGTGAGACGATCGTCAATCCGCGTGACAGTCTTGGCGGGGGGCGACGGCATTTCCAACCGGCGCAAAAGGGCCTTGATCCGGCTAGAAAGCTCGCGTGGGGAGAACGGTTTGGTCACATAGTCGTCGGCGCCCAGTTCCAGACCACGGACTTTGTCCTCCTCGTCCGCTTTCACGGTCAGCATAATCACAGGCACCGTGGAGACCCGGCGGATGTGCCCCAGTGCCTCAAAACCGTCCATTTCGGGCATCTGCACGTCCATCACCACCAGATCAGGCAAGTCCTTCCGCACACGATCCAATGCCTCCAGCCCATTGGTCGCTTCCACCACCCGATAGCCTTCCAGTTCCAGGTTCATGCGGATAAACCTGATCATGCGTGGTTCGTCGTCTACCACCAGGATCAAGCGTTCGCCAGTGTCGTCCATACGCCTCGGTTCATCGATTTACCAACCTACTCCCGGAAGAAGGTTTCCACCTCTTCGCGCTCGGCTTCGCTGGGCATGATCTCCACAAAACTGATCCGGTGCCAGGGAAATATGAGGTTGACGGCATCTTCATCAACGTAGTGAAGTGCCTTGCCATCGCGAGCGCGGGGGTTGGTGCATTTCAAAAAATTGTCCTGGCTATCAGGGATCTCGTCTATTTCAGCTACGAACGGGTCGGCGTTACTGATGTGAACAATCACTGTATGCTGCATCCAAAACCTCCTTTGTCGCTGGCCTCATCCCCGCCAAAAGCGGGACTAGCCGCTCACCATATCGCCAGTCCGTAACTGCAATAGTTACGCCTCGGCCGATCCAGGTAGGTCAAAGTAGACCTGCAAGACCAATGTACCTAGCTGTAGCACATCACCGCTGTTTATCGGTACCGCCTGGTAGGCGGTGAGCCTATGGCCATTGACGAAGGTGCCATTTACGCTCCCTACGTCTCGCACGGTCAACTCGCCATCTCGAAGAACAAGCTGGGCGTGCCGGCGAGAGACACCCTTTTCGGCAGCGCCATAAGGCGTCAGATCCACTTCTGGGTAAGTGTCGGTGCTGGCATCCTCTCGACCAATCAAAATCTCCGGCTTCAGAGAAACTTTTATCCGGTGCCCAATACCCCCAACGACTATTTGTAGCATAACACGCCCCACACATTCCGGTCTTGCAGCCCCCGCAGCTTATCCGAACCGGACACGGATGACCAGCTTGCCTACCTGAATCTCGTCGCCGCTGGTTAGAGGATGCTGCAAATATGGCGTTAGTCGCTTCCCATTCAAAAGAGTTCCGTTGACACTGCCTAAATCCTCGAACAAGATCTCGTCTCCCCGGCGCGTGATCTTGGCATGACGCCGAGAAACGCCTTTCTCCAATCCGCCATAGGAGGTCAGATCCAGGTCTGGAAAGGTAGCACTGGCAGCGTCCAGCCGCCCAACGTTCAACTCTTTAGAAAGAGGGAATTCGATCTGCCGGTTCAGTTCCACTATCAAGAAGGAGAGCGTGATCGGGCGGCTGCCTTCACCGGTCGGAGCACTGGCCGCTGTTGCCCTGCGATCCACCCAGTTGGCGGTTTCCAACGTCAGGGGATCGGTTGCTTTGCCATTTTCCGCCATCAGATAAGCGCCACATTCATCGCAAAAGAGTGTGTTGTCAGGATGGGATTTCTGACAAGAAGGACATCTAATCACGCTTTATCTCCTTGGGCAATATGGATAGACTCCGTGTACCATAGCGAATCTTCTTGCGGCCCTCTGGCGAGATATGCCCGGTTCGCACCAGGCGGCCCGCTTCCAGAAGAGCTGCCTTGGCCAGTTCGGTCTCACCGATGTTCAGCAGACGAGTAGCCATGGTCTCCAGACGCTGGCTGGCACGCTCTATGTCCCCCCGCTCCAATTCCATCATGGTCTTCTCTTGCATGCGAAAGATAGCCAGCTTGCCCATCGCTCCCACGATGGCTGGCGGCACGGACTGGTCAGTCTCTTTTTCAGCCGTGACCTCCACCCCGACCTCCGCCGAAACCTGTTCGTCCGGCAAGCCCATAGAGACAACATCTCCCTCCACCTTGACTGTCAAAAGGTGACTTGGTCCAACAGACTCGAGCTGTACCCACAGTTCTACCAGTATACCCAGTGGCGTATCCTTCTCCAGGTGGCCTAACTCAATGGGTCTCTGCATCGGGTCAAAACGGTCAATGTAGGGAGAAATGCGAAAGACATCTTTGACACTTGCGTTCTCGGCAGGCAACAAGGCCAACCGAAGATTGCGAGCGAAAATGGAACTCAGACCCTGGATCCTTTCGCGGAACACGGCCATGATTCTGGACGCTGAGTCAATGTAGGCAGAAGTGCCGCCGCTGCGCGATGCAATCTCATCCAAGAGCTTATCATTCCAGTCCTGTCCTATGCCCATGGTGCTGATGCTAATGCCGTGTTGACCGGTCTCGGATGCCTGGGCCAAACACTCATCCTCGTCGCCATAAGTCTGTCCATCGGTCAGGAGAATGAGATGATTGAGCGTCTGCGGGGTCTGCCACCTCTCAACCTGTCCCAGCCCAGCCAGCAACCCTTGCAGGATCTCTGTGCCGCCCGAGCTGTGTATCATACTCACTCTAGACCTAGCAATAGCCTTGTCCAACCCTCGTTGCGCCGGCAAGACGACTTCTGCGCGATCACTGAAGGTAACCAACGAAAAGTAATCATCATCCGTCAAGTAGTCAAC
The DNA here is from genome assembly GCA_964453885.1 of uncultured Anaerolineae bacterium. GTDB lineage: Bacteria > Chloroflexota > Anaerolineae > CAYNKW01 > CAYNKW01 > CAYNKW01. Next base: position 26,984 of record CAYVPU010000008.1, on the reverse strand, counting down.
AATATAGCTGGTCGCTTCCTTCACCCGTTGCAGACGCGCTCCCTGCATAGAAGTACTGCGATCTAAAACCAGGCAGAGATTGAGTGGCATCCGAGAAAACGATTCATCGGAAGAGGGGAACAATTCCAAGAGTAAATAAAAGACCTGATGCTCGTTCAGGCGGGGGAGACGGGTGTGGCTGGGTGTGACTTTTAGCATCAAGGGAGGATTTTCGCTAGCTTGCTGGCGAGCAAGTTCATGGTCGTAAAGTGCACGCTTCTCGGTATCGCTCAGGACATCGTAGGCCTCCTGCACCAGCCGGAAAAGCAGCGAGGTGGACTGGGGTGACCCAGGCGCATCAGGGTGATACTGCCGTGCCAACCGGCGGTAGGCACGCTTGATTCCTGCATGCGTTGCCGTTGGACTGATACCTAATGTAGCGTAATGATCTTTCTGGACGTCCATAGGGTCTCCTCGCGGTCAGACCCGTTATTCCCTCATGCCGGACCTGCTCGACGCAGGCGACTCACCCGGCGATATCCCTATCCCTACCCTTTGATCTGAACCAAAATCACCGTAATGTTGTCTTCGCCGCCTTGGGCATTGGCCTCGCGCACCAGTTGGTGGCAGGCGTCTTGGGGAGTGGGCGCCTCGCGCACAATCGCGGCCATACGATCTTCCTGGATGAAATTCCACAGGCCATCGCTACACAACAGTAGGTAGCTGTTGGTCGGCAAAGACTTGAGGTAGAAATCAACCTCCAGTGTACTGCCTTGCCCAATGGCTTTGTACAACACGTTACGCTGCGGATGAGAGGCCGCTTCTTCTGGCGAGATTTGACCCAACTCGATCAACCGGGCCAACAGTGAATGGTCTTGCGTGATCTGTTCCAGCCGTCCCTGGCGGATCAGGTAGGCTCGGCTGTCGCCCACGTGGACAATGTAAGCATTGGTGCCCTGGATCAGGGCGCATGTGAGGGTGGTGCCTGCCTCCGGCGCGACACGATGGACTGCCAGGTTGGCCTCGTTGGCCGCCTCCAAGATCACCTCGTTGATAGGATGCTGGGGCCTTGCATCTTTAACGTCACTGGTCAACCAAGGCAAATAGAACTCTCCCAAAACGGCCCCAGACACCTCGCGAGCAGTGAGGGCACTGGCTAACTCTCCCCCCTTGTGTCCACCCATGCCGTCGGCTACCAAAAAGAGACCAAAGGGGAACGTCTCGTTATTTTGCGAAAGTGTGGCCTGTAGCGTGAAATAGGCATCCTCATTTCGCTTTCGCACCTTCCCAATATGACTGGCCCGACCGACTACTAACGTGGGGCCAGTGTCCAGTAGCTCTTCCGTGGGAGCCACTACTTCTTGCACTACCGACTCCGTTTCCTTGCCGAGAAGCCGCCTAAGAAAATCCATAGGATCCTCTCCCAATGTGTTGTGACCAGTCCACTATCGCTGTTTCATGTGCACTCGTGCGTCCTATATAGGCAAAGCGTAGATGCATTTATCAGTGGAGCCAACGTAGACCATGTCCTCATAGACGGCAGGGGACGACTGGACCCGCCCTTCCGTCTTGAACTTCCATCGCAACTCGCCCGATCTGGCGTCGAGAGCATAGAGATGCCCATCTCGCGAGCCGATGTAGACAACTCCCTCAGATACAGCAGGCGAGGAGGCCACCTGATCCTCCGTGGCATACTTCCAGACCAGACGGCCCGAGTCGGCGTCTATGGCGTACACAGAACCATCCGCCGACCCTACGTAAACGATGTCCAGTTCCG
>CAYVPU010000008.1:6358-25128 GCA_964453885.1 uncultured Anaerolineae bacterium | reverse complement strand
CGGTGAAGAGCGGATCTCCTTCATGGCCTGAAAACGCCACACTACCCTGCCCGACTGAGCACTCACTGTGTAGAAAAAACCATCGTCCGAGCCAAAAAACACATGGTCGAACACTACCCGGGCCGAAGATCGAATGCGGCCGTTAGTCGGACAAGACCAGGCGATGCGTCCACTGGCAGTACTAACGGCATACAACACCCTATCTTCGGAACCCACAATGGCTTTGCCCTCGTAGACGCAGGGCCTGGCGCTAATCCCCCCTTCGGTCGCGTATTTCCACAGGAACTTGCCCGACTTGGCCTCCAGCGCCCACAGGTTATGATCGTAGGCCCCCACATAGAGCACACCATCGGAGACAACGGGCGACGAATAGATCTCATCTTCACAAGCAAACTGCCAGACCGCCAGCACACTGTCGGACGAGCGCAGAGCGATGGTGCCCACCTCTGTACTGGAGATTCGCCCCGCCTTCGCCTCAATGAGGGCCAGAAGCACCAATCTCATCTCCTGAGCTGACGGAAAGCGCCTATCCATGTCGTATTGCAGGGCCCTCATCACAATAGCTTCCACAGCCTCCGACACATCGGGATTGATGGATCGTACCGGGCGCTCCTCGAAGGAGAAAGGAGGTTCCAGGCGTGGGTCCCGCTTGGTCAACAAGTGATGCATCGTTGCCCCCAGCGAATAGATATCACCCAGAGGCCCGGCGATGCCCCGATACTGCTCCGGCGGCGAGTAGCCCTCAGTGCCGATCATGGTGCCTTTCTGGTCAGGCTGGAAGAGCTTGGCAATGCCAAAGTCAATGAGCATGACCCGGCCATGTGGACCCAGCATGACGTTGGAGGGGTTCATGTCGCGAAAGACGACGGGATTCGGTTCCATGCTGTGCAGATAAGACAGCACATCACAGATCTCGATGGCCCACTGAATCACTTGTTCTTCGGGCAGAAAGCCAGGCGTCTCTTCCAGAACTGTCTCCAGGTTTTCGCCGGGGATAAAATCCATGACCAGGTAGCTGCGGTTCCCCTCGCTAAAGTAATCGGATATCTTGGGCAGGAAAGGGTGGTTCGTCATCGCCAGGACATTGGCTTCTCGCTCAAAGCTACGCACGGACAAGTCACGCAAGCGCGCATCCGGCGCAGTGTTGATCAGCTCCTTGACGGCGCAGAGCTTGGTGACATTAGGAAACCGCATGTCGCGAGCCTGGTAGACCACCCCCATGCCACCAATGCCCAGAACCTTGACGATCTGATACCGCTTCTGGAGAATAGTCCCCTTGGGGAGCGTCTCCCCTTCCCCCAGAGGCCCCTCTAGTTCTGGAAACTGTCTCGTGCTAAACGACATTCGATACTCCCTACCAGAAACATCCCCTGCCAAATAGGGTACTCACCATGTGTGAGCCAGACGGCCCCCACTCACATCATTCACCCCCTTGAGCGGACGTAGACACCCACCGCGAGCTACTACGGCCACCGACCAGCAAGCCCATCCTATTATAACCTCAATGCGCCGTTCGTGCAATTAGGTCTTGTGCACCGTCATGAATATTATACACTATGATGGAAATTTGGCAAGGTTTCCCGACATGTATTTTGCTGCAGCCCAACCCCAATACCGTGTTGGGAACAGATGCCCAGAGCACGTACCGAACGGAAGGGGGCCCACGTCACACAACCATGGCCCCCCCCGATTTTTAATAAGTCAACCACTATGCCAAAAGTGCCTCGATTTCCGCCCCGTCCAGTGTCTCCACTTCTATCAACCTCTGAGCAATGGCCACCAGATTGTCTCGGTGTTCGATGAGCACGTCCTTGGCGCATTGGTATGCTTCTTTGATGAATCTCTTCACTTCGCGGTCAATCTGTTGCGCCGTCTGCTCGCTGTAATCCCGCTGTTCCGAGATCTCGCGTCCTAAAAAGATCAACTCCTCTTTCTGCCCAAAGGTCATGGGACCAAGAACATCGCTCATGCCATAACGGGTAACCATTTTGCGAGCCAACTCGGTGGCGCGTTCCAGGTCGTTGCTGGCGCCCGTGGTGACATCGTTAAAGATCAGTTCCTCCGCTGCCCGGCCACCCAGAGTGCCCGCCAGTTGATCTTTGAACTTGCTTCTCTGTTGTAGATAACGATCCTCATCCGGCAAAGTCATGGTATACCCCAGGGACATGCCCCGCGAGACGATGGTCACCTTGCGCACCGGGTCGCAGCCATCGAGCTTCCACTGCACCAGGGCGTGACCTGCCTCGTGATAAGCTATAACTTTTTTTTCTTCGGCGCTGATGAGACGGCTCCGCCGTTCCGGCCCGGCAACTACCCGCTCGACAGACTCTTCAAATTCGGCCATGCCGATGGCCTTCTTGTTAGCCCGTGCAGCCAGGATGGCCGCCTCGTTGACCAGGTTCTCGATATCGGCTCCGACGAAGCCAGGCGTCTGCTTGGCCAGGGTAGCCAGCTCCACATCGGCAGCCAGAGGCTTCCCGCGCACGTGCACTTCTAGAATTGCTTCGCGGCCCTTCATGTCGGGACGATCCAGCACCACACGGCGGTCAAAGCGCCCAGGCCGCATCAACGCAGGGTCAAGAATATCCGGCCGGTTGGTGGCAGCCACGACAATGACGTTAGTGTCGGTATCAAAACCATCCATCTCGACCAGAATCTGGTTGAGGGTTTGCTCCCGCTCGTCGTGACTGCCGCCCAGTCCAGCGCCGCGATGCCGTCCCACGGCGTCAATCTCGTCCACAAAGACGATGCAGGGAGAATGACGCTTGGCCTGGTCGAACAGGTCCCGCACGCGGCTGGCCCCCACACCAACGAACATCTCTACAAACTCGGAACCGGAAATACTAAAGAAAGGCACGCCAGCCTCGCCGGAGACGGCCTTGGCCATGAGGGTTTTGCCCGTGCCTGGCGCACCCACCAACAGCACCCCCTTGGGGATTCGCGCGCCCAGGGCAATGAACTTTTCCGGCTCCTTGAGAAACTCTACCACTTCATAAAGTTCCTCTTTCGCCTCCTCCACTCCCGCTACATCATCAAAGGTGATGGTCGGCTTGTCGCCGGTGAACATCCGCGCCCGGCTTTTACCAAAGGAAAGGGCCTGGCTGTTGGAGCCCTGCGCCTGGCGCAGCATAAAGTAGATGACCCCGGCAAAGAAGAGCATAGGCAAAATGCTGCCCAGAATGGCCAACCAACTGCCCAGCTCGCTGGGGCGTTCGGCTTTCAGCGTGATCTGCTGAATCTGCTCCGACGTGACACCCAATGCTGTCAAGGTTTCCACAACGCTGGACCCCCGCTCCTTGTACGAGACCACTGGCAGGTGATCGCCATTCTTGCCGCCAATGGGCAATCGCTGGTTGTCCAAGTAAACCTCGACCCCCGCTCTGTACTCGATCTCTACCGTCTGGTCATCGCTGGCAGCGATGATCTTGTTGATCTTGCCTTCTCTGGCCTGTTGGGCCACCGTGCTGATGTCCACCTCCAATGGCTTGGTCTGCGAAGTAAAGCTGTATAGCAGTCCCACAGCCGCAACCAGGATGATGAAATAGACTAACCCGTTTCTAAACCTCCCTGAATCCACAACTGTCCTCCACCTCATCCGCCGCTCCGTTGACCTCTTTCCGTCAGGAGCGGTCATTTTCATATCCCTTTACAACTCTCAAGATTATACCAGACTTTTTTGATTTGCACCAAATGGACGCACCATCAAAACGTCAAACCGCTTCTCCAAAACATATCCATAGCTATCTCACCAAGGCCACCTCCAAAGCGTCCGACAGCGAGCGGACGCCGATTATCTTCAGTTCATCTGGCAGGCTGGTCAGCCGGCGCGCTGGCTTGGGCGTGAGACAGCGCCGGAAGCCCAGTTTGACTGCCTCGTTCATGCGACGCTCTATCTGGCTGACCATACGCAACTCACCGGAGAGACCGATCTCACCCATGATTACCATGTCGGCGGCCACGGGGGCGTTGTGAAAGCTAGAGGCAATAGCCGTCGCCACAGGCAGGTCGGCTGCAGGTTCAGCGATGTGCAGGCCACCGACGACGTTAACAAACACGTCCTGATCGGACAGGCGCAGACCCACCCGCTTACTCAACACGGCCACCAGCAAGAGCAGACGGTTGAGATCTATGCCGTTAGCTGTCCGGCGGGGCAACCCAAAGCTGGTGGTACTGGACAACGCCTGGATTTCTACTAGCAGAGGGCGCGTGCCTTCAATCGTCACCGCGATGGCCGATCCGGCGGCGTTGGGCCATCGCTCGGCCAGAAAGGCTTCCGATGGATTGAGCACTTGCTTCAAGCCCTGCTGGCCCATCTCAAAGACACCCACCTCCGACGTAGCGCCAAAGCGGTTCTTGACGCTACGCAACAAACGATAGGCGTGAAAACGATCCCCTTCCAGGTAGAGCACAGTATCAACAATGTGCTCTAGCACCCGTGGCCCGGCAATGGCACCCGCTTTGGTAACGTGGCCCACCAAAAAGATGGGGATACTCTGGCCTTTGGCCAGGCGCATCAACCGCGAGGCCGACTCGCGCACCTGGCTCACACTACCGGCCGCTGAGGTCAGGTGCTCCAGATAAACGGTCTGGATAGAATCCACCACAGCCAGGCATGGCTTCAGTTGCTGAATATGGGCAACGATGGCGTCCACGTTGGTCTCGTTGAGCAAATACAAGCGGTCGCCGTCAATGCCCAGGCGCTGGGCGCGCAGCTTGATCTGCTGCGCCGATTCCTCCCCCGACACATACAGCACATCGCCTCTCTCCGTCAATAGAGAGACCATTTGCAACAGCAGAGTGGATTTGCCAATGCCGGGATCGCCACCCACCAACACCATAGACCCCGGCACAATGCCTCCCCCCAGCACCCGTGAGAATTCGGGCATGGCCAGGGGAATGCGCTCCGTACCGATGGCGCCCACTTTCGATAGACATTGAGGCCCGGCTCCGAGGCCGGTCAAGGCTATTTGAGAAGACAGTGGAGCGCGATGGCCGCGCTCCATGAGGGTCTCTACCAGCGTATTCCACTCGCCGCAGTCGGGGCAACGACCCACCCATTTGGGTTGAGAGCCACCACATCCCTGACAAACATAGACCGTTCTGGTCCGCCCTCTGGTCATCTCCGGCTGCCCGGCCTCCTAGTCGAACATTGCTTCCAATACGGCGCGCTCATCCAAAGGTGTCATATCTTTGACCGTCCGCATTTCCAACTCATCCCCATTCTCGTTCACGTCCACCAGCACCGTCGTTTCGGGCCGGAATTCACCTGAAAGGATGCCTTCCGACAGGACGTCCTCCACGTGCTGCTGGATCACCCGACGCAATTGGCGAGCGCCAAACTCGAGGCTGTATCCCTCTTTGGCCAGGAAACCATGCGCCTCGTCGGTTGACTCGAGGGCAATGTCGTACTCGTCAAGCCGCGCCTGAATCTTGGTCAGCTCCAAGCGGACAATCTTTTTGATGTCGTCCTGGGAAAGAGAACGGAAGACCATAACACCATCCACACGGTTGAGAAACTCTGGTCGAAAGATCTTACGAAGTTCAGCCAGCAATTTCTCCTTCATCACCTCGTATCGTTCTTCTTCCGTTCTAGCTTTGTCTTTCCTGACGGCAAACCCCAACGAGGTGTTGCGTCTGATAAGGTCAGCACCTATGTTAGAGGTCATGATGATAATAGCATTGCGAAAATCCACAGTCCGGCCCCGGGCATCCGATAGATGGCCCTCTTCCATGATCTGCAGTAACATGTTGAAAGCATCAGGATGCGCTTTTTCGATCTCGTCAAAGCAGATCACCGAGTACGGCTGCCGGCGGATGACCTCGGTCAACTGACCAGCATCGTCGTAGCCGATGTAGCCCGGCGGTGCGCCCACCAGCCGAGAGACGGTATGGCGTTCCATAAACTCTGACATGTCCAGTTGAAGCAGTGCTTCTTCGCTGCCGAACAAGAACTCGGCCAGGGCTTTGCAAAGTTCTGTCTTGCCCACGCCAGTAGGGCCGAGAAAGACAAACGATCCAATGGGACGTTTAGGATCCTTCAACCCCGCGCGGCCCCGACGCACCGCCTTGGACAGAGCTATGATGGGCTCGTCCTGGCCCACCACACGCTTGTGCAACTCGGCTTCCATATTCAGCAACCGCTCTGACTCCTCACCGCCCAGCCGCGTCACGGGAATACCCGTCCACATGGAAACCATCTCGGCGATATCTTGGTCAGAGACGACGAGTCTCTCAGCCGGGGTCACATCGCTCAAACGCATTTGCTCCAACTGCGCCTGCATGTTTACTTCCTGGTATCGCAAGTTGCTGGCCGTTTCATAGTCCTTGTCCTCCATAGCCGCTTCTTTCTGGCGCTGGATCTCTCGCAGCGAGGCAAAGGTCTCGCCGTAGCCTTGCACGCCAGGGGCCCTATACATCCGCACGCGCGACGATGCTTCGTCAATCAGGTCAATAGCCTTGTCGGGTAGAAAGCGATCGGTAATGTACCGTTCTCCCAGGTAAGCAGCGGCAATGACAGCCTCATCGGAAATGTCAAGTTGATGATGATCCTCATAGCGTCCCTTGATGCCGCGCAAGATCTCGATGGTCTCGTCTACAGTTGGCTCACCCACCACGATAGGCTGAAACCGACGCTCCAGGGCAGAGTCACTTTCGATGTACTTGCGATACTCTTCCATCGTGGTCGCGCCGATGCACTGTATTTCACCCCGACCCAGGGCGGGTTTGAGAATATTGGCTGCGTCCACAGAGCTGCCGGCCGATCCGGCTCCTACTAACATATGAACCTCGTCAATGAACAGGATACTGTCTGACCCTTTGAGTTCTTCGATGACGCGCTTTAGCCGTTCTTCGAATTGCCCCCGATACATGGTGCCAGCCACCAACGAGCCAACATCCAATTGCAAAACTCGCTTGCCCAGTAGATTGGGGGGCGTCTCGCCACAAACAATGCGCTGGGCTAATCCTTCAACGATAGCCGTCTTGCCCACCCCCGGCTCGCCAATGAGGGCAGGGTTGTTCTTTGTACGCCGGGCAAGGATTTGGATGACCCGCTCAATTTCGGTCTGGCGACCGATGACGGGATCGAGCCTGTCTTGCCCAGCCAGGGTTGTCAGATCAGTGCATAGATGGTCCAGCATGGGTGTTTTCTGCCGTCCGGCTCGTTTTTCACCAGCCGTAACCGGACTTTGCATCATGATGCGGGCTGTTTCCAGGCGCACCTGTTCCCGGCTGATGCCTCTGTCACGCAAGACCTCTATAGCCACACCCTCATCCTGCTTAATCAACCCCAGCAGCAAATGGCCAGTATCTATGTAGTGGTGCCCCAGTCGCCTCGCTTCGTCCACAGCGGTCTCTAGCACTTTGCGCGTGCGGGGGGTAAGGGAGGGTTTGCTGCTAAACGGAGAACGCCGGTGCGTACTGGTGAGGCGCTCAACTAGACGTTGGATCTGAGCAGGGTCAGCCCCCAAGCTTCGAAGCGCCTTGCTGGCGACGCTCTTTTCCTCCTTAATCATTCCCAACAAAAGATGCTCTGTGCCAATATAGCTGTGGCGCATCCTCTGAGCCTCTTCCTGCGCGCGCATCAATACCTTTCTTGCACGCTTGGTGAAAAGATCAAATTTATCTGCCATAACAGTCCAGCTCCTTATTCACAAGTGCCCACCCCCAGGTCTAGACGGAACCGTGACCACCTTCTTTAGCCTCACCTCATAGCAGGTCTAGAGTCCGATTCACATCTCTATTGTAGCACACTTTTGTCAGACTGACGTTAGAGAAAGGTTGAGAATCCATTGAAATTCGCCGACCCTCCCCAAACGATAGAACTCTTACATTAACACACAACACAAAGGGGGCTGTCCGCTTCATCACGCGCTAGCCCCCTATGGCATAGCCAATGCACTCAGGGGGCTGTTCTCCACAGCATTGCCAGACTCCCCCTTCTCACGCAAGAACACACGTGCTCAGTTAGCAATTTGAGGATAAGCTCTATTGCACGAGCAGATTCTCCAGCTTTTTATCCCGCAGTAGCTTCGACGGTCTCAGGCATGGGCAACTCGTCTGTCTCAGGCATGGGCAATTCATCTGTCTCAGGCGACTCGGAGGTGAAAGATGGCGTTTCATCCACTTCCGGCAGATCGATCTCCTCTTCTGTTGTCGGCCCGACCTCTGCCGTCATCGCGGTTTCGGCATAACTGGATGCCCAGTCCTGATCTGCATAGTCAACCAAGTCCACGCGCTTGAGACTCAATCCCATCCGTCGTCGGGCGGTATCTACCTTGATGACTCGCAGAGTCAGCACATCACCTTCTTTGACGACTTCTTTGGGATGGTTGACGTGTTCAGCCGACAATTCCGAGACGTGGATCAAACCTTCGATATCTGTACCGGCCAGACGGGCAAAAGCACCAAACTTGACCAGTTTGGTGATGGTTCCTTCCACCAATTGCCCCACCTTGTACTGCTCATCGATAATTGTCCACGGATCTGGCGTCAGACGCTTCAGACTAAGACCAATGCGCTTCCGTTCACGGTCCACGTTCAAAACATAGACCTCGACGTTTTGCCCCACACGAAGCACTTCGCCAGGATGCGCCACGCGTCGCCACGAAATCTCGGACAGATGCACCAGACCATCTGCATCGCCCAGATCCACAAAGGCCCCAAAGTCGCACAGGCTGCTGACGACACCGGTGCGGATGTCTCCATCGTTCAGATCCTCAAGCAGCTTGTCTTTTTGCCTCCTGCGCCAGTCGCGGAGTGCTGCCCGCTCAGAAAGGATGAGACGGTTGCGTTCCCGGTCCAGTTCAATGACTTTTAACTGGATGTTTGTCCCTACCAATTTTGCCTTTCGATCTTCTGCCGAAACCGGTTCTCCTACGGGCATGGCTAGTTGAGACGTCGGAACAAAGCCACGCACTTGGCCCAGGCGCACAATAAGGCCACCTTTGTTGTAGCCAGCGACCGTGCCCTCAAAGACCTCCTGCTCTTTGAAGATCCGCTCAGCCTCGCGCCAATCCTTCTCTATCTGAGCCCTTGCCAGTGAAAGGAGAATGTTGCCATTCTTATCCTCCGGGACAATCACATACGCCAGGATCTTCTCGCCAGATTTGAGCTCGGACAAGAACTCGCGATCCAAACGAGCAAGCTCTCGCCCAGTGACGATCCCTTCGGACTTGGCATTAACGTCAATCAGGACCTCGTCCGGCGAGACGTACACAATTGTCCCCTCCAGGATCTCTCCTTTCTTCAGTTGCTTAACCTTGTAGGCATCTTCCAGCAGCGTTTCCATTGGGTGGGCAGGCCCAGTGCCCGGCTGCATCTCGCTTCTTTCCTCATCTTCGACGAGGACTAAGGCACCCTCTTCTTGCATAGTTTTCTTCTCCCCCTAAATTGTGCTGGCTTATATTATACACCATTTTCTCTTGGACGCAAGCGAAAGAGTGTCGCGAGTCCTCCACCGACCTGATGATGCGCCTGATCAAAGGTACGGCAGCTGCGGCTCACCATTCCGTCAACCAGCACTCGCTTGCCTGGGAGTGGCTTTGGGAGTACAATACAGGTGATCAGAACCAGTGTGTTCCGCAAGAAGGCAAGAGCGACACTGTGGAGGTATCGCTCATGACCCAAGTCCTCGAACTCACCCTGGAAGAAAAAATCGGCAAACTGCTTGTCGAGCAGGGTCTCACCCTGGCCCTGGCCGAATCCTGCACCGGCGGACTGATCGGCCACCGCATCACGAACGTGCCGGGCAGTTCCGAATATTTCATGGGTGGGGTGGTGGCCTATGCCTACGACACCAAAGAGCGCGTGTTGGGCGTGCGCCACGGCACGCTCTACGACTATGGCGCAGTGAGCGAGCAAACGGTCATGGAGATGGCGCGCGGCGCGCGGCGCTTGCTGACGACCGACGTGGCCCTGGCCGTGACCGGCATCGCTGGGCCGGGGGGCGGCATGCCAGAAAAACCGGTCGGCCTGGTCTACATAGCCCTCTCGGCCCGCGATTTTGAACGCTGCGAACGGTACGTCTGGCCCCACAGCCGGGCCGGTAACAAGGCGGCCTCGGCCGAGGCGGCGCTGACCATGTTGTGGCAATACCTGGAAGGACAAACGGTGTGAGATTTGTAGACGAACCGATAGAGGTAGATACCCGGATAGACACGGGTGGCGTGTCAGTGCCTCGCGCCTTCACCTGGCAGGGCGAGTGGCTGCCGATCACCAGCCTGGGCCGGCGCTGGGAGGAAAAAGGTGACAGCGGCTTAATTCGCCATTTCCTGGTCATGGTCGCCAGCGGCAACCGATTTGAGTTGACCCAGCAAGTTAGCAGTGGCTGCTGGCGCGTCATCCGCGCCTGGCAGCGTCGGCCGCTGGTTTAGTGTGCTTGATGAGAGTTTCCTGTTGGTTGACCATGGCGTGAGAGCGTCGGTCGAGTAGGTCTGCACCGAGCGTGGCAAAAGTGAGCGTAGCGACGTATCGAGTTTGAGAGGTGTGATGCACAAAGCAATGTTGTATGAAAAACTGGATGACGGTGCAGTGCGTTGCGACCTGTGCGCCCACAGGTGCAAGATCCGGCCTGGCAAGCTGGGCATTTGCGCTGTGCGGGAGAACCGCGATGGCACGTTGTACACGCTAGTCTATGGCCGATCTATCTCGGCCGCGACGGATCCCATCGAAAAGAAGCCGCTGTATCACTTTCTCCCTGGCGCACGGGCCTTTTCCATCGCCACGGCGGGTTGCAACTTTCGCTGCCTCTTTTGCCAGAACGCTGATATCTCGCAACTGTCCAAAGAGAGCAGCAAGGGATGGAGCCGCTACGCCCACGATCTGCCGCCGGAGACGGTGGTCTCGCTAGCAGCCAGCTATGGCTGCGCGACCATTGCCTACACTTATACCGAGCCGACCATCTTTTTTGAATACGCCTACGACACGGCCCGGATTGCTTCACAGCAAGGCATCAAGAACATCTTTGTGACCAACGGCTTTATGACGGCCGAGATGTTGAACACAATCGGCAGCGACCTTCATGCAGCCAACGTGGATCTCAAGGCTTTCACCGACCGCTTTTACAAAGAGCTCTGTGGCGGGCGATTGCAGCCAGTGCTGGAAAGCATCGCCAGGATGCACCAGATGGGCGTGTGGCTTGAGGTGACGACACTGCTCATTCCTGACGAGAACGACGACGAGGGCGAACTGCGCGAACTGGCTGCCTGGCTGGTCGCTCTCGACCCTGACGTGCCCTGGCACATCTCCCGATTCCACCCCACCTACAAGATGCGCAATCACCGGCCGACGCCGGTGAGCAGCATCCACCGCGCCGTGGAGATCGGCTACGACGTTGGATTGCGCTACGTTTACGCCGGTAATGTCCCCGGCGACCGCTACGAGCACACTCGTTGCCCGGCCTGTGGTGCTGTGGCCATTGAGCGCTTTGGCTATCGCATCCGCAACAATCTGGTGGAGGGCAACAAGTGTCCCCAGTGTGGCGAAAAGCTGGCTATCGTGGCTGCCTGATTCCAGCAATTCTCATTTTGAACCGGTCATCGTTCGCCGAAGGTCTCCTGACCGAGGCGCAGAGGGCTCGGTCAGGAGACCCTGTACTTGGCCGCACCTGTCCTGGACCGACAGGTACAGGGTACAGGACAAGTGCCTTCGGCCATCACAGAGCAAACCTGAGCCATAATGAGAATTGCTGCCTGATTCCGTGGCCCTTGACATAGAACGCATGTTCGTGGTATAATGTTCTTAACTGCAGGGCAACTGTATACAAAAAGACACACAGAAAAGGCAAGCCCTGAAGAGGAGGCATACAATGGCATTGTCATCCCGTCAAGAACGTATGATGGCTTTCATCCGCGAGTTCATCTCCAAGAGCGGCTACCCTCCCTCTATCCGTGAGATTGGAGAAGCAGTAGACATTTCCTCAACTTCGGTGGTGAACTACAATCTGAAGGCATTGGAGAAAAAGAAGCTTATCGCCCGAGACCGTACAGTTTCCAGAGGTATCAGGTTGCTAGGCGAGGCTCCCGTGCCCGAAAGGGTACTGGGTGGCCTGATTCGCATCCCGCTGTTGGGCCGCATCGCTGCCGGTTCGCCCATCCCGGTGCCAGAGTCCGACTTTTCTCTCTTTGACGGAGAAACTGTCGAACTGGCGCGAGGGGTCTTGCCAGATCAAGAGGGCCTGTACGCCTTGCAGGTGCGCGGCGACTCGATGATTGATGCCCTGATCAACAACGGCGACATCGTCGTCATGAAGCACCAGCAGCACGCATCCAACGGCGAAATGGTGGCCGTCTGGATTAGAGACAGAGAAGAGACCACGCTCAAGCACTTTTACCTGGATGGGGATACCGTGCGCCTGCAGCCGGCCAATCCCACGATGCAGCCCATCTTTGTGCCGGCGGCCAACGTCGAAGTGCAGGGCAAGGTCGTCATGGTCATCCGGCAACTCAATTGAGCCACCCCTTTCCTCCTGGCCAATCAGGGACCGGCCTGCGCGTGATTGGTGTCAGTCTCCAGTCGCGCTGGCGGCAGGCAATCTCGAGTTTCCTGAGCTAGGCCCTCAAACGGTTCTGACAAATCTATAAATTGGGACTTGACAATAGAACACATGTTCTGGTATAATATAGCTACCAGAACATGTGTTCTGTTTGTTGCAGGAAGGAAGGCGGGCGATGCGCTCCCGTCCCTCCTTCGCCAATCCCCAGAACAAGGAGGAGCAATGCCATGGGAAAGACAACTGACTTGGAGCAAAGGATGCTAGATTACATCTTTCACTACCTGCAGTCGCGGGGCTATTCACCTGCCTTCGAAGAGATCAAGGATGCCCTGGGGCTGCGTTCCAAATCATGGGTTAGCCGTCACCTGAAAAAGCTAAAGGCTGAGGGCCGTCTCGATCTCACGCCGAACACGCCGCGCAGCATCCGACTGGCGGGCCCACCTACCTTTCGTGTGCCGATCCTGGGCCACATCGCGGCCGGCCAACCCATCAGTTTTGGCGACTGGGAGCGCGAGTTCATCGGACTCACCAGCGACATTGTGCGTGAGCAAGAGGAGCTCTACGCCTTGCGGGTCAGGGGGAATTCGATGATGGATGCCCTGGTGTACGACGGTGATCTCGTGATCATGAAGCACCAGCAGGACGCCGACGACGGAGACATGGTGGCGGTGCGCCTCATTGACGAGAACGAGACGACGCTGAAGCGCTTCTATCGTGAGAAGAGCAGCGTGCGGCTCCAGCCAGCCAATCCCACCATGGAGGCCATGTATTGCCATCCGAGCAACGTGGAAGTGCAGGGCAAGGTGGTGGCGGTGATCCGCCAAATGGCCTAGCCAGCAAAGGGAGAGGCATTTCGAGAAGAACTAGGAGGGGAAACATGCGCAGACTGTTGGAATATCAAGCCGATCAGATCGAGGCCGTGTTGGCCAGCCACAAAGCGCCCGTTAGGGTGACCGGTGGCCGCGTATTGCCCCGATTGGTACAATTCGACCTCGCGCCTGCCCAGGGGGTGTCGGTGCGCCAGGTGCAGCGACATTCGGAGGAAGTAGCTCTGGCCTTGGGTGTCTCCAATGCCCGCGTGGCGCGCCAGGGAGGTAACCTCTTTCTGCAGGTACCGCACCCATCACCCAGGCCAGTGCGCCTGCTGGATCTGCAACGCCGTCTTTCACGGGTGCCGCTGGACACTGCTGTTTTGGGTATGGACGAGTCCGGTGCCCCACTACTGTTGCGTCTGACCAGCCCGGAAGTGGCCCACATCCTTGTCGCGGGCACCACCGGATCGGGCAAAACGGTGCTAATGCGCAGCATAGTTCTCAGCCTGGCCATGAACAACCAGCCACGGAATTTGCAGATGGTGCTGATGGATCCAAAGGGGCACGGCTTTGGTCCGCTGAACGGGCTGCCTCACTTACTGCGGCCCATTGTCACCAACGCTACAGAAGCGCTCGTGATGTTGGCCGACCTGGTGCGGGAGATGGAGAGACGGGACAGAGCTGGCAATCCTCGTCCTCGTATCGTCGTTGTGATTGACGAGTTGGCAGACCTGGCCCTCGTAGGCGGCAAAACCCTGGAACGCTTTCTGACGCGCCTGGTGCAGCGAGGCCGGGAAGCCAGCATCCACCTGGTGGCCTGCACGCAGAAACCGACGGCTGCAGTGGTAGGCAGTCTGGTAAAGGCCAACTTTCCGGCCCGGTTGGTGGGTGCGGTCGTCAGCCCTGAAGATGCGAAAGTGGCTACCGGTGTGGCGCGAACCGGCGCCGAACGATTGAGCGGCCGGGGCGATTTCTTGCTGGTGGTTCGCGGAGACCTGATTCGCCTGCAAGCTGCGTTTGTTTCGACGAGAGAGGTAGCCAGGGTTGTCAGCAAGCTGTCATCAAAGCCTTCTCAGTGCCCATCTGCCGGACCTCCCCGTTCACCTCAGAAGAGAATCCTCAAACTGGCAAAGACGTTGCGGGCTGGGGCAACGCGGCAGATGGAACTGTGGCAGCAGGCTTCGGCATGAGCCTGTCCTGAGCTCTTTGGTCATGCTCAGGACAGGTATGGCTGAAGGGAGGAGGCGAGGTTCAGGCCGGGAGCCAGAAAAGGACAGATGATGGCTCTGGATGTGTGGTACAAGTCAGACATTCAAAACGCGCTGAGTGCCGCCGAGCAAGCCAGTGGAGCTGCCCTGACAGCAGCGGGCAACGGGAATGATCCCTTTGTGGCAGGCTATCGAGCTGGCTATCGGGCCGCGTTGGCGACGATGGCGCTGGCGTTTGGCCTGGCAGCACCTCACAGTTGGCAGCACCCCTGGACAGAGGGCTCACGGCGGAACCTGGCTGCCCGAGAGGCAGAGGCCTCCGTTCAGCCAGGCCCTTCCAAAACGCTCAGAGCAGGGCTCAGGACAGGCCCTTCGTCCCGCTCGCCTGTGCCTGCCCTATCCCGGACCGACCAGGACGGGGCAGCCCAGGTGCAAGTAGAGCGGGACGCTCACGACAAAGCATGGGAGGAGGCATGAGATGAAAGTATGGTTTGGACTGGGAAGCGTTCTCTTTCTCATCACCCTCGCCGTGGTCATCGGGCTGCGGATGAATGCCGAGGCAATGGCGGTGGTGATTGGTGTCATCTTTGGCGTGGCAGCCAGCATTCCGACGGGACTGATCATCGCGGCCGTCATGTGGCGACGCGAGCAGCGGGCCGTCTACGGCAGGAATGGCGGTGTACGGCGGGCCGGGCAAGACGCCTTGCCTCCGTCCGTCGTGATTGTAAATCCAGGCAACGCCGCGCCAGCGAGCCCGTATCGCCAACCCGCGTACCTGCCACAGCCAGGTTTGCAGTGGAACCAGTCGTCACGACAGTTCCGCATCGTGGGTGAGCCAGACGAGGCGTCTTTGGATAACGGCCGCTTTTTGTAGACGCTGTGTAACCAATGGACTACAGAAGGAGAGATTCATGGGCAGATTGCGCAGGAAACGCTACAATGAACCGATCGAAATGCAAACCAAGCGGTTTGGCTATTTCCCCAAAACCTTTCTGTGGCACGGCCGCCGCTACCACGTAAAGCGGGTGGAGCGAGCGTGGACGATTTCCCGACAACGGACACATCGTCGTGTGGAGAGGCGATGCTTTCGCGTCCACACCGCCGAGGGGGTCTTTGACCTGTACCAAGACCTGGCTGCCAACACCTGGCACCTGGACAAGATGGTGGCCTGATGAGGAGGTGAATCAGATGGCAGAAAAGATGCGTGTGGGCTGGCTTTGGTTCGACAATGACCCAGGCCGCTCGGTGGAGGAAAAGGTTCGGCGCGCTGCGGAGCGGTATCGGGAGAAATTTGGACGCGCGCCCGACACCTGCTACGTTCACCCGCAGGCCATCGGCGAGAAAGAGCTGCAGTGTGGTCCGGTGCGCGTGGTCGCCGCGCGGCATGTTCTGCTGCACCACTTTTGGCTGGGCATTCTGGTCAGACAAAAGGATGAGCCACGGGTCAGGGCTGCGGCCTGAGTCAGTGTTGGGACAGAGCAGAACCCCGGCTTAATATGGACCGGGGTTCTCTTTTTCTTCAGCCAGGCTGTGCCCGGGGGGATTATGGTAATCCTCAACACAACCGGGATGCCGCCGTGCGTGATGATCAGGGTGCACCCGACTTGCTAGTACCCCCTCCCCTCCATAAGCCAGAGGACGGCGTTGGTGCCGAACTGGTGTTTTTCTTCCCAGGGCATGAGAAAAGTGGGAAAGCCGATCAAAATAGTCCGGCTGTCGGTAAATTCGTCTACGTCCACGGTGACGAGCGCTTCTCCAGCGAACTCGCTCGCTGGGCCACGAGAAAAGACGATGGTCTCCGAGTCTGCCGCATCCAGCAGGTAGGGGCTATAGTCCTCGTCGGCTGCAAAACGCTCCAGGGTAATGACCTGGTCTACCTCAAAACCCGCAGCCAGAGGATGGCCGGCCTGGACCACCTGGATGTCCATCAGCAGGCCGCTTTCACTCTCCTCGGGGCTGCCAATGAAGGCCCCGGTCAGGATCATCCGACCGCCGCTGGCCAGGTAGCCGGCGATGGAAAGGAGATCATCCTCAGCCGGAGTGATTCCCTCTTCCTGGTAGTCGCCGGTGCACCAGATGACGGCATCGTAGGATTGCATCTGCTCCAGCGTCACTTCTCCGTCCCAGGAGGTAGACCAGACGGTGGCCGGGTAACCCACTTCAACGGCAAGGTCCCAGAAATCGTACGCGCTGGTCCACGATTCGTAGACGCCAGTGCCGTCGTCGTCGGAGACAATGAGGATGCCGCCCTCGGCCATGGGGGTGGGGGTGAGTGTAGGCGTCGGCGGTTCGACAGGGCTCACCACAGGCGTAGGCGTGGGGCCTTCTTCGGAAGGTTCATAGTCGGTGGGACAGAGAGCCAGGCTAATGACCGCCGGGTCACCATTGAGGTCTTGATCCAGGAGGCAGTGGGTAAAATCGCCAAAGATCAGCCTCTGTATAGCCGTGTTCAAGCCCTCCTCGGTAAAAGCCAGCACCATGACGACCTGGCCGCTGGCTTCCTCGTTCTGGTAGATGAGGGCAATCTCTTTGGCGTCCACCTGGCCCATGCGGGACACGTGGATCCAATCCCAAAGGGGTTCTTCCGTTGGCGTGGGCGTGGGTGTGAGCGTCGGCGGTTCGACAGGGCTCACCACAGGCGTGGGCGTGTAGCGCGGTGTAGCTGTAGGGGTGGCTGTAGGGGTGGCTCTTTGCCGCTCCACCGTCTCCAGGGTGAAAGAGATGCCCTGGCTGGCCAGAATCTCGCTGGCTTCCGGTGAAAACTCGACATCCTCATAGAGACCAACAAAGATCGTGTCGCGCCCGGCTTTCGGGCTGGCCTGCACGTACAAGGTCTTGCCCGCCGACTCGAAGGTGGACCCGAGAATGTAGCTCTGATCGATCAGTTCGGCTGAAAGGACCGCTTCACCTGGCTCACCCACCAGGGGCACCATAACCGCCTCGTCGCCAAAGAAAAACGGAAAGTCGGTTAGACTGTAGGTACGCTCTGCGCCAGCGAGAAAGTCAGCCAGGTTGGCGATCAGGCGATTGTTGTCGGCGCTGGTGTTGTACGGCTCGGTCATGAAGGTAAAGTCTGAGACGGCCAGCACCCGGCCCCCTCTGCCCAGACTCATGGTCGCCAGGCCGCCGGTCCGCTCGCTGAGCGAGGAGGTGGTGCGCTCGTCGGCGGTGATGAGCGCCTTCTCTCCAGAAGCAATAGAGTGGGCCGCGTAAAAGATGACTTTGTTCAGGCCGGCCGTTAGCGGGCCAGGGGCAAAGTCTTTCAAGATGACGTATTGGTAGTTGCCAGCGTGCTCGGCCATGTTGTAGATATAGTCGTCGGCAAAGGCCAGGCCAAAGTGAGAGGCCAGGCTGTTAATTGCGGCCACGTCAGAGTTGGGTACGGTGTATTCGCCGTAAAACTCGTCATATTCGGTGCGGAATGAGTATCGGCTGGGATCGGCCACCAGGAGCACGCGCCCACCCTGCTCGACGAAGCGATCCACGGCTTTGATCTCCCAGAGGTAAAAGGGCGCATGAGGAGCAATGACCACCAAAGCGGTGGCGTTGCGCAGCGTGTCGGGCAGGTGGTCATTGGGCGTGACCGAGATAGCCTCCATACCGCGCGTGGTGAGACGGGCCAGCAACACATTCAGGTCGGCGTCGTCCACAGTGTTGTCGTGGGCGCGGTCAATGACGAGCCGGCCTTTGCTCTCCCGGACGTCTTGGTCGGCAAAAGCGGCGACAGCCACAGTGGGCACGTCCACGGCAGAGTGGTTTGGCCGAGGCACCGACCGGGGCACATAATAGCGACGGTAATAATAGCCAGATCGCAGTAGGGTGGGCAGGACAAGTAGCGCTACAAAGAGGAGGACACGGCCAAAGGTCTTGAGCAGGAAGCGGATCTCGAGTTTTTTCATTACGGCCTCCTCATCTCAGGCTCAATGTACAGGTAGTAAAGCTCTTGTCGCCAGGCGGGGTCGCTACCGGCCAACCATGCTTCCAGGTGAGTGTAAGGTTCTTCCTCCTCTGCCACCGGCAGTTCGCCCTCGTAGACCAGGCTGGCTACATCCACCACCTGGTGGGGACCCAGGTGGGCCAGGCTGGCGGCTTTTTGCACCGCTTCGCTGTTGGCACCCAGTTCATCTATCAAGCCCAATTGCTGAGCCTGCAGGCCCAAAAAGACCTCACCTCTGGAAAGGGTTTCACGATCGGTGTGCAGCTTGCCCTTCCGTTGGGCAAAGACGGCTTCCAGGAAACCCAGCTTGACCAGCTCGA
>CAYVPU010000008.1:0-6258 GCA_964453885.1 uncultured Anaerolineae bacterium | reverse complement strand
TTGCCCTTCCGTTGGGCAAAGACGGCTTCCAGGAAACCCAGCTTGACCAGCTCGATCTGCCGCATATAGTCCCCCCGGCTGCCCCCTGAGAACTTGAAAGGTCCGGTGGAAACATAGTCCTCGTCTGTAAAACGTTGTTGGTCAGTGGAGGGCAAAAAGCTGACAACCCCGATATTGCCCACGGTGGAAGCTGGCTTGGCAAAGATGTAATCGCCAGCCGCAGCCAAATAATAGCCGCCACTGGCCGCCAGCGAGTCTATGGTAATGACCAATGGCTTGGTTTGGCGCAGCTCCAACAACCGGTAATAGACTTCTTCCGTGGCCGTCACTTCGCCGCCGGGACTGTTGATCTCTAGCACCACCGCACGGATATTTGGATCGTTCCGGGCGCGCTCGAGCAGCACGCTCAAGTCAGCGGCGCTTTCGCTCCAGATCACGTCTTCGAAGCGAATAACTCCCACCTGGGGCACCGGCACCAGCACGGCAGCCAGGACGATGCCGACCAGGAGGGGAAAGATGACCCACAGGACAAGATGGGCCAATCCTTGAATCGGTGAGGGACGGGGAGGACGGTTCATGGCTCTTATCCTTTCTGTCTAGATGGTGACGAGGTGGAGCAGATACACAGCCGTTTTCACGACAAATACGATTATACTCGCAAAGCGAAAGAAAGACAAAACGTAGGGGTGAGACAAGTCGGAAAGTGGGTTGTTTGCTTTGGTAACATTTTACATGAAAGAATGCGCTGAATTGACATGGGCCAGTTTTAAGGTTATACTTTTCGCAGGCCCACGTATAACGTCTCGAGTGTGAGGAGGGACTCGAATGGCTCTGAATACCCGCGTTTTGCCTGCTGATTCTCAGACCGCCATCGCCCAGGCCGCTCGAATCCTGACCGCTGGCGGCCTGGTCGCCTTCCCCACCGACACTGTCTACGGCGTCGGCGCGCACGCCTTTGACGCCGAGGCCATCGAGCGCCTCTACGCCGCCAAGGAGCGTCCCCGCGACAAGGCCATCCCCGTCCTGCTCGCTGCCGCCGCCGACCTGCCCCTGGTGACCCGCGAGGTCCCCTCCATCGCCCACCGCCTGGCCGATGCCTTCTGGCCCGGCGCGTTGACGCTGGTCCTACCCCGCCATCCCGCTCTGCCCGCCATCCTGACCGCTGGCGGCGACAGCGTGGCCGTCCGCGTGCCAGATCACCCCCTCGTTCGCGCCCTCGTCGCCGCCCTGGGCGCGCCGCTGGCTGCCACCAGCGCCAACCTCTCCGGCCGGCCCAGCCCGGTCACAGCAGAGGAGGTGGCAACGCAACTGGGCGGGCGCGTGGATCTCATCCTTGATGGCGGCCCCTGCCCTGGCGGCGTCCCCTCCACCGTTCTCGACCTCACCCTCGACCCACCTCGCGTGCTGCGAGCCGGCCCGGTGACGGAAGCCGCGCTGCGGGCCGTTTTGTTAAATCTGACCTGATTCCTTCCAGTTGACGTCCCCTTCGCCCCATGCTATAATCAGCGCATCATTGAGAATTAAAGATTGAGAATTCAGAATCGAGGATTGCCATGACTTCTGTACACCAATTCTGGGCCCCCATCTGGAACGCCTTCGATCCCTTCAAACCACTGCAGGTGGAGGAGCAGATGGACCGTTGGTACGTGGAGCGGCCCCACAGCCCTCTGCGCCGCCTGCGGGCCGACCTCAGCCCCGACCACACCCCGCAACATGCCCTGATCCTCGGCCACCGCTCCAGCGGCAAGACGACCGAGTTGATCCGCCTGGCCGCCGACCTGGCCGCCGATTTTGCCCAGTACTTTGTTGTCTGGGTGGACGTCTCTGAAAGCATACCGAACATAGACCGCGTGACCCAGGCGGACGTGGTCTTTCTCATGGGCGCAGCGCTGTACAAACTCGCGGCTGAGGTGTTGCCTCACCCCCCCGATCTCAAGAGCTACCAGGCCCTGACCGAGAGCCTGGAATCGCTGGTCCGCGAGACCACGGCCAGCAAGACCTACCGGGTGCCCAAAGATACTGTGGACAAACTGGTCTGCTTTGCCGCCACGCTGGCCGGCGGCGTGGCCGCCGGTCCCCTGGGCGCTTTTTTTGCCGGGCAATCGGTCAAGACGGTCAGTGGACTGCTGCGCTTTGACTCCACCCTCAGTGTCAAGGACGTGCGCCGGCGCGAAGTGGCCGAACCCTGCCTGCGCGACATCGTGACCGCCCTCAATTTTCTCATCGCCGACGTTTCCAGGGCCAACGAGGTCGAGGTGCTCTTTCTGGTGGACGGCCTAGATCGCATCCGCGACATGGAGACCGCCGAGTTCATCTTTGCCACCGATGCAGAATGGCTCGACGGCCCGGCGTGTCGCGTCGTCTATACCATGCCCATTTTTCTCTATTTCTCGCCCGTCTTTGGCCAGGTACTTATGGAGTTCCCTCCTTACCCCTTCCCCAATGTACGGATCCACGCCCCTCATGTAGGGCCGGACGTGCCAGGCGAGCCGGACGAGGAGGGCTACGAAACAATGCGCCGCGTGGTGCGCCTCCGGCTGGCTGCCCCACCGCTGAGTCTAGAGCCCGACGAGGTGATCACACCGGCCGCGCTGGACGTGCTGGTGGAGGGTAGCGCCGGCATCCTGCGCGACATCGTCCGCCTGATGCGCTACGCCATCACCGAGGCCGAACTGGCCGATCGCTCTCGCATCGGCGTGGAGGTCGCCCGAGAGGCTGTCTACGCCCTGCGCCGTGACCTCTCCGCTGCCCTCAACCCGGCCTACCGTCAGATACTCCTGGACGTGCTCAAGACTCACGACGTGCCGACGGCCACCCAGCAGGGCGCCGAACTCTTGCTGGGCAACTATATCCTGAGCTACCGCAACCGCGATCTGTGGTACGACGTCCACAGCGCGCTGTTGCCGTTGCTGAGGGGGAGGGACGTAGATTCGGGGTTCGTAGATTCGTGATTCGGGCTCCGTGAACCCCGAATACCGGATCCCGAATCCCGAACCCCGAATCCCACTCTACCATGAACGATCAACCTACGTTCGACCGCCAACTGAACAGCATGGTCACTCAGCTGCGACACGCGGCCGAGGCCCCTTGTCTGCTCATTGCCGCCGCCGCCGATGCCACCACCGAGACCGAGATCGCAGGCGCATTGCGCCGTCGCCTGGGTGGACAGTTTGCTTGTCTCGATTTCACCTTTGCCCCGCAAAGCCTCGACCTGCCCGCCTACCTGGCTGCCCTGCCGCCGCCCGACCGCCCGGCCGCCATCGCGGCCTTCGGCCTGGATGACCTGCCGTCCCGCGAGCGCGCTCAGGCCATCGGCGCGCTCAACCTGGGCCGCGAGACGCTGGCCCGCGTGCCTTACTCCCTCCTTCTCTGGGTGCGACCGGCCACGCTGGGCGAGTTGCCCTTCCAGGCCGGTGACTTTTGGGCCTGGCGCAGCGGCACTTTTGTTTTCGACCGCACCCTCTCCGGCGTGGCCCCGGAGCGGGTTCCTACCGACGCAAAAGTGACCGCCTTGCGCCACCAGGCCGCCGAATACAAAGAACGTCTCCGTGACTCCCGCCTGAGCGCGCCGCTGCGCGCCCGCTTCCGCCGTGAACGGGACGACGTGCGCCGCCAGATCAGCGCCTACGAACTGCGCCAGGCTGCCGGCGCAGAGATGACCGCCCCCCAGAAACAGCTCGCCCTCCACCGCCACTACCTGGCTCACCTGGCCAACACCTACCGCTGGCTCGACTTTCGGGGTATTCTACAAACCCGCAAGCCGGTGATGCTTCCCCTGGACGAGATCTATGTCGCCTTGCAGGCCGTCCCTACCGGCGGCCCAGAACGGGTGCAAGAGGCCGCCTGGCGGGAGCGGGAGGCGCTGGATAGCCGGGGACAGATCACGGTCAAAGAGATCGAAGAGATGGAGCGGCGGGCGCGGGGTGAACGAACCACGGCCGCCGAGACCCTGCGTCAACACACCCACCTGGTCATCCTGGGCGACCCCGGCGCCGGCAAGAGCACTCTTCTCAAATACCTGGCTCTGGACCTGGCCGAAGGGTGGGCCGAGGAAAAGATGGGTCTGGAAGCCAGCCTGCTGCCCATCATCCTGCCCGTCGCCGCCTATGCCGATGCCCTCCGCGACGAGCCGGACCTGTCGCTGGATGAATTTCTGCCCCGTTATTTTACCGCTGCCGATCTGCCCGGCCTGGCCGGCCTCTTTGACCGGGCGCTGGCCGCCGGCCGCGCCCTGCTGCTCCTCGACGGCCTCGACGAGGCAACCTCCCTCGTCGAGCGGCAAAGGATCGCCCGGCGGGTAGAGTCCTTCACCCGGCGCCACGCCGCCAACCGGGTCGTCGTCACCAGCCGCATCGTCGGCTACGACCAGGCTCCCCTGCGCGGAGACGGCGAACGCCCCTTTGTCCATTTCACCCTCAGCCCTTTTGGCATGGATGAGATTCGCACCTTTGCCTATCAGTGGACCTGGGCCTACGAGCGGCAGGCCGGTGAAACCCCAGAGGCGGCCCGCCGCGCCGAAAAAGAAGCTAGCCACTTGACAGCAGCCATCGAGGCCAGCGCCAGCGTCCGCCGTCTGGCAGCCAACCCCCTGCTGCTGACCATCATTGCCCTCATCCACCGCCAGGGCACGCGCCTGCCCGAGCACCGCGTCAAGCTGTATGACCTGGTGGTGGATACCCTGTTGGAGACGTGGAGCCGCGCCCGCCGCCTGGACGGCCAGGCCGTGATCGCCGAACCCCTGGCCACCGACGAGGCGCGCAAAGTGCTGCCCCCCCTGGCGCTGTGGATGCACGAAAACCGACCCAGCGGCACCGCCCGCCGTGACGAGATCGAAACCCGCATCGCTGAGAGCCTGGTTGCCCGCCGCCGCGAACCGCCGGAGCGGGCCGCCGAGAGCGCACGTCGTTTCCTGAACATGGTCGGCCGCCAGACCGGCCTGCTCTTGGAGCGGGGCAAAGACGTCTTTGGCTTCCTGCACCTCACCTTCCAGGAATACCTGGCCGCGTTAGAGGTCTCGAACCGGGGGCAACTGTCGCGGCAAAAAACGGTAGATTCGTTGCTGCCCCACCTATACGACCCCGCCTGGCGCGAGGTGATCCTGCTCACCGTCGGCCACATTGCCGTCATCCAGGGGCACGACGAAGCGGCGTCTCTCGTCGTCCGCGCCATCCTGCGCGACCGCCCGCCGAAAAAGAAACGCGGCCAGAACGTGATCCTGGCCGGGGGCTGTCTGACCGACGTGGGGCGGGGCGGCGTCACGCCCGATTGTTGGGACGAAACCCTGGCCCAATTGCGGGCGACCATGCAGGGCGCTACTCTGCCCCCCCGCACTCGCGCCGGCGCCGGGGCTGTGCTGGACGAACTGGAGGACGAAGCGACGCTCCTCCGCGAGTTGAGCGCCTGGATCAAAATGCCCAACGGCGCCGACGACGGCCGCGACCTGTGGGTGGGCAAATATCCAATCACCAATCTCCAATTCAAGCCGTTTCTCGCCGCCGGGGGCTACGATAACCCCGCCTGGTGGAGCGGCGATGGCTGGAAGTGGCGAACGGGCAAACCGCGCTACGATTGGCAAAGGACAGACAAACCCGACTTTTGGCAAGATCCTCGCTTCAACCGTAACGGATACCCGGTGGTCGGTGTTACATACTACGAAGCGGAGGCCTACTGCCGCTGGCTCACTGCCCTGCTGAAAGAGGAATTTGAGGGCGACGAAATGGCCCGCCTCTTGGTGGCCGGTCTTCTGCCTGCCACGGCGCAAGAGGTGCGCCCCCTGACCGATGCCGAGTGGCTCCGCGCCGCCGGGGGCGACGAGAAGGGCCGCTACCCCTGGGACGCGCCAGACGGTCCGGTCACAAAGGATAGGAAGGCCATCCTGGCCCGGGCCAATACTAATGAGTCTGACCTGGGCGGCCCCACGCCAGTGCGCATGTACCCCCTGGGGGCCAGCCGACCCCACGGCCTGATGGACATGGCCGGCAACGTCTGGGAGTGGCTGGTTACTGAACATAAAGAACGCGAGGGCGCGCGGGTGTTGCGTGGCGGCTCGTGGATCATCGATCAGAACGACGCGCGTTGCGCTGCCCGCGACTGGGCCAGCCCGAACGACTCGCACGCCAACATCGGGTTTCGGGTGGCGTCCCCCAATTGTTCTGATTTCTGAAATGCTGATTTCTGGTTTCTGAATTCTGCGCGAGCGAAGCCCTGTCCTGAGCAA
The DNA here is from genome assembly GCA_964453885.1 of uncultured Anaerolineae bacterium. GTDB lineage: Bacteria > Chloroflexota > Anaerolineae > CAYNKW01 > CAYNKW01 > CAYNKW01. Next base: position 41 of record CAYVPU010000008.1, on the reverse strand, counting down.
AGTCGAAGGGGAGCGCCCTGGTTAATCCGCGCGTAGCGCGG
>CAYVPU010000007.1:30389-36941 GCA_964453885.1 uncultured Anaerolineae bacterium | reverse complement strand
CCCCTGAGGACACGCACGTCTCCCACGCGCCTGGTCACGCGGCGTTCGTCCAGGTGCTCCATGAGGGCCAGGGCATACTTGCGACTGGCGCCAAACATGTCGCGCACCTGGGCGATGGTGACGTCCCCCTGGCGGCGAATGTGGCCCGTTACGCGCTGCATCATTGTTTCATAGGTCTCGGCCAAAAAGAGCACGTCGTCGCTGACCTTGACCAGGTATCCTTGTTCCACCAGGGCAGCCAGCAGGTCGGGGCCTATCCTGGCTTCGCAATCGGCCACGGAGGGGGTGGTGTAAGGCTGGCGGCGAAAGAGGGCCAGCAGTCCATCTGCCTGCTTTTGCTGCGGTGACGTCAAGGTCACGGTGTGATCCGGCAGGTGAACCAGCGTCTGCCACTCGGCCAGTTGCCCTTCGGCCACGGCACGAGAGATGATGGCGTTGAAGGCCCGTCCGCTCAAGCCGCGCACGGCCCGCCCCAGGCGGCTCTTGAACTCCTCGCGATCCATGCCCTGGCGCAAGGGGCGTTCGCGGTGGTACGCGCCCAGGATGCTCCGCACGTTGTCCAGCAATCCATGCCAACCGGTCACCGAATAGAGCAGCCGCTTGCTGGCCCCCGGCTGCGGCAAATCCGTTTCGCCTGGCGGGCCATCAAAGAGGATAGCCTGTCCACCGGACAGCAGGAGGCGAATCGCCTCGGCTGTGACGTCGGCCGACAGCGTGCTGTGGGCAACCAATTCCCGCGCTTCGCAGGGCTGACGCGCCGCCAACGCTTGCAGGACGATCTCTTCCGGCGAACCGTGGAGCATGGTCTCCAGCCGTTCGATGACCTCTGGCCGAAAGCGGCGATGGCGGCGACCAGGGTGCGGGTTGACCACCATCCCGCCGCCCAGTGTGCGACTGGGAGAGGGCTGACGAATGATGAAACGGTCTCCTTTCACCAGGGGTACCGGTCCGGTCAACCGCAACTGCGCCCAGCCGGTCTCTCCCGGCGACAACTCCTCCACACCCAGCAAGCGCAGGCGGGCCGGTGCCTCGGCCGCGCCGCTGAAAAAGTCCACCGGCGTGTTGTGCTTTAGCGATTTCCGCAAATCGGGCAGGTAGCAAAGCTGGACGTCTACCAGCGTGGTGGGGTGCAGCCAGCCGGGGTTGGTGATGGTGTCACCCCGGGCCAGTTGGTCCGTGCTGACGCCGGTGAGGTTGATCGCCACCCGGCTGCCGGGCACAGCCACTTCGACCTTGCGCCGGTGGGTTTGCAGTCCCCGGATGCGCGATTTCAAGCCCGATGGCAGGATCTCTACCTCCTGGCCGACCTGCAGCGCGCCATCCATCAGCGTGCCGGTGACCACGGTGCCAAAGCCAGCGATGGTAAAGACGCGGTCTATGGACAGACGAGGCTTGCCCCGGTCGGCGCGCTGTGGGGTTGTTTCCAGGAACTTGTCCAATGCCACTCTCAGTTCGTCAAGACCAAGGCCCAAGGGAACCGACACCCGGATGATCGGCGCGTCTTCCAGACAGGTGTCCTCCAGCGTCTCAAGTAGATCAGCGCTAACTAACTCTAGCCATTCTTCGTCTTCCGCCAGGTCTACCTTGGTCAGCGCGACGACGCCGCCCCGGATTCCCAGGAGGTCAAGAATGGCCAGGTGTTCGGTGGTCTGAGGCATCACGCCCTCGTCGGCAGCAACGACAAAAAGAGCCGCGTCTATGCCACCGACACCGGCCAGCATGTTCTTGATAAAGTCCTTGTGTCCTGGCACGTCCACGACACCTACCCACCGTCCGCTGGGCAGTTGAACCCAGGCAAAGCCCAGGTCAATGGTCATCTCCCGTTCCTGCTCTTCTTTAAGGCGGTCGGGGTTGATGCCCGTAAGTGCTTTGATGAGAGTAGATTTGCCGTGGTCCACGTGGCCGGCGGTGCCAATAACGTGCAACGAGTGCCTCCCTTCTAACCTCCCAACCTCCTAACTACCTAACCACCCAACCACCTATCCACAGCTACAGTTTTTTCTTCTTTTGTTCCAACCTGGCCGTGATATCGCCAAAGCTAATGGCCCACTCCTGGGCCTGGCTGGTCCAATGGTGTGCATACCTCTCTTGGATTTCCTGTATGGTAGCCAGGTCCATGCTGTGCAGCCGCGCCTGTTCCTCCAACACCGAAATGCGGCCCAGTTGCTCATCGTTGCGCCGGTCGTGGTCGCGCCACTGCTGCTCCCAGATCAAGAGCTGCTTTTTCCAGCGTTTCTCATCCTCGGCCTGCCACTCTTCCAGTTTGGTCTTTTGACGGGCCTCTGCCAGTCGCTGTAATTCGGCCATCTCGGCGTAGCCCCGGTTCAGCCGCTCTTCCAGTTTCTGCATGTCCTCCAACATGCGCTTGCTCTCCATGTGCTGCTCGTGAAAGCGACGCATCTGCTCAGCGGCCTTGTCCATGCGCCCTTGCAACTCTTCCATCATCTCACGCCACTCGTACATCTGGCGCTCTCGTGCCTGTTCGGCGCGCTGAACCGATTCGATAAACTCGCGCCGCTGTTGAGCACGCTCAGCCTCGGAATCTTTGATTTCACCCAGGCGATGTTCATTGCGGCGAGCGATTTCCTCCAGCAAGGGCAGCCGCCCAGCCATGGCCTCCAGTCGCTTCAGGAGGTTGGTGGTTTCTTCCTGCAGTTGAGCCACTCGCCTGGCGTCGCGGGCGCGCTGTTCCTCCAGGTAGGGAATGTTCCGCAGGCGAGTCTCCAGGGTCTGGTCCAGTTCCTCAACCTTGTGTTGCAGGTCAATGACCTCACCGCCCAATCGCTGGTCTTCGGCGCGGCGGAGGTCTTGCTCCTCTTCCAGTCGAGGCAAACGCTGGAGTTCTTTGCGGATCTCGCTGAACTGTTTGGCCTGTTTGTCTTGTTCGATGAGTCGCACCCGAGCCGCGTCGCGGGCCTCTTCCCGGCGGTGCTCTTCTTGCCTCTCGACTAACAAGACGATCTCGTCCTTGAATTGCTGCAAGGCGCGTTCCAGCACGGGCAGCGCGGTCAGTTGCGCCTGGACCGAAGCATGCCGACCCTCCAATTCCTGGATATGCCGCGCCTGGTCGCGCATCTCTTCGGCCTGCGCGTCCAGCAAGCTTTGCAGCCGGGCAATTTCGTCCTTGTCACGCCTTCGTTCTTCATCCAGCCAGGTGACACGCTTGGCAATCTGGTTCAGATCCATCCTTTTCTCCTCGCATCTGATAGATCACGTATCCCCCGCCGAAAGCCGGGACACAAGCTTTCGGAGAGGGAAGCTTTTCTAATTCAGTTCCTCGACCCGGCCGGTGACCATGTAGACGACCTGCTCGCCGAGATTGGTGGTACGGTCGCCGATGCGTTCCAAGTTATGGTTTACCCACAACAGGTGCGTGGCCTGGGTGATGGTTTTAGGGTCTTGGACCATGATGAACAACAATTCCCGGTACACCTGATCGTAGAGCGCGTCAATCTCGTCGTCACCTCGAGCCAACGCGCGGGCGGCGTCCGCGTCGCGCTTCACAAAGGCCTGCAATTGTCCGCGCAGCAACTCGCATCCCTTTTGAGTCATGCGCGGAACGTCAATATACGGCTTGAGCGGCGGCGCATCGGCCAGGCGTATGGCCAGGCGGGCAATGCCCTCGGCATAATCGCCCGTTCGCTCCAATTCGTTGGCGATATTATAGATGGCCAGGATAAATCGCAGATCAGTAGCCATGGGCTGCTGAGTGGCAATCAGCACCTCACAGTTTTCCTGAATGTTGCGCAGGGCATTGTTGATTCGCTCGTCGTTGTCAATGACTTGTTGACCCAAAGACACGTCCCGGTTGATCAGAGACTGCACTGCTTTCTCGATCGCCTCCTCCACCATGTCTCCCATGGTCAGGAGGTCATCGCGCGTGCGGGCCAGGTGTTCATCAAAGGTCTCGCGAGGCATGGTTTCCCTCTCCCTTCTCCCCGACGTCAGGGATAAATGTCCACCGGCGTACCCACCTCCGCCCACTCGTACAGCAGGCGCGCCTCCTCCACGCCAAGGATAACGCAGCCGTAGGAAACCCTCCGGCCCAGAAAGCCCGCCCATAGACGCTGACCGTTGGAGAGGATTGGTAGGGCGTGAATGCCATTCTCCGAGGCACCGGCGTAATAGATGCCCAGCCAATGCGGCATCTGCAGATTCCACCGGCTGGCATAGGCGTTCGGGATCTTGTCCAGTACTCTAAAGTGCCCTGTGCGGGTGCTGCGACCTGGCTCGCCCGTGGAGACGACCCACTTCCAGATCAGGCGATCTCCCTCGTAGACGTACATGCGCTGCTGCCCGATGTAAATCTCAATGCGCCTGGGGACCGGCGTCGGGGTAGGCGGTGTGAGCAAAAAGATGACTTGAGCCAGTGCGGCCTGAGCTTCGTCCCCGTCTTCCCGAATGGCCAACGCCTGCTCGTAGGCGTTCTTGGCGTCCACTAATTCGCCATCGGCCTGGCGAGCCAACCCCAGTTGATAATACGACTGGTAGAGCAAATCCTTTGTGTCGTGATAATCGCCGTCCAGTCCTGAGACGGCCCGGAATTGAAAGATGGCCCTCTCCCAATTACCGGCCGCGTAGCTCTCCTGGGCGGCCAGGTAAGCCAGAGCCAGAACGCGCTGCTCCTGGGCGGTCTTTTCATTGGCATCCAGGGTGAGCACAACCTCGAAATGAGCGACAGCTTTTTCCAATTGCCCCTCATCGGCCAGTTCCAGTCCCCAGGCCAGGTGAACGGCGACGAGCCAGGCGTCCACGCCACCATAGTTGCTGTCCAGCGCCCGGATCTGCTCCAGGATGCGGACGCACTCTGGCCAATCCCCCCCTTCCCAGGCTGCGTGCAACGGCGCGTGCAAGACCTCGATTCGCTGCAAGCTCGTGGGCGTGGGCGTGCTCGGCACGGGAGTGTCCGTTGGTGTGGCCAGCGACAACGCAGCGATGGGACTCCCCGCGCCCAAAGAAGTCAGCAAAAAGCCGCCCGTCACCAGTACAATCAGCCATACGATCAACACCGCGCCGACCCAGTAACCCCAGCGATAGGAGCGAGACGAAGAAGCCAGTGTAGAAGGATTCACCGGAGACAGAGCCTGCGTTGGGGATTGGCCGTGGCCCGGTTGTTGATTCAATTGCTGCTGCGCCCATTGCAGTCCTGACTTGGCTTGCCGGCTGTGCGGGTTGATGGCCAGCGCGCGCCGCAAACAGGCCACGCTTTTCTGGGGTGTGATCGCCACACCGGCCAGCCACAACCAGGCCTCTTCCATGCCATCGTCGAGGGCGATGGCGTGGCGCAGATAGCGCCGGGCCCGAACCCTTTGTCCGGCCCGGGCGGCAGCGATGCCCGCCTTCCGCAAGACCACTGCCTGAGCCTGGCGGTCACGAGGCGAGACGTTGGCCATGCTTGTCTCTGCTTTCTAGTTCCCTTCCCGGTGATCAGATGGGTGCTATTATAACATCAATTGGCCTACAGAGCAACGACAGGAAAGTTCACGTTAGCTGTGTCTCTGATAACAAAGAGCCAGGGAGCAACGCCCTGGCTCTTGGGCTGCCGACGGATGACCATCACTCTTTGCTCTGGCCAATGAGTTCGATAACCCGGTCAAGGAGGGCAAGGGCAAAGTTCTGACGGAAACCGAACGCCAGCGCCAGGAGGGCCGGGAACCAGAGGACAGCCCGGTTTTCCTGATCTACAGACACCCCTCCTCCCGAAACCTGACTGAACATGGACAGGAAACCTGCCAGGATGAGCAGGTGGACGATGCCTCCTATCAGGAGGCCCGAAATGGGTTGCAGTACGTACCAAATCGTGTATTCCTTGTCAAAGCTTCGTTTTTCGGCAACGTATCGCCATAAACTGTAGAGACCACCAAGGACGCCTCCCAGGCTGCCCCACACCATAGTAAAGAGCAACGGCGGCACGGTGATGGGCAAGGTTTCGGCTGGGGTCACAGCCGTGACCCTCTCCAACCAGACAGCCAATGGGTTAAAGAACACGATCCCTGCCATCAGGACGACAAACCAGGCAGTGAGGTAGACTCCCACGCGTGTGCCGTAGCGGTAAGCCCATCGCTGCACATCCTCGACGTTGGCAATGATACCCTCCACCTGTCCCACTTTGTATTCCGCTTCGTCGAACTGGCGTGGGTCCTCCAGGACGAGGTCTCGCGCTTCGCTGAGCAGCAGGAGAACCTCTTCTCTCCTGACTCGCTGGCCAGAGACGGCGAGTTTCTTTGGCACCTCGCGATACAACTGAGAGATGCGGTTGTAGAGCTCCCGCCGGTGCTTCTTGGAAACTCGACCGATGACGAGATCCTCCTCATCCTCTGTCAATTCCCTGGGCGGGGCCTTTGTGGTCTCGCGGAGCTCTTTCTCCTCAGGTCTCAGTCCTGTCGGCGGAGGCGTCTCCATTTCCGTCAGCGGCACGCCGGCCAGCAGTCCCCCGATGCGTACCCGAGGGACCGACGTCGGCACATCTGATGGAGGTTGAGCCGCTGCTGGGGATGGAGGAGGTTGCGTAATTGCCGCGGGCTGCGGCTCGGCGGGCACTGGGATGGAGGG
>CAYVPU010000007.1:0-30289 GCA_964453885.1 uncultured Anaerolineae bacterium | reverse complement strand
GCAGTCACTTCCTCCGCTGGCGGTTCGGCGGTGGCTACCTCGTCCTCCAACATGGCCGACCAATCCACCTCATGTGCATGCACGTCAAGGGGGATTTCCTCAACCTTCCCCGGCGGTATATCAGCCTCGCCGACCGGCAATGAGGGTTGTGGCTCGGCGGACACCGGGGCGGACGGCGCGATTGGGCCGACTGGGGCTGGCGAGGGCTCTTTGGTAGCAGGTTGCTCGATGGTTGGCGGCTCGGCTTTTGGTTCGGTAGGCTCCTCTTCGGTGTAGTAATGCTCAATGGATGGCAACGGTGGCGGGGACGGGGTTTCTTCCTCCGCCACCGGTTCGGCCGTAGCTACCTCGTCCTCCAGCATGCCTGACCAGTCCACTTCTTCGCCGTCTTCCGGCACGTGTGCAACGGAAGGGATGCCCTCCCCTCCTTCCGGTGGCGTCTCGGTCTCAGGGACCGCCGTGGGAGGCGATTCTTCCGCTGTCTCCCCGCCTAGCAGGATGGACTGCCCTTTTCCCTTGAGACTAGCTCTTTTCCTGGCCATACGCGATCTCCTTTCCCGGCGCCCGATGTGCCAGTTGTCGCTCGTCAAGGCAAGCGCTCTAGGTTACTGGTGCTTGCGCGCAATATCGAATTCCTCAAACCGGTTCATTAGCTTTTTGGGCAATCAGTTCGTTTGCCAGCTCTCTGTATGCTATGGCTCCTTTGTGTTTGGTGGCATATTCTACGATCGACTGGCTGGCCACCGATGCCTCGGCAAAGCGGATGCTCTTGTAAATCACCACCTTGAATACCTTGTCGCCAAAGACAGATCGGATCTCTTCCAGCACCTCGCGGGCATGAATGGTGCCAGTCGAGTACATGGTCGGCAGGATGCCGGTCAGTTCCAGATCGGGGTTCAGGCGAGCATTGACCTTTTTGATAGTGTCGAGCAGCAGCCGGATGCCCCGCATGGCAAAAAATTCGCATTGCAAAGGAACGAGAAGCTCCCGGCTGGCGCACAGGGCGTTGATGGTCAGCAGGCCCAGACTGGGCGGACAGTCAAGCAGGATAAAATCGTACCGCGGCGAGAGAGGTTCCAGGATGCGACGCAAGATGAACTCGCGCCGGATCTCGGCGATCAATTCCATCTCGATTGACGCCAATTCGATGTTGGCCGGGATCAGGTCCAGGTATGCCTGCACGGGATAGATAATGTCGTTGATGTGAAACTCTGGATCTATCAGGGCATCATAGATCGTCCTCTCCAGACTGTAGCTATCTATTCCTAGCCCAGCCGACAAAGCGCCCTGGGGATCCATGTCCACCACCAGGGTCTTTTTGTTGGCCTGGGCCAGGGCAACGCCCAGGTTGACCACGGTGGTTGTCTTGCCCACACCGCCCTTCTGGTTGGCGATAGAGATCGTTCGTGTCATCTCATTCCTCCTGTGCCCGGTGCGATCTGCTGAGCTTTAACGTTCGTTCTCCACCACAGGTGGCATCTGCTCGACCAATTCAGCCAGCAGCGCATAGTCTCTTGCCCCTCGGCCGCGCCGATCATACTCAAAGATGGTCTTGCCCGCACCTGGCGCCTCCGACAGCCGGGTATCAATCCGGATCGGGTGTGTGACTCGTTCTCCAAAGTCCTTGGTGAGTGCCTGCAGCACCAGCTTGCTCACTCTACGGCGAGGGTCGTAGAACGTGGGGATGATCAGGCGGATAGTTGCTCCTCTGCCCAACATGCGGCTAATGGTTCGCAGGTAGGCCATGAACTGCCGGGCGCCAGCCAGAGCAAGCATCTCCATCGAGACAGGAATAAAGACCTCCTCCGCATAGGCCACCGCATTGACAGTCAGCAAGGAGACAGATGGTGCACAGTCAAGCAACTGGTAGTCATAGCCATCCAGCCCGGCGAAAAGCTCTAAAAAGATCTCTTCACGGGCCATCTCTAGGACCATTCGCTGTTGAGCCTTGAACAAAGCGATGCTGCTGGGCAGCAGATACAGGCTCTTTCTGGCGGGCAACACACATTCCTCGGCCTGGACCCTGCGGGTGAGGACATCGGCCAACGATCTTTTAAAGCCATCGATCCCCAGAGAGATAGAGAGATTGGACTGCGTGTCGGTGTCTATGAGCAGAATCCGATGCCCTCGAAGAGCCAGTCCCGCCCCCAGGTTGACGCACGTGGTGGTCTTGCCAATACCGCCCTTAAAGCCAACAATAGCTATCTTGCGCATATTGGTTCCTGTGTCTGCCCGTTCGACAAGTTGCCCGATGGATTACGCTGTTATTTATTTTAACATAAATCGCGCTGGACGTCAACCCCTATCCCGCCAGTCCGCCAGTATTTTGGCGATGACTGACGGCTTTAGCGCGGTGGCGGGGGAGGTGACACCGAGGATGATGTCACTGATCAACACGGCAAAATCGCGATCGCGTTGGGCGCGGCGGATGACGCGGTTGATGATCGAGGAGTAGCTCAACAGACGACGCAACAACCGCGCCGAGCGATGAATGGCGTCGAATCTCTGGTGAAAGGCACGGCCATAGGCCGCCAGGCCGGTCGCTGAAAGGTCGCCGTTCTCCAGGGCACGGCGGGCGTGGGCGGCGGCCATCTCGCCGCTCTCCAGCGATGGGCCGATGCCCTCTCCGGTGAGGGGATTGACCAGGCCTGCCGCCTCGCCGGCGATCAGCACGTTGTCGGCCAGGGGTGTCACGCGGTCGGCGCCGGTACGGAGAGGGTGGCCTTTGACAGGGCCGATCGGCTTGGCGTGCCGCATACGCGCGCGCGCGTGAGGGTTCTGCGTCAGGAACATCCTCAACTGCTCGTAAAGATTGAGACCGTGCTGCCGGACGGTCGCTGAATAGGCACCAACGCCCACATTGACCCGGCCGCTGCCCACGGGAAAGAGCCACCCGTAACCAGGAAAGATCGATTTCTCCCAGTGGATCTCTAACAATTCGGGATCGCCTGCGTCGCCCTCCAGGTAACCGCGCACGGCGACCAACTCTGGAGGGTAGGGAGCCAACCCCAACCGCCGCGTGAATGACGACTGGCCGCCGTCGGCGGCGATGACCATGGATGTCTCCAGCGCTACCGGGTGACCAGCGGCGCGCCCGGTCAGGCGGATGCGGTGCGCGTTGAGGCGCTCCATGCCGGTGATGCGCGTCCCCTCTTGCAGGCGTGTCCCGGAGGCGACGGCCCGCTCGACGAGGGCCGCGTCCAGCGTCAGCCGAGGGATGACGTAACCATAGGAGAACCCCTCGCGAGGATCGGGCCGATGGCGGACCGCAATGCCGTCGGGAGAGGTAAGGAAAAGGTCCTGTGGTTCCAGGAAGCCATTGGCCACCACCCAGTCCATCAAGCCCATCCGGCCCAACATCTCCAGCCCGGAGGAGGAAATACCGTCGCCGCATGGCTTGTCGCGGGGGAAAATAGCCTGGTCAACCAGGAGAACGTCCACGCCGGCCTGGGCCAGGAAAAAGGCGGCGGACGCACCAGCAGGCCCGGCTCCGACGACAATGATCTGGGCAGTGAGTCTTGAAGTCAAAGGTCACTCCTCTCCCTTCACTTCCCCTGCCAGATGGGCAAGGTAGCCGAGGTTTCCATACCTCGCAGCCCCAGCGCGCTATAGAAAGCGTGACTACCTTGACAATGTCACATTTAGTTCGTAGTCACGCACGAAGCGTAGCGGAGTGCGGTTTTGCGCTACTTCGCTGCGCTTCGTAGCACACTACGAGCATCACTTCCGCTCAGGGCGCGAAATGTGACATTGTCAAGCTACTAAAGACGTCACTTACCTTGCCAGGTCGGTTTGCGCTTTTCTAGAAATGCGTTGACGCCCTCAATGCGGTCCTCTGTGTTAAAGGCTAGACCGAACTGGGCAGCCTCGAAGGCGAGGCCGTCGGCCAGCGTACCCTCGGTGCCGACGTTAATGGCCTGTTTGATGGCGGCCACAGCAACCGGTGCTTTGCCCGCCAGTTTTGCGGCCAGGGCCTTCGCCTCGGTCAGCAGATCGGCAGCGGGCACGACCTTGTCCACCAGGCCAATGCGGAGGGCCTCCTCGGCGGTGATATGGTCACCGGTGAGACAGAGCAGCTTGGCCGCTCCCTTGCCCACCAGCCGCGAGAGGCGCTGCGTGCCGCCGTAGCCGGGGATGATGCCCAGGTTGATCTCTGGCTGACCCAGACGGGCGGTGTCGGCGGCGATGCGGATGTCGCAAGCCATGACCAGTTCGCAGCCGCCACCCAGGGCAAAGCCATTGAGGGCAGCAATAACTGGTTTGGACAGGCGCTCGATCTTGTTCAGGATTGTCTGTCCGTGCAGAGAGAACTCGGCGGCGACGCTGGCCGACGGCATGGCGTTGAACTCGCCGATGTCGGCCCCGGCGGCAAAGGCCCGCTCGCCCGCGCCAGTGAGCACTATGGCACGGACGCTTTCGGCGGCGGCGAGTTCATCGAGGGCAACGTCCAGTTCCGCCATCAGCGCCTGATTCAGTGCGTTGAGCACCTTGGGCCGGTTGAGGGTGATCACGGCATAGTTTTCTTTACGTTCGACCAGGATGTTTTCGTAGGTCATGGTTCGTTCCTCCTTGAGCAAATAACAAATTGCGGACCGTAGGGGCGAGGCAAGTCGGGCTGATGATGTCGGAGCAAAGAACCCCTCCCCGACTTGCCTCGCCCTATCCTAACAGAGGCGGGACGCGAGCGGTAAGGCGGTGAAATTTGGCCTGGAGCAGCAGCCAGGCCGAGACAATGGGGTTCAGCGGCACCATCCTGACAGGCGTGACGCCCGACAGCCGGGCCTGGTAGGTGGTATTGAGCATCAAATCGTTGTGCTCATCCACGGTGTAGATCTTGCGGCCAGAGTAGCGTTGCCGGAGAAAGTCGGCGGCCTCACTCACGGCGCACGGACCGACGACCAGGATGTCGCCTTGCAAATTTTTCAGCGCGGCCCGATCCAGCCCCTTGCCGTAAACCAGACTCCAGCCACCGCGCCCGTCGTAGTCGTTATAGAGCATCTCCAGGATACACTCACTGTTTCCCTTGCAGCCTTCGACGCAGGCGCGCTCCTCCCCCTCGACAATCGTCACGTCCGGCGGGAAGCGGCCCAGGATCTGGTGCGGGTATCGTTCTGTGAAGCGACTCAACGGCACGCCCAGCACCTCGATCTCTGCCACATCCCCCACACCCAGGCCCCACTCAGCGGTCAGCCGCAGGTGTTCCACCTCAGCAACCTGGTAGCCCAGAACGCGCGCGCCCACCGCATCCACAGCCAGTGTGTCCTGCCCGCCGATGAGGAGGTTAAACGGCACCAGGCACTCGTCCAGCAGCGATGTCAGCGGAAAGTGGCCGTGAATCGTGCCGGTCAGACCTTCAATAATCGTGAAATCAGGTTGAATGAGGGAATAGAGGGCGGCCAGACGGGCATGAAGCGTGGCATGGCTGTGACGGTGCATCCGGTCGGCATGGACAGGAAACGCCTGTTGATTCTTGACGCCCAGCGTCACCGTGGTCATAGAGTGAGTCTTGAGTTTGGGCAGATTCAGGTAGCTGTCCTCCTCTTTGTGGGCGATGAGGGTCTCGTGCAAGCGATGGGGGATGCGAGTAGGGAGCTCTTCGCCACGCAGCGTCACCTCGACGGTGGGGCCTTCGTCCAGGTAGATCATCTCAGCCCGGTACCGGCGGCAAATCTCGGCGTAGCCAGACACCTTGAACACCAGACGGGTGAAATTGCCGCCGGTACAGTTCTCCATGACCGCCAGACGGGCGTAGCCGTGATCCTGGAGATAAACCAGCAGCGCTTCCAGGACACAGGGGTGGGTGTGCGTGTGGGGCGCAAAGTGGATACCATTGGGCTTGATGTACACGGTGCCGCTTTTGGGCAGCACCGCCTGGACACCACCAGAGGCAGCAAAGATGGCGTCAAAGGCATCAGCCAGGGAGCCCCCCTGTCCGAGGTCGGCGATGACGACGGTTGTTGTGGGCATCAGAGCTTTCTCCGTGTTGCGTGTTGCGTATCGCTTTGGGCTTAAAGGGCACGATTGCCTGAGCAAATGTGGGGCATTCAGCCACCCAGCAGCCACCTTTTCCAGGATAGATGATCACTCTGGTTGTCTCCCACATCATAGTGTCAGCAGACGGGCCTCGTCCAGCTCTAACGCAATTGGACAGTGATCGGAACCCATGACGTCGGAGAGGATAAAGGCATCAGTGACGGCGGGCATGAGGCTTTCCGAGACCAGGTGATAGTCAATACGCCAGCCGACGTTCCGTTCGCGAGCTCTGCTGATATAGTGCCACCAGGTGTATTGCTCCGGTTCGTCGGGGTGGAAGGCACGGAAAGCATCCACGAAGCCGTGGGCCAGGTAACGGTCTATCCACTCGCGTTCCTCTGGCAGAAAGCCGGAGACTTTTTCATTCTGCTTGGGTCGGGCCAGGTCAATCTCTTTGTGGGCCGTGTTGACGTCGCCGCAGACAATGAGGCGCTCACCCTGGACGTGCAGGGCGTCGCAATAATCCAGGAAAGCGGCGTAGAAGCAGAGTTTGTAATCCAGGCGCTCTGGGCTGCGCTTACCGTTGGGAAAGTAGACGTTGAACAGCTTGAATCCAGGGTGCTCGGTCATGAGCACCCGCCCCTCGACGTCGAACTCCTCGATCCCAAAGCCGGCCTCGACGCACAAAGGTTCAGCCTTGCTGAACGTAGCCACGCCGCTGTAACCCTTGCGCTTGGCGGAATTCCAACAAGTATGGTAGCCCAGCGGATGGTGTAATTCCTTGGTTAGTTGGTCGGGTTGCGCTCTGGTTTCCTGGATACAGAGGACGTCAGGGGATTCACCCTCCAGCCAATCCAGAAAGCCCTTTTTTGTTATAGCACGGATGCCGTTGACGTTCCACGAGATCAGTCTCAAGTCATTTTCCTCCAATTCTGCATCAACTGTATTATACTGCATTTTGCAGGTCTCGCAAGGTCTTGACTTCTGCTGCAAAACCTCGTATAATGGGAATGTAAGAGAAGAAATCTCGGTGGGGAGGCAAAGGGGCGAACGAGGTGAATCCGGCAATCTTGGAAGAACTGGAAGAGTGCTATACCATTCGGGGAAAGGGTGGCTTTGCGGCTTGCATTGCCGTACAGGAAAAGCTCCAGGATTACGGCCTATGCAGTTACACCCGCTGGGATCCCGAACCTCCTTACTGGCGATTCTTTTTCGAGACAGGCATGGAAAAGCAGGCAATTGCCAGGTTATTGGGTAATTTGGCGCAGCGCTACCAGGTTTATTTTCAGTAAAGCACTTTCCTTTTCTGAGCCAGAATATGACCAAGGGCCAGCCATCAGTTGATGGCTGGCCCTGTGATGTTTTGCAGACGAAGGCTGTCTCAGCCCGACGAGTTAGAGTACTCAATCGGCAGCGTGCGCAGGTACTGGGTCGTGCGCTGCTTGCGGGTCAGGTCGGCAAAGGCGCGCTGTACCTGTTCTTCCGTGAGACCCATCACCAGGGCCACCTCAGGCACTGGCACATCGTGCTTTAGGGCGTACCAGAGCAAATCCATCACTTCAAAGGGCAACCGGAAAAAGAACTCTTCCTGCGAACTGTGAGCGCTGTAGGTGTCAGTGGTTGGCGTAGCTTGGCAGATCTCCTGTGGCACGGCCAGGTACTCGGCCAATTGAAAGACCTGAGTTTTGTAAAGGTGCCGGATGGGGGCTACATCATAGCCGCCATCGCCCCACTTGACAAAGAAGCCCTGGTCGTGCTCGTTCTTGTTGGGCGTGCCCACGACCGCATAGTTGCGCAACTCGGCGTGGTAATAAAGCATGGCCATGCGGCTGCGCTGCTTAAAGTTGGAAGCGGCGACAATCTGAAGATAATCGCGCAGATTGAGCCGTTTTGATCTCTCTTTGCCTTCCGGGGTGATGATGGTCAGGTAGAAAACGTTGAGGGCATCGCTCTCCAGCACACTGCCAGGCAACGTGATCTTGGCCTTGTAGCTGGGATCGTATTCTGGGAAGGCGCGCTGGATGGCCTCGTCGCGGCGGGTATAGCAGCCAAAGCCGACCAACACACCAGTCATGTCTTCGACGACGGTTTCGATGCCGAACTGGTTGGCCACTTTGCGAGCCAGCACAAGACTGTCGCGGCTTGAATCCTTCTCTGGCATCATCAAGCCGATGACCCGCTTGGGGCCAAAGGCGCGAACGCAGAGGGCCAGCACCACCGACGAGTCCACGCCACCGCTGATGCCCACTACTGCACCGGAACGGCGCAGCGTCTGCCGCACGTCTCGCCGGAGATTGGCCACCAGTTCCTCGGTCATGGTATCCGTTTCTATCGTGAGAACGTCTTTATCGAAGGGCATAGTCTCTCCGTATCCTTTCAACAATTTGGGTTGGGGTGTGGGCCGATGCAGAGTTTGAGGGGAGCGACGGGAGGGACGGAGCGGCCCGGAAAGTCTTTGACGAATTGGTGATGGAGGAGTTGGGTGGAGAGCACTCCGGCCAGAGCCATGTTATCACGCTCGCTCAAGGGATGTGCGCCTTGGGCCTTTTTGACCAGGCGGGCCACGGCCTGGGGATGGAAATACCCGGCAGCGCGGAGCGCTTCCGGGGACAGCAATTCCTGGACGTAGGCAGGCGCGTCTGGGCCAAAGAAGCTACGGTGGATCGGCGCACGATAGGGTCGCTTGACGCGGGCGTAGACCGATTCCGGTAGCATCCCCCGCATGGCTCGCTTGAGAATGTATTTCTCATTCAGCCCACGAATCTTGAGCCGGGGTGGGATGCTCCCCGCGAATTCGATAACGCGGTGATCCAGAAAAGGGAAACGTCCCTCCACCGAATGGGCCGTCAACATTCGGTCGCCCTGGGACGAGAGCAGATACTCTGACATAAAGATGCTCACCTCAATGTATTGCGCCCGCGCCAGCGGCGTCCAGCGCGCGAAAGCGGGATGGAGCCTGAGCGCTGTGACAACTTTGGACACAGGATCGTAGCCGTTGAGAGCGGCCTGGACTTCCGGTGAAAAGAATCGCCGCAGGGGCGCGGTATTGGCCCAGCGGATGGCGTGAGAGTAATCAAGCCGCTCAATCTCGGTCAGGCCCTTGCGGAAAAAGGCCTCCAGGAACGTGCCCCCCTGGCCCAGACCCTGCACGTAGGGGTAGAGCCGCTTCAGCAACAGTGAGCGCATCGCCGAGTCGGGGTCGCGCGCCCAGAAATGGCGCAGCTTGGTCTCTTTGAAGATATTGTAGCCACCCAGAAACTCGTCGGCCCCCTCGCCGGTGAGCACCACTTTGATGTCATTCTGCCGCACCAGCCCCGAGAGCAGAAACATTGGCGCGGGCGAGGTGCGCAGGATGGGCCACTCGGTGTGCCAGATGACGTCGGGAAACACGCGGCCCACATCGGCGTCGGCGCACTCGACGCGGCGGTGGTCGGTGCCCAGGAACTCGACCATCCGCTCCTGGTGCACTCGCTCGTCGAAAGCTGGGTCGGCAAAGGCGATGGAGAAGGTCTTGAGATAGTTGTCAGTATAGTTGCGGATGAGAGCAGTGATGGTGGACGAATCCAGGCCACCGCTGAGGTAAGCGCCCACCGGCACGTCGGCCCGCAGGCGAATCTGGGTGGCGTCCACCAGCAGTTCCCGCAGGCCCTCGGTATACTCGTCGTCGGAGAGCGTCTCCCCGCCTCCATCCTCCGGGAAGCTCAAACCCCAGTAGCGTTCCACCGAAATCTGCCCGTCACGGGCAGTGAGGGTATGCCCCGGCGGCACCTCGACGATGCCCTCAAAAACAGTTCGCGGGGCCAGCGTCGTCCAGAAGGTGAACACCTGGGCGAGCGAGGTCAGGTCCAGCCGGGCGATGACGGCAGGATGGGCCAAAATGGTCTTGACTTCGGAGCCAAAGACCAGTGCACCGTCGGCCACGGTGTAAAAGAGCGGGCGGATGCCCACCCTGTCGCGGGCCATGAATAATGTGCCACCGCCAGCCTCGGGCCGTCGGTCCCAGATGGCAAAGGCGAATTGTCCATTGAGGTGTTCCACGCAGCGGGGGCCATACTGCTCGTAGAGGTGGACGATGACCTCGGTGTCGGAGGCGGTGGTGAAGCGGTGACCTTGGGCCTCCAGTTCGGGCCGCAGCTCCACATAGTTGAAAATTTCGCCGTTGAAGACGATCCAAACCGTCTCGTCCTCGTTGGCGATGGGCTGAGAGCCGGTGCTGAGGTCGATGATGCTCAGACGGGCGTTCCCCAGACCGATGCGGCCATCGCGGTAGATGCCGGACTCGTCCGGGCCACGGTGCCGGATCAGGCCCAGCATCCGCTCCAGGAGGGGTTGGTCAATGGGGTGATATTTGGTCAGGTTATAGATGCCGACGATGCCGCACATGGTTGCCTCGGAAGGTTGGAAGATGAGCGAACCAATCAACCAACCTTCCATCCTTTCAATTCTCCACTAACTCAGGCCCGTCTTCTTGATCTTGCCGCTGCTCGTCTTTGGCAGGCTGTCGCGAAACTCGATGTACTGTGGCATCATAAAGTCTTCCAGGTGGGCACGGCAGTGGCGCAGAATGTCCTTTTCGGTCAAGGCGACGCCGTCCAGCACGACGAAAGCCTTGATGGCTTGGCCCAGAATCGGGTCAGGCACGCCAACGACCGCTGCCTCGACGACGCCCTCGATGCCGTACAGCACGTTCTCCACCTCTTTGGGCGATACTTTTTCGCCCCGGCTCTTGATGATGTCGTCCTTTCGGGCGACAAAGTAAAGATAGCCTTCCTCATCCATCTTGAAAAGGTCGCCGCTGTGGAGCACCCGCTCGCCGGGCGTGGGGCCAGGGTGATAACATTTGGCCGTCGCCTTGGGATTCTCCCAGTAGCCACGCATGACGTGCGAGCCGCGAATCACCAACTCGCCGACGACGCCCGGCCCTACGCGATTCCCCTCCTCGTCCTCGATCCAAACCTCGGTGCCGGGAATGGCGATGCCCACCGAACCGGGGCGCGCCTCCAATTGACCCGGCGGCAGGTACAGTGTGCGCTTGCACTCGGTCAGGCCGTACATGGAATAGAGCGTCGCCCAGGGGAACTTTTTCCGGATTTCCAGGATGTGGCTGGGCGGCAGAGCGGCGGCCGTGTTGGTAATGTAGCGCAGGTTGCTCAGGTTGTAGGGGCTCAAGTCCATCTGGAGGAGAATAGCAAAGATAGTCGGCACTCCAGGAAAGCCGGTCACTCGTTCTGCTTCCATCCTTTTGAGGATCGCCGCCGGGTAGGCAAAGGACCTTTCCAGCACCAGTGTCCCCCCGAAGCGAAAGACCATGAGCAATTGGTAGAGGCCATAGTCAAACGACAGGGGCAGCACGCTGATGACAATGTCGTCGGACGTGTTCTCCAGGTATTGAATGATGGAACCCGAGGCAAAGACGACGTTGTTGTGGCCCGACATGACGCCCTTGGGATCACCGGTGCTGCCAGAGGTATAAATGAGGCACGCCAGGTCCTGATCAATGGTGGGACAGGCCGGGCGGCTGGTGGGGTAGGCAGCCAGCAGGTCATCAAAGGCATAGAGCGCATCCCCTTTGGCAGCAGCAACGGCGGCCCGCTTGCCACTCAACACAGTGAGCTTGAGCGAGGGCACGGCTGCGCTTACATCGGCGGCCAGGCGGACGTTCCGGTCGGAGGTGAACAGAGCCGTGGCCCGGCAGTTATTGAGAATGTAGGTCAGCTTGTTTCGCTTGGTAGTGTGATTGACGACGACAAATACCCCTGCCGCCTTGAGGATGCCAAAAATGGCGATCACCGCTTCCACCGAGTTGGGCAGGTAGACGGCCACCCGGTCGCCCCGCTGCACGCCATGGGCGATGAGTGCATGGGCCAGCCGGTTGGCCCGTGCTTCGATTTCTGCATAGATCAATCGCTGGCCGTCGCAGACGAGGGCCGCCTTGTCAGGAAACCGCTCGGCGCTGCTTTGCAAAAAGTCCTGAACCAACATACCACTCTCCTACCCGGCCCGTGAGTAAGGGACAAAACGTGATACACAACGCGGGCCATGGACTTGTCTGGCCCGCGAAACCGATCTTTTTGACCCAACCGGCGTATCAACTGCTCTTGTGACGAATGTACGTCGCCAATTGATTGACCGAGTCAAAGTTCTCTGGCACAATTTCTTCATCTTCCACAATGATGTCAAAGGTCTCTTCGACAAACATCACCAACTCCAGCACACCGGTCGAGTCTACAATGCCCTCTTCCAGGAACGAGGCATCTCCTGCCAACCCGTAGCCGTTGTCGCTGAACAAGAAATTCTCCAGGATATAGGTCTTGATCCGGTCCTCAATAGACATTGACTGGTCCTTCCTCCGCCACCTCTTGTCCAACAAGTCGTTTTGTTATATCGGTAAGCGTCTACTCGCGTCACTCACGGCCATATAATACTGGTGAAAGGTTAGATTTCCGTGAGATATCTGTTAGAAATTCGTTAGAACTGAAACGCCTGTTTTTCTAGCAGTTTTCTAACCACTTTCTCACTTATTTCTAACCTTTTCGGATTATGATAGAGGCAAGTGCTGGAAAGTAACCAGCGCCGATGTAGTCCTTGGCGACAGCCGGACTTTTAAAGGACATGTAAATGCTAGAATGTTGTGTCGCCGTAATGGCTTACAACGAAGAAAGCAACATAGGTCATCTGCTGAAAGCGCTGCTGTGGCAAAGGTTGGAGACGGTGTCCATCGCCGAAATAACAGTCGTGGCCAGCGGTTGCACAGATCGCACCGAGGAGATCGTCCACGAGTACGCTGCGCAGGATCCCCGCGTCAAGCTCTATACCCAGTCAGGGCGCGAGGGAAAAGCCTCGGCCGTTAACCTGTTGCTGCAACACACGCAGCAAGAGATCGTCGTCTTGGAAAGTGCCGACACTTTGCCCGCCCCGGATACCATTGAGAAACTTGTAGCCCCCTTTGCTGACCCCACCGTCGGCATGACAGGGGGACGACCTGTGCCCACCAACGACCCTCGCAGATTCATGGGCTATGTGGCTCACCTGCTGTGGAATCTGCACCATCGCGTTTCGCTGCGCCGCCCCAAGATGGGGGAACTAATTGCCTTCCGCAACGTCTTTCGACAGATCCCTTTCGATTCGGCTGCGGACGAGGCCAGCATCGAACCACTCATTCTGGGTCAAGGCATGGCTCTGCGCTACGCGCCGGAGGCCGTCGTCTACAATCGCGGGCCGGAAACTGTGCACGATTTCTTCAAACAGCGACGACGCATTTACGCCGGGCATCTCTATGTGCATGACACGTTGGGCTATCGCGTGTCTACCATGAGTGGATGGCGTATCCTGCCCCTCTTTCTGGCGGAGATAAAGCTCGATTGGCGCTACTTTGTCTGGGGGCCAGCAGCCATTGCTTTGGAAGCAGCCGCCCGGCTGAAAGGCTTGATAGACTACTCCATCTGGCGGCGCAGACCGTTCATTTGGTCTGTGTCCGAGACCACAAAAGAATTGGCCAAGATACCGCAGAACTAAAGATGAGTCATGAGCACTATCGAAGTCACCCGCTACGATACGGGCCTGGGCACAACCTACGAGCGATATGCACTAAATAGACTGTTGTTCCAGTTGGCTCAGGAACTCGATATACGCACCGTCCTGGAAGGGCCTTTTGATGGCATGACGGGCATTGCGGGCCTCAACAGTCTGGTGCTAGCCCGGCACGGGGCCAGGGTCTGCGTCGTATTGCCCGATCAAGAGACGGCTAACCTGGCCGAACGTGCGTGGGATGCGGCGGGTTGCCGGTCGCGCGGCGATTTCGTCGTCTCTCCAGAACCAGCTCTGCAATTCCCCGACAACAGCTTTGACCTGGTCTGGAGTTTTAACGTTATCTCTCGCCTGGACAACTTTACGGAGATTCTGGACGAGATGCTCCGCGTTTCCCGGCGCTACGTCTTGCTCTTTGTGCCCAACCGGCGGAACTATGGCTTTTGGCTTCACCGTTTGCACCACTGGGTCTCCGGCGAGCCGTGGGACCACGGCCCGGTGGAACTGCTATCTCCGAGACCATGGCAATGCCTTCTGAAAGAATATGGATTGAAGGTCCACAAGCCAATGTGGGTAGACGTCCCCTGGTGGCCGGATATTGTGGACATCAGTCAGATGATGGTAGACTTTTTCCCGTTTCTGAAGCCGATGGCCGACAAGTCCGGGCCAGAGAACCGCTACAACTGGGACGCCAAAGATCTACCCTACTTTGATCCATCGCGTTATCCCAAAGTCCATGCACGTATGGAGCGACTCTCCCTCATCGAGAACAGCCGTCTACCTATCGTCAAGAAACTCTTTGCACACCACGTGGGCATCCTGGGAGAGAAGGTTTAATCTGGTCAGCATCTCTCGGTGGCCAACAGCCCGTATGAACTTGCTTCTCTGGTTACTCTTTTTTTCATCGATCTTGTCGGGCGGAACATGATCGCTGGGGCACAATGTCAAGGCCCCGGTCTGTTGGCCGGGGTCTTGTTGTGTGTGTGGGGGAGGGGGAAAGACAATTATGAAAGCTCTGGTCACCGGTGCGTCCGGTTTCATCGGCCAGCACCTGACATGCGCCCTGACTGCCCAGGGGCACCAGGTCAGAGCGCTGATTCGAACGCCATCTGCCCACATCAACTGCAATGGAGTGACGCCCTTTGTAGGAGATCTGACTGACGCAGCTTCGCTGCACCAGGCCGTAGAGGGTGTTGATCAGGTATACCACCTGGCAGCCATCCGCGACCGCTGGGGACTGCCATATCAAGACTATCACGCCGTCAATGTCACAGGGACACGTCACCTTTTGGACGCGGCAGCTGGCCAGGGCGCGCGCTTTGTCTATTGCAGCTCTGTGGGCGTGCTGGGATATCCTGGAGCACTGGATATTGACGAGAGCTATCCCTATTGCCCCAAAGATGGCAAGTGTAACTACCACTACACCAAGGCCCTGGCCGAGCAGTTAACGCTGGAATATGCCCAGAAGGGCCGACTGATAGCCACCGTCGTGCGCCCGGTCATCACCTACGGTCCCGGCGACGAATACGGCATGATCACCAAACTCCTCACCCTGCTGGCCGCCGGTCGCTTTGTATCGCTGGGAAACAGCCGCAACCACGTTCACCTGGCCTACATCATTGATACTGTGCGAGGGATCATCCTGGCCGGCGAAAGTAATCAAACAAACGGCCGTGTCTACATCATCCCTGGCACTCACCCCATTACCATGAAAGAGTTGGTCGCCCAGGCCTGCGCCTCCTTGGGTCAAGCACCTCCTCGCTGGCACGTCCCTCTCATGCCCGCCCAAGCTGCTGCCTGGATGATGGAAGCCGTGTACACCCTCCAACGTTGGTCAGGTCTCCGGGTTCTAGGTGATGCACCGTTCATCACACGGGACAAGATCGATACGTTGACAATCAATCGGGGATTCAACGGCCAACGCGCAGAGCGAGAGCTGGGTTATCGCCCCGCTGTGGACTATGCCGAGGGCCTGGCAATGACCGTGACCTGGGCTCGCCAGTTCGGCATCCTGCCCTAACGCCGCAAT
This sequence comes from uncultured Anaerolineae bacterium, assembly GCA_964453885.1. Taxonomy (GTDB): domain Bacteria; phylum Chloroflexota; class Anaerolineae; order CAYNKW01; family CAYNKW01; genus CAYNKW01. Next base: position 14,760 of record CAYVPU010000007.1, on the reverse strand, counting down.
TCTAACCACTTTTTAACCATTTACACACGAAAATCCTACTTTTCTCCATTATAATGCGGGGAGACGTCGGCTCATGCCTGACGATCTCTTGCAACGAACCAGAAAGCGAGGGACATCGTGACCCTACCGCGATATTGGCGCTACAATCGGGAACGCTACGCCATGGTCGGTCGCTCTTGCGCCCATTGCGGGGCGCGTTTCCTGTCGCCTCGATTGGTCTGCCCAGCTTGCCACCACGAGGTGACCCAACTGACGCAGCACATCTTTCCGATCCTCGAAGTTCAGACACCCGCCGATGCTCAGGAGCCCATGCCTGTTGTCACCGTTGTCATCCCTTCCTACAACGCCGCCGCCACCATCCGGGCCACCCTTTCTTCGGTCATGGCCCAAGATTTTGGCGAACCCTATGAAGTGATCGTGGTAGACAGTTCGAGCGACGAAACGCCAGCCTTCATCTCGCAGGCGTTTCCCCAGATCCATCTCATTCACCGTCACGAGCAAACCGACCCCGGCACCGCTCGCAACGTGGCCATCTCCCACGCGCGTGGAGAGATCATCGCCTGCCTGGACGCCGACTGTACCGCACCCCCAGATTGGTTGCGAAAGATTGTTGCTGCCCAACGGGCGGGACATCCTGTCGTGGGCGGCGGCGTGGAGAATGGCAACCCGCAAAAGATTCTGGCCTGGGCCAGCTTCCTGGGTGAGTTCCGCGAGTTTATCTCCGTCGGCGAGCCTCGTCTGGTGCGCCACCTGCCCACCTGCAACATCTCGTACCATCGCTCAATATTCGTCCGGTTTGGCGGGTTTCCCACGTCGTTTTATCCCCAGGAAGACTTGTTATTTCATTGGCGACTGGGACAGCAGGGCATCCCCATCTGGTTCGAGCCAGATATACAGGTGAAACACACCCATCGAACTGAGTGGCGGTCTTTTCTGCAACACCAACGCCGAATTGGACATAGCACCGCTCAAGTGCTAGAATTAACCGGCAAAGAGGGGGCCTTCCTGGCCCGATCGCCGTTGTTGGCGCTGCTGGCAGCTCCTTTCTTGCCTCTGGTCAAGCTCTTGCGCACCATGACCCACTTTGCCAATTGGCGACCAGAGGTCATCCGGCAGCACTGGGTTGCACTGCCGGTCCTTTTACTGGGGCTATACGTCTGGGCTGTTGGTTTCGTAGCCGGGGCATGGGATGATCCCCTGCGCCTGCCCTTTCGGAAATCGTTATCTCGTCTCTCCGTTGAGCAGAGTGCTTCATAGTGAAGTGGTAGGGGAGAAATCGTGAAAGGGGCACTGTCGTTAACTATCCACAAGACGCGACTCACGCTGGAATCGAACAGTGAGGACTTTATAACCTATGCCCGGGGGCATCTGGCAATGTTGCTGTCACCGCCGGTGGAAACGCCAGACGTCCATGTGCGGCTACGCTGGGGCCAGCAGTTGATCCCGGCACGATCGCCCATTGATGATTACCATCGCCTCAGCCGACGGCTGCTGCTGGGCAAGGATGAAATCGTGCAGACCGAAATCCTTTTGCTACCAGGACTGCAATTGCGAACGTCGCTGGCCGGCGCGAACGTCTCCGTGGACGCTGCCTTTCGTCCCCTATCGAAGCGGATGAGGTTGCACCTGGGAAGCAAGGCCAACCGAGAGAGAATCTATGCCGCGCTGATTTACAATTTGGTTTACTTTCCGTTGTTATGGCACATCGAACGCAGCCAGCAATGGTACCCTCTGCACGCTTCGGCTGTGGCTTGGCCACAAGGGGCGGTCATACTGTCCGGATTGGGTGGTGTGGGCAAGTCTACCCTCACCTTGGCCTTTTTGAGTAATCCCCACGCCCAGCTAGTCTCGGATAACCTGATCCTTCACGATGGAGAACGGATCTATGCCTTTCCTGAACCGATCCATCTGGACGAACAAAGTCTCAAGCTGTTGACCAGTCTCAACAGACGGTTGAAACCCACTGACCAGGCTTTTTCCCACAACCGTCAGAGCTACGAGATTCCCATCTCGGATCGGGTGCAGTCGGCAAAGCCTCGTCTATTTTGCACCTTGCGCCAGGGAAAGAAACTAAATCTGAGGCCAATATCGGCCGAGGAAACCCTAGAGTTCACCCTGTCATCCGACGTTCTGACCAGAGAACTCGACGAATATGCTCAACAAGCTGCCATTCTGAACCTCCTGTCTCCGAGGGCGGGCAGCCTTCAGCGGCGCATAGAGACCCTGCGTCAACTCTTGGCCCAGATGCCCTGCTACGAACTCACCATAAAGCCCGGTGAGAACCTGAATCAGGTCGTCGCCCTTGTCCGGGGGAAACTGGAATGGTAGAAGATTCGTGCCAGGATATAGCACCGCAGGATCGCATGAAGGTTCCTGTGCGGGTCTACGCTAGCCAGCGACTTGCCCCGTCAACCCAGATCATCGCCGCTTTGAAAAAAATCGCCTCGTTGACGACACTGGCCGGGACAGTTGTAGCCCTCCCCGATTTGCACCACAAGCCGCGATTGGAATGTCCTTCCAGCGTCGCCACGGCGACGCGCGGTCACATCGTGTTGGGTCTATCCAGCCCGTCGCCCAACTGTGGCATGGCCCTGGCCCGCACGGCCCTCCGCGCCGACGATGCCACCGATGCTGCCCTGGACGTGCTGTTTGGCGAACTGGCCCAGCGACTATCGTTGGCCCGCCGGTCGCCGGTCCTCTCGCCGGAGGAAATGACCGACATCCTGCTTAGAGGCGCTGAGGCCGCCGTGGAGCGCTATGGTCTGGATCCGTCCACGCCCGATTACATGGATCAACAGGGTAACGCGCTGCCGCCAGATGGTGTGGACGCCGAAACCATCCTGGAAGCCGTGCCCCGATCATTGCGGAAAGTCGGCGGCTGGGAATTCGCTCTAATCGGCCGGGGGAATCACTTTCTGGAACTCCAGACCGTAGACGAAATTCACGATGAAGAGATTGCCCGCGCCTGGAACCTGACCAAGAGCCAACTCGTCGTCATGTACCACGCCGACTCGGGCCGCCTCGGAGCCTTCGTGGGACGTCTATACGCCCACCGGCGCAAGAACACCTGGCGGGGCCGTGCGTATGAGTGGCAGGTCAAGTTGCCTTTTCACCTGAGAACTGGTAAACTAGGGCGTGTGTTGCATCGCATCAATTATCACGCGTTTCCACGTTGGCTAACGCCCATCCCGGTTGATTCAGAAGAAGGGCAACGCACACTGCTGGCCCTCCAGGCCGCGAGCAACTATGCCTACGCCAACCGCCTGGCCGTGTTGGCGACGCTGCGCGATGCGCTTCGTGCTGTCTGGGGAGAAGGCTGCGCTGCTCCGGCGTTACTGTGGGACGCGCCGCATAACAGCATTCGCCGGGAGACGATCGCGGGGCAAGCCCTGTGGGTGCATCGTCACAACGCCGCGAGAGTTGCGCCGCCATCGCAGACACCGGCCGGATCGCCCTTTGCGCGCACCGGTCATCCGGTGCTGCTGCCGGGCACGGATCGCACGTCGTCGTACCTTTGCGTGGCCGGCGAGGGCGCAGCCCACAGTCTCCACTCGGCTGGCCACGGCGCGGGGCGCTCGGCGTTGCAACTGGGTCGCCCCCTGAGGGACAACGCAGCGACTCGCCTGTACACGTATGAGAACGGGCTGACTGAAATTCGTCCGCACCTGTCCGACGACGGTCTGGAAAAAGTGCTGGCGGTTCTGCAAGCCCACGATATTGCCCGCCCGGTGGCGCGACTGCGCCCGCTGGCAGTTCTGAAAGGACAAATCTAGTCGTGTTTATCCGCGACGTGTTCTATACCCTTTCCACAGAGCTTTTCGCCGTCGCTGGAAATTTTCTCATCGGCGTCGTGCTAGCTCGAGCCTTGACCGTCTCAGAGCGTGGGGTCATGGTGCTGGCGATGGCCCTGCCCTGGACAATAGTCCGCCTTGCCGGACTGGGGTTGCCACAGGCAAATATTTACCTGGCGGGCAGAAAGAAGCGCGACGCCAAAGTGGTCCTGGGCAACGCGCTCGTGATGACTGCTGCCATTGGCCTGTTGTCGGTGATTATCCTTAATGCGTTCAAAGGGACAGCCCTGCGGACCGTGCTCAAGGGACTGCCTCACGAATACTGGCCGTCGTTGATGCTGCTCATCCCCCCCCTTCTGATGGATGGAATGATGCTCTCCATCTTGCGCGCACGCCAACGGTTCGACCTGTTCAACCTGCGGCAGCTGGTCGCTCCAATTGTGATGCTGGTGGGGTTTGTCATCGTCCTGGTTTTGATCAAGGGCGGACTGACCGCCGCAGTGGGCGTGTACGTCGCTGTCACGGTGTTGATGACCATTTTTAGCCTGGTTCTGATGAGCCGAGAAGTGCCTCTGATACTGACTTTTGACCGCCCGTTGACGGAAGAGACATCCCGCTTTGGATTGAAATCTTGTGTGCAAAATCTGGTGGGGAACTTTATCAACTCGGCGTATATCTGATCGCGCTCTTTCTGACCCCCAACCAGGTGGCTTTTTACGGCGTAGCTGCCTCGCTGGCCCAGGTGGTCTGGTACGTCCCCAATTCCGTGGGAGTAGTACTTTTTCCCCGGCTATCCAACGTTTCGGTGGAACAAATCCACCAGATCACGGCCAGGGTGTGCCGCAATACACTTGCGATCACTAGCCTTATCGTCGTGGGGATGCTGACAGTGAGTTGGTTTCTGGTGCCCTTGGTCTATGGGCTAGCCTATCGTGCCACCGTGCCACCGCTGTTGATCCTGCTGCCCGGCGTGCTATCCATGTGCCTCTACAAAGTACTAAGCCGCAACTTTACCAGCCGGAACCGGCAGCAAGTCTCAATCCTGGCTTCAAGCACGGCGCTGGCGCTCAACCTTGGCCTCGGCTGGATACTCATCCCTCAATGGGGCGTGGTGGGTGCAGCGACAGCCTCCACAGTGGGGTACGCGGCGGCGGGAATAGTGTTGTTGGTCTTCTTTTTGCGTGACTCCCGACTCCCATGGCAAAATGTGCTGCTCCCCAGGTGGGACGAATTGACCGGGCATTGGCAGTGGGCCAAGGCCAGGTTTCAAGACCAATAGAAGCTGACCGCAACTTTGCCCGAGACGGCATTCTTGCAGCTTTCGGCCCAGGTATTGTCAGGGAGCGACACATCACCGGTGCCGAGATTCTTGACCTGGCACCAACCATTCTTCACGTTATGGATGTTGACATTCCTGTTGACATGGATGGAATGGATGCAAATCAAAAAATTCTTGCGCCTCCTCGCCTGGCGCAATTGGGGTATTATCCGCTACAACTCGATATGGCAAAACCTGGCAGGCCTGTTCTACATCGCCCTCACCGACCGGCTGTTCAACCAGACCTTTCTGGGCCAAGTGGGACTTTTTGTCTTGTTCAGCACACTCATGACTGGCTACGGCTACCTGATCAACGACCTGGCAGATGTCGAACTGGATCGACAGCACGGCAAACCCAACGTTTTCCAGAGCATAAGCCAGAGACGGGCAAAGTTGGTCGTGCTGGCGGCGCTGGCAATCGGATCGTTGTTCGGACTACCGTTCCTGAACCGCCCATGGTTCATGCCGGTATGGTTGCTGTGGGTGCTGGCGGCGACATTCTACTCGCTGCCGCCCCTGCGACTCAAGGAATGGGGACTGGCCGGCCTGGCGACAACCATCGCGGCTCAGCAGACGTTGCCCACAGCCCTCTTGTTCGCCGCTTTTGGACAGCCGGTCAGTTGGGGGGCATTGGCTTTTGTACTCTTTGCCACAGCACGGGGCATCTCTTCCGACGTGGGCCACCAGATGCGCGACTGGTCTCAAGACGCCAGCACCGGCACTGGTACCTTTGCGGTTCGACGCGGGTACGGCACCATCCAGACTGCCTATGCCGTCAGCCTGGAAACCGAACGGTTGGCACTGGGCGGTGTCATGGTGTTGTTGCTGCTGGCCCTGCCGCCAGTTGCCCTGCCTCTGGTTGGCTGGCGAGTCGCCCCGGCTTGGCCATTGGCATTGCTCTACGTGCCACTCTATGCCCTGACGGTTGGCCGCTCGTGGCGTGCGCTGCGCCAGGGCCGACTGGCGTCCAAGGACCCTTACGACGAGGCCCGGCAGGCCCGCCTGCGCGACGCCCTGCACGTCATCCATCACCCGTTGCCCTCGGTGCTGATGCCATTCTACCTGGCCGGCTGGATGACGCTTGTCTATTGGCCCAACGCCGTCTTTGTGCTGGTCTTGGGCCTGCTGTACGGACTTTATTCACCACGACGCTGGGCGGCGACGTGGCCGCTCCGCCCTCTGCTGGCCTGGCTACATACCTCCAGAGCCTGAGCTGAAAGAGTAAACACCTGCGCCACTATTAGAGGAATTGCAGACTTGTTTGTTTTTTTCTTGGATGAAATCTATGAAAATACAGATGCGGTGACCCTGGTGGGCGGCAAGGCTCACGCCCTGGGACGGCTGGCAAAGGCGGGCTTTCCCGTGCCACCTGGCTTCTGCCTCACGGCCGACGCCTATCGCCATCACCTGGCTGCCAACAACCTGGCTGGCGAGATCAAAGCCCTGCTGGCTCGTCCCACTCTTTCTGACGACGAGAAGGCACGCCTCGTTCGACAGGCCATCAGTGGGGCGAACCTGCCGCTGGGGATTCAAGAAGCGGTCATCGAGGTCTACCGCGTGCTGACCGGCGGCGCTCCTCTGCTGCCGGTGGCTGTCCGCTCCTCTGCCCTTACTGAGGACACAGCAGAGGCCTCCTTCGCCGGTCAACACGACACCTTTTTGAACGTGCGCGGCGAGTCGGCGTTGCTGGAGAGCATCAAACACTGCTGGGCCTCCCTATGGACGGCCCGCTCGCTGAGTTACCGGACGCGGTTGCAGCCCGATGCCTCTGGTGCAGCGTTGGCCGTCCTCGTGCAACGTATGGTGCCGGCCGACTATGCTGGCGTGGCCTTTACCATCAACCCCATCACCGGTGCCGACGAAATCGTTTTGGAGGTAACTACCGGCCTGGGTGAGCGACTCGTCTCTGGCAGCGTCACGCCCGACCGCTACCGGATGGACAAGCGAACCTGGGAGGTCCATGAATCGTCGTCGGCACGCCGGGGCCACGCGATCCTGAACCCAGCACGGCTTCGGCAAGTAGCCCGACTAGCTACCAAAGTGGAACGCTTCTTCGGCCATCCTCAAGACATCGAGTGGGCTCAGAGCAGTGGCCATACCTACCTGCTCCAGAGCCGCCCCGTGACGGCAATGGCGTACCCTGGCTCTATTACTGCGGACGGTCAGGTAGACATGGACACTCTGCTCCACCGCGCCGAGGCAATTGGTAGCGAGATCTGGACCGACGACAACGTGGGTGAGGTGATCCCTGGCGTGGTGACGCCCCTCAGTTGGTCAGTGCTGGAGCCATTAGGTAATGAGGCTTTCTGCTCCTTTCTGGGTCGTGTAGGCGTGCGCCGCTACCCGGCTGCCGGCCTCTTTGGCCGCTTCTATGGGCGCATCTACTTTAACCAAAGTCAATTCCAACGATTGATGCGCCGTTTCTATCCCAGTCACCTGAGCCAGATCGGCGGCGGGCGATCCCGTCTACTGGGATTATCCCGCGCTGCGGTGTCCATGGCTGAGACCGGCCTCCGCGCTCTCCTCCTGATGCCGACCCTGCCACGCCAGGCAGAGCGGAGCATGAAGGCTATTCCCACCCAACTGGAACATGCCCCGCCACCAGAGACGCTGACCGATCAAGAACTGTGGGCCGAGGCCGAGCGCTGGCGGCAGATCGGCCAGCAGGCGATGAGTGTTCACCTGGCCGTGACTATCTTTGCCATGCTACTCTATAGCCTGCTGGAAAAGTTTGGCCCCCGCTGGAGCGACGGCACTGTCGAGACGGCCCATCTGTTCACCGGGCTGCCTGACATGAAGAGTGCCGAGATGGGCCGTGACTTGGCGGCCCTGGCTGATGAGGTCGCGGCAGCCCCCGACCTGAGAGATTGCCTCTTTGATGACACAGCAGAGGCACTCGGTGATTGCGTGAGCAACCTGTCTCCTGATAACCGCTTTGCCCGGCAGCTTGACGAATTCCTGGACGAATACGGCCACGCCAGCCTCCGCGAGTTTGAGCTTGCATTCCCCCGTTGGCGAGAGGACGCGAGCCATGTGCTGACGATGCTGCAAAGCCACCTGCGTGCTCGCCACGATGGCCATACTGTCCCCAGCCCGAAAGCCCAACAAACAATACGCCTTTGCGCCACCGAGAACATGCGCCGCCGATTGCGGATTGGGCCACGCCGCCTGTTCTTTGAAGTCCTGCTGCGCTGGACGCAACAGTATAGCCTGATCCGCGAGAACCTCAAGTACACCTTTGTCATGGCCCACAGTCACCTGCGAGAGCTTTACCTGGCCCTGGCAGCTCGTCTCATCGGGCAGGGCGCGCTGAGCGAGGTCGCCGATCTGTTTTACCTGACGCGCAAAGAGATTGCAGCATTTCTGGCTGGTCAGAGCGACGAGAAAGCACTCGCCGGAGCCATCTCTGGCCGTCGCACCGAACACCGCCTCCAAGTTGCCAAGGCCGAACCACCAAAAATCATTGAGCAAAGGTCTGACGGCTCGCTGCACGCCGTGACTCTGTCGCAGAACGGCCACGGCCCTGACGAGACCAGCGAGACGGGCGTAACAACTCTGAACGGGGTAGCTGCCAGTCCGGGTCGGGTCACTGGGCGTGCCAGAGTCATCCTGGACCTGCGAGAATCAGCTCGCCTGGAGCACGGCGAGATCCTGGTCACTCCTTCGACCAACCCGGCCTGGGCACCGCTCCTGCTTAACGCCAGCGCTCTGGTTACGGAGGTTGGCGGGCTACTTTCTCATGGGGCCATTGTTGCCCGCGAATACGGTCTGCCTGCTGTGCTCAACGTCGCCAACGCGACACGCCGCATCCGTACGTGTCAGCTCATACGCGTGGATGGCTTCAAGGGCGTGGTTCAATTGCTTGAGGAAGGTGAACGTGAGCAAGTCGCGGACAAGAGTTGACATATATGGCGCAGGGCTTGCTGGCCTTGTGGCCGCTATCCACCTGGCTGAGGAGGGTTTTGAGGTTCATATCTTTGACTCGCAGCGCCGGATAGGTGGAAATCCTAAATGGCACCCGTCCGTTCAAACGACGGTTCTCGAACCGGAGCAGACATGGAAGCACATTGGCATAGACCTTTCTTGTTGCTTTCGTCAGGTGGACTCGATCACGTTCTATCGCTACGGGAGAAAGAAGGTCTTTGCTCTTGGAAGCATGTACGTCTGTGAACGGGGTCCCAGAGAGGGTTCACTAGACACTTTTTTGTTTGAAAAGACGGTGAAAGTAGGTGTAGAATTTCATCCGTTAGTCAAATTAGATGTAAGCAGGCTCAAGACCGCGCGGAACGTCATCGTTGCCACCGGCCTCGAAGCTGAGGTTTACCAACAACTGAGCATACCCCACGTGCCAATATATGGCTACCGGGGGGTAAAGAGGACCGGACTTGACTCTGTTTTGATTTCTTATATGTCAAGGTGTACGAACTATGATTTCGCATACCTGGCAGCAGATCGCGGATTGTTATTCGCCCTCCTGTTTTCACGCAAGAGGCTGGCCGAGAGCAGTCTGCACGAGTTCCAGCAGATCTTGAAAGCCACTGAAGGGATTCAGATTAACAAATGGGTATGTTCGACTGGCGCTGTTTCCACCAGAGCACAGTTATTTCACAAGGGGTTGGTACTTGCAGGCACCCTCAGCGGTATGATAGATCCTTTTTTGCTGCACGGCATGAGTGGTGCACTCACATCAGGGAAAGTTGCAGCTCAGACATTCATAGATCGCGACAGTGCAATCCGCGAGTTCCATTGGCTTGCCAAGAATTTTGAACTGAAAAAACGGTTAAAGGAACTATCAGCACGGTTGCCCTTAAAGCAGGTGACTTTCCCGCTGATGATGTTGGTGGACAGTCGCCTGCGCGGCGTAGGATTCGTTTAGAAACAAGGGAGACGTTAAAAGAGCATGAATCGTTACAAGGCCGTTGTGATCGGTGCTGGCGTTGGGGGCCTATCGGCGGCCGCCTACCTGGCTAAGGCAGGCGTCGAAACGCTAGTCATAGAGCAGACACCTTTTCCGGGTGGGCGTTGCTACTCCAGGGTAGTTGACGGTGCAGAGTACGACATTGGTGCGCTCTTTTTAGGTCAGCGGGTGCCCCAGATTCTCCAGGATGTGTTCGGTGTTGACAGTCCCTTCAGGCCATCCAGGATAGGCGCCAAAATTGGCGATAGTTTTTTCTCTCTCCCATTCAGTCGCTACACTTTGCGCGAGTTGCGCAAGCATCAGGTATCATGGTTGGACATCTTGGGCTTCCTGGCCAAGATACCTACACTCTATCAGCGATCTTGTTTTGATCGTTATCAATCGGTTGGCCAAGTGCTGGATTCTCTCACGGGTAACAAGTTCATTCGTCAGTTAGGGTACGTAATGTTTGGAGTGTCAGGTGTCAGCCCATACCATCTGCCATCCCACTACCTGGGAATGGGAAACAGCGCAACGGGAACCATAGTGGGCAATCCAGTGCATCTTTTCGGTGGAAACAAGCGAGTGGCTGATCTACTGGTAGACTTTATCCTCTTGCATGGGGGACGATTGGTGTTTCAGGAGAAAGTGAATCAAATCGCGATAAAGGATCCACATGCTTGCAGAGTCACAACAGACCAAGGTGAGTACAAAACGAATTTTGTGATTAGCAATGCCGATATCAAGACGACAGTTCTGACCCTGACCAGTCACAAAGTGTGGAATGAGGCATATCTTGAAGAGATCAAGTCTCTAAAAAGGCCGCTGCAAGTTGTAAATGTCTTTCTTAACATTTCGCCATTACAAAAATTTCCCGCTGGATTTGGCGTTTTCTTGATGGCAGAAGACCCTATAGAAGAGTTTCGGCTGCTTGAGGAAGGCAAATTCCCAGACAGATCCATTTTCATTCTCCAGGTTCCGACAAACCTGGAAAAGCAGAGTTTCCAAGGCCACCGTGCCACTCTACAGTTTTACCATCCCAGAGGTAATGTTGCGCCAAAAGTGCTAGATCGACAAGTGCATTGGATTATGACCGATGGGCTGGATCTGCTTTTTCCAAGGCTATCGGAACGGGTAACGGGTTACACGGTCTACGATCCAGCAAAGTATGAACGAGAGTTTGGCCTAAAGCCGTTTGTATATGGCACATCGCCTGAAATAGGTAATCGGCGGTTCCCGTTGCAAACTCCTATTTCCAACCTTTTCTGCGTTGGCGACTCTGTCCAGCCAGAGAGACCATCTGTGCCGCAGGCGATGGAATCTGGTATCTCGTGCGCCCAGGTGATCCTCAGGCGGATTGCCGGTGACTAGATGCGAGGCCCATGTTTGCCAGGTAGGGAGCACGTAAAGATGACATTAAATCAAGCGCGTTCTCTGGCAACAAGCCATCAGCCGCGCTTTATCAAAGGCGATCAGACACCCAGGCCATTGGATCCAGCACAAGATGGCGCGCACCGACTGCCAGGGACAAAGTTCTTCGAGTGGTGGTATTTTGACGCTCATTTTGACAATGGTTATCACCTGGTAGTGGCCTTGCACACAGCGCTCTTTAACATCATTAGCCGTCCTGCTGTCATCGCAATTCACTTGTACGGCCCTGGGGATTGGAGGAAAGTCGAGGTTGCAGCCTTCAAGCCTTCCGAGGTTAGCAGCGCCGTAGGACAGTGCGATGTGCGGCTGGGGCCTTCTCGAGTGTGGGATGCGGGGGATCACTACGGCGTCTACATCGAACAGGGTTCAATACGGGCCAGCCTGGAGTACCATAGAGAGGTGGAGGGTTTACAGATCGGGACAGGTATCATGTTTGAGGATCCTGCCAGCAAACAGTCATTTCACTGGATTATTCCCTTGCCGCGTGCCGGAGTGTCGGGCTGGCTGTGGGTGGACAATGAGCGTATGGCTGTGAGTGGCATCGGCTACCATGATCACAATTGGGGCAATCTTGATCTATGCCAGGTCCTTCGAAATTGGACTTGGGGCCGTGTGGTAGCAGATGGGTACACAATGGTCTTTGGGGATCTTGTCGGGCGTAGGACAGTAGATTTGCACACAAATTTTGCCGTGCTGTGGCAAGGAGCAGAACTCTTGCTCAGCACGGATCGAGTCAAGATTTGTTCCACCGAGTCCCAGATCGAGGGGAGGAGGAGAACAGATTTTTGTTATCCCAATCATATCGATTTGCAGGTAGATGACAGTCCTCTGCATATTCAAGCTGCTCTACACGCTCCCCGAGTCCTGGATGTGATTGATTTTGCTCAACCGCGGTCCCGACGGGAAAGTGTTAGGCGGGTAGCGGAAAAGATTTATTTCCTTTCTGAGAGATTACCACTCTTGGGCCAGTGGGCCAAACAGCGGATAGGCTATGGCACTTATCTCCGTCTGCAAGCAGGTGGCGAATTGACCATAGCGAATCAAGGGCGAAAAGATCGCAGGCGTGCGGACGTGCTCTGCGAGACCATGGACTTTAGTGCTGTATTCCAAGATTGACCGTTGAACGGTGACCAAGGGACTGGTCATTCAAACCAGGAGATGAAAACATGTCAAACCGCGACGTCATAATACTGGCTAGAAGCAGAAATCCCACAGTTGATATTAAAAGGACTTCTTTGAAAGGATTGCTAGCTTGGGGCAGTCACATTAAACAAAAGCACCTTACTGGGCGTCCGTCCATTAACGCACCAGCAAGAAGAATAAAAGCAAGAATTGAGGACAATGTTTCTATGCCCGAATGGATAGGAAACCACCGTTTCGGCATATTCGATCTCTTAAATTATGTTAACAACGGGGGCAGGTACGTTTACGATCCCAGTACAAGCCCCGAGTTTTTCGACCCAATAGGTATTCCTTCAAGCACATCTGTACACATCTATGACTATTTGTTAAAACACGACTACAATCCTATAAATATAGACAACTTTGAGGGAAATCGTCTCGAATTAAAAGAAGCCTTGAAGAATAATCCACTAGCAGTAGCAATATCAGCGACGTTTTTTAATGCGGAGACGATCAAAAGGATCATTCATTTCGTTCGTAAAATCAATAGAAATATCCCAATTATTATAGGGAGCAGTGTCCTTCTGACCAAGCTCGATTCGAACAGACGACTCGAAACCAAATTTGAAAGGCTTGTATCAGAGAAGGTATATATGATTCTAGAAGAATATGGATTGGATACATTAGACTTGCTTCTACAAAGAATCCTGGCGAGAGCCAAGTTGGAAGATATTCCAAACATGGTATATTTAGATAATGGCAGCATTAGATATTCTGAAAGAAGAGACGTTCACTATGACATTGATTCATGTTATCCTGAATGGGCTGATGTAGCCGGTATTGCTAAAGGTGTTGCTTTCATTAGAGCAAGTCAAGGATGTCCCTACAAGTGCAAGTTCTGTACTTTTCCAAAAGCGAATCCAGGGTTTAGACAGCGCTCTGTACAGAGTATACGTGACGAACTTTTGGAAATAAGTTCAATCGGTATAAAAAATGTTTCCTTTACAGATGATCATTTTGCGACTGGTCCAAGACGGATCAAGGAAATTTGCAAAATGATGTTAGAAGAAAAGTTTGATTTCAACTGGTTTGCAGGCATAAGAGCCAGTGCCATAAATGAGGATAACGCACAACTTTTGGAGGCGACGGGCTGCAAAGTCCTGTGTGTTGGTTTGGAGAGTGGAGATGACCGTATTCTAGAGCTCATGAATAAGAGAACTACTGCCTCATCAAACATAAAGTGTTTAGAGATACTAGATCGCCATAATATCACACCTTACGGCAGTTTTATTCTGGGATTTCCTGGTGAAACGGACGAGACTTTTAATAACACGCTAAACTGGATTAATAGCTCACCGCTCAAACTGTATAAAATCTTTCTATTCTACCTGTTTCCTGGCTCAATTATATACGATGAACAGGAGGAACATAATATCAGCTTTTTGGGCGATGAATACGATTATTGCCTATGGAAAACACCTACGATGGATGCGTTAAGGGCTTCTGAGCTGCTAAGAGAGTTTATACTTGGAGTTGAGAAGGCAGCTCTGCTCTATAAACATTCTCCAATGTATGCCTTTTTCCCATTATTATCAAAAGGCTACTCTATGAGTGAGAGCCTGGAATTCTTGAGAATCAGAACCAAGTTGGTCAAGAACGAATTATCAACTAGTTCCTACTTTGCAAAAAAAAGGCTTCGTAAAGTCAAGTTTGGTGAAATCGAGAGATTGTTGAAAAAGAGTGGGAGTTAAAAGCAAATGACTTGGAGGTGCGAAGCGACCACCAGCGGTACCTGGACCGGGTACTTTGGCTCCGACGTTGGCCTCAGCGACTCTTCGTCCAAAGGTGTCAGTGGTGTCTGGATCGACAGTGTCACCGGCGAAATCTACTTGACCACTGGGGTTCTTTTACTGTTAACGGCAGCAGTGGCGACGGAGCGGACATTTTTGTTTGCATTCCTGGTTCCTTGGGCAGGACTACGACCTGCACCTTTGGTCCTGGCCTCTATTGGGACGGCCCTGCCAACGGCTTTGCGGGTACTCTCGACGGTTTCATTGTGGTTCCCAACGGCAGCCCGTTACGCCGGCACCCTTGACCCGCGCCACGCGGCGAACATCACGATGGGTTATGTGTATGATCCAGCAGTCAACGAGGAGACCAGTGACTCTATCTCGTGGTAACAGGAAAGCTCTCTTTTTCCC